>JBEKOT010000011.1:0-34371 GCA_049521495.1 Syntrophorhabdales bacterium | reverse complement strand
ATCGACCTGAACAGTGTCTTTTATTAGGATCCGGCTTTAGAGCTTCCATTACGAGGCCACCCGCCCACCAAAAAACCCTTTCAACTTTTCCCCATCCGGGCTACAATCGAAAAGACGGCCCTTTCGGGCCCGACGCATCAAGGTCGACGCGAAGCCGGTCTCGTTGCGGTAGGGCGGACGAGAGCCGCGGGCAAGACCCTGAGCACGTAATACGGAATCGGTTTTGAGGCGATGGAAGTAGCCGTCAAACTCTTTGGAAACCTCGGACATTACTTGCCGAAAGGGGGCAACAGGTTCTCCCTCTCGAAGGCGCTCGACGACGGGGCAACGGTCGAAGATTTGCTGAGGAGCCTTGACATCCCCGGGGAAGTGCCCGTGATCGTGATCGTCAACGGCAGGCGCGTCGAGGGTTTTCACGTCCTGAGCGATGGAGATGAGGTGAACCTGTTCCGGCCGATAGGCGGCGGATGAGGATTGTTATGAAACGAATCGAGGCCATACGAGCCGAGCTTGAGAGGAGAAGAGCAAAGGCATTGCTCGCAGGCGGGCAGGAAAAGATAGATAAGCAGCGTGAGGAAGGCAAGCTCACTGCCCGCGAAAGGGCGCATCTCCTTCTTGATAAGGGGACCTTTGTGGAACTGGACCGGTTCGTGACCCATGCCTGCAATGATTTTGGAATGGCGGAGAAAAAGATTTACGGTGACGGGGTCGTCACCGGCTATGGGAAGATCGAAGGTCGACAGGTCTTCGTGTTTTCACAGGATTTCACGGTCTTCGGCGGCACCCTGGGGATGGCCTTTGCGGAAAAAATATGCAAGATCATGGACCTTGCGATGAAAACCGGCGCCCCGATCATAGGACTGAACGATTCGGGAGGCGCAAGGATCCAGGAAGGCGTGGAGAGCCTCGCCGGCTACGCCCACATCTTCTTGCGTAATGTCCTGGCCTCCGGTGTAATCCCCCAGATTTCCGCGATCATGGGACCCTGCGCGGGCGGCGCAGTCTACTCTCCGGCGATGACCGATTTCGTCTTCATGACCAAACATAAGAGCTACATGCACATCACGGGTCCCGACGTCATCAAGGCCGCCCTGAGGAAAACCGTGACGAAGGAAGGGAAGCCGATTACCTCGGAGCTCCTGGGCGGTCCCGGCGTGCACATGACAAAAAGCGGAGTGGCCCATTTTGCGGGTGAGGATGACGAAGACACGATCAGGCTTGTCAGGGAGTTGATGCTGTTTCTCCCGCAGAACAACAAGGAGAAACCGCCCGTCATGACATGCAAGGACGACCCTGACCGCATGGAAGAGTCCCTGAAGACCATTATTCCGGAAGATTCGAGGAAAGCCTACGACATGAAGAAGCTGATCTTGCAGATCGTGGATGAGGGCTATTTCCTAGAGGTGCAAAAAGATTATGCAAAGAACATAGTCGTCGGGTTCGGCCGGTTCGGCGGAATGCCGGCGGGTATCGTCGCCAACCAGCCGAACTTCATGGCCGGCGCCCTGGACCCGGACTCGTCGGTGAAGGCAGCGCGCTTTGTCCGGTTCTGCGATTGCTTTAGCTTTCCTATCGTCACGTTTGTCGATGTCCCGGGTTTTATGCCGGGGGTCGATATGGAGGAAAGGGGCATTATCCGCCATGGAGCAAAACTCCTCTATGCCTTCTGCGAGGCCACTGTCCCAAAGATCACGATCATCGCGAGGAAGGGTTACGGCGGGGCCTATGATGTGATGTCAAGCAAGCATATCAGGGGAGATGTGAATTATTGCTACCCCACGGCCGAGATTGCAGTCATGGGGGCGGATGGTGCAGTCAACATCATTTTCCGGAACGAGATCAGGAATTCCTCCAACCCTGAAGAGACCAGGAGGCAGTTGGTGGACGAGTATCAGGAGAAATTCGCGAGCCCTTACAAGGCAGCCGAGCTTGGGTACGTTGATGAGATTATCGAGCCTGAGGAGACCCGGCCCAGAATCATTCAGGCCCTGAGGATGCTCAGGACGAAGGTCGATGCCAACCCCTGGCGGAAACACGGAAACATACCGCTTTAGAGAGACGGCGGGGAAGGCGGGCGTGGGCGATGGACTGGGACGGTCGGGCCGAATTTGAGCGTTGGAAGAAGACGACGCTGGAGAAAGCCTTGTTAAAGGCTAAAGAACGGGCGCCGAGGTTCGAGACGACCTCGGGTATTGAGATCAAGCGGCTTTACACGCCGGAAGACGTGGCTGAAGTCGATTATCCGAGAGACCTCGGTTTTCCCGGTGAGTACCCCTTTACAAGGGGGGTCCAGCCGACCATGTATCGCGGGCGCTTCTGGACGATGCGGCAGTATGCGGGGTTCGCCACTGCCGAGGAGACGAACAAACGCTACAGGTATCTGCTGGACCAGGGACAAACAGGGTTGAGCGTTGCATTCGACCTTCCGACCCAGATCGGTTATGACTCCGAAAACCCCATTGCCGAGGGCGAGGTGGGAAAGGTGGGTGTGGCCATCGATACGCTTAAAGATATGGAGGTTCTTTTCGATCACATCCCCCTCGACAAGGTCTCCACATCGATGACGATTAACTCCACTGCGGTTATCCTCCTGGCCATGTATCTGGCGGTGGCGGAAAAACAGGGGATAAGGGCGGGCGACCTTCAGGGTACGATCCAGAACGATATTCTGAAGGAATACGCGGCCAGGGGCACCTATATCTTCCCGCCTCGTGAATCGATGCGCATCGTTACCGATATCTTTTCCTTCTGCAAGGATCACGTGCCGCGCTGGAATACGATCAGCATAAGCGGCTATCACATCCGGGAAGCGGGTTCCTCGGCCGTGCAGGAGGTGGCCTTTACGCTGGCGGACGGCATTGCTTACGTAAAGGCGGCGATCGAAGCGGGGCTCGATGTCGATGCTTTTGCATCCAGGCTCTCTTTCTTCTTCAGCTCCCACAATAATTTTCTTGAGGAGGTCGCAAAGTTCAGGGCCGCCCGAAGGCTCTGGGCAAGAATCATGAGGGAACGTTTCAAGGCCGAAAGCGACGATTCCTGCACGCTGCGGTTCCACACCCAGACAGCCGGCTGCACCTTGACTGCCCAGCAGCCGGAGAACAATGTGGTGCGTGTTGCCCTGCAGGCCGTCGCCGCGGTACTGGGAGGGACCCAATCCCTCCACACAAACTCGAGAGACGAGGCGTACGGCCTGCCTACCGAGGAATCAGTGATGATCGCCTTGAGAACCCAGCAGCTCCTCGCCTTTGAGAGCGGTGTTGCCGATATGATCGATCCTCTCGGGGGGTCCTATGCCATCGAATCGCTCACCAATGAGATCGAGAAGAAGGCAATCGATTATATTGAAAAAATAGACGCCATGGGAGGGGCAGTCGCGGCTATAGAATCGGGCTACGTCCAGCGGGAGATAGGTGAAAGCGCTTATCGATATCAACAGGAAATCGAATCTAACAGTCGAACCATAGTAGGAGTCAACGCGTTCCGGATTGCGGAAGGGCCGTTCACCCGTTTTCTCCGCGTCAGCCCGGAAATCGAACGGCACCAGAAGGAGAAGCTCGCAGCGGTAAAGAAGGAGCGGGATGACGGAAAGGTCATGGAAAGTCTATCGGCTGTGAAAGCGGCAGCTCAGGGGAAAGATAACATTGTCCGGCCGATTCTCGAAGCGGTCCGCCTATACGCAACGGTCGGCGAAATCTCGGACACCCTCAGGGGCGTTTTTGGGGAATACAAAGAAGCGTAAGGGAAATGGGGGGATGATGGAGCGTAGGATCCGAGTGCTTATCGCCAAGCCGGGCCTCGACGGCCACGACCGCGGCGCAAAGGTGATAGCCCGGTCTCTTGCCGATGCCGGGATGGAGGTGATTTACACAGGGATAAGGAATACTCCTGAACAAATCGCAAATGCGGCCATCCAGGAAGGGGTGGACGTGGTGGGCCTCTCCTGCCTCTCCGGGGCGCATAACCACCTCTTCCCAAGGGTCGTTGAGATATTGAGAGAGAAAGGCGGGGGCAATATCTTTGTGGTCGGGGGAGGGATCATCCCTGCAGAGGATATACCGGAATTGAAAAAAAAGGGGATCCGGGAAATCTTCTCACCCGGTGCGCCGCTGAAAGAGATCGCGGCCTTCATCGAGAAGCTCATGGAATCGAAATGAACGGCCCGGCCTACCGGACGGAGCGGAAATGCCCTGACATGGGGAAAGGAGCACGGACTTGATAAGAAAGCTGCACCACATAGGCGTGGCGGTCGACAACATCGAGGCGGCCGCCAAATTCTACGAAGAGGTGCTGGGCCTCACGCTCGCCCATGTTGAAGTAGTGGCGGCCCAGAAGACAAGGGTCGGCTTCCTAAGATTAGGAGAGACGGCCATCGAGTTGATACAACCTTCCGGGCCCGATTCCCCCCTCGCCAGGTTCCTCGAGACGAGGGGCCCGGGCGTTCACCACATATGTCTGGAAGTCGATGACATCGAGAGAGAAATCGAGACCCTCGAAAAAAAAGGCGCAACAATGATTGACCGGGCAGCCAGGGCCGGCTCGCACGACGCTAAGGTTGCCTTTATCCATCCCAGGTCCTCAGGGGGCGTGCTCATAGAGCTTTTCGAGCCTCCGCCAGCGTGAACCCAAATCCCCCGGGGCTGTCCTCATGACCGGCCCTACGACGTTTAACCATTTCGATGGAGGTGGCCCATGAGGGTCCTGGCATTCAACGGAAGTCCGAGAAAGAAGTGGAACACCGCCACGTTGCTCGAAAAAGCCCTGGAGGGCGCCGCTTCACAGGGGGCGGAAACCGGGCTTTTCCATCTATACGATCTAGCGTTCAAGGGGTGCGGGAGCTGTTTTGCCTGCAAGATGAAAGGCGGCATGAGCTACGGGAAATGCGCCGTTGTGGACGATCTCTCTCCCCTTTTGCAAGCGGTCGAGAGAGCGGACGCCCTTGTTCTCGGCTCTCCGATCTATTTCGGGACGGCTTCCGGAGCGATGCGCTCCTTCATGGAACGCCTGTTGTTCCCCTATCTGGCGTATACCGATCCTTACCGATCTCTTTTTCCCCGAAAGATACCCACCGCCTTTATCTATACCATGAACGCGGGCCCGGACCGATTTGAAAAACTCGCGAGCCAGCACGTCGCGGTAAATGCGATGTTCATGCAGATGACATTCGGGTCCTCGGAGTCGCTCCTTTGCTTTGACACGTGCCAGTTCGAGGACTATTCCAAGGTGATGGCGGACCGTTTCGATCCGGTAAAAAAGGCGGAGAGGCGGCGCGACGTGTTCCCGGAGGATTGCCGGAAGGCTTTCGAAATGGGCGCAAGGCTGGTGCATCCCTGAGCCGGCCGCCTTTCCCTGAAAGTCAGCGCCCCCGTCCAAAGACGCGGCCGTATGCGTCTGCCGCCTTCAAGGCGTTCAGTATGTCTCCGTGATCGTAGAACCTGCCCTGCTCGTCGCGCTCCTGCCGCGCGCCGGTCATGGACTGCATCAGGATGTCCCTGGAAGCGACCAGAGCCACCTTCTCAAGGGCTTCGTCCGTGACCTCCTTCAGGGTGAGCTCCGCAAAGGTGGTAGGCAGACCCACCGCCCTGCAGAAGCCGAACACCTTGTCGAGAAACTCGGGTTTTCTCTGCTCCATGATCAGTTGGGTAAGGGTCCCGAAGGCCACAAGCTCCCCGTGAAACGGCGGCGCTGCCTCGAAGTATTCCGGGATGTGAAGGAAGGCGTGTCCGACGGCATGGGACGCGCAGAGACCGCCGCTCTCGAAACCGAGCCCGCTTAGAAGCACGTTTGCCTCAGCAATTGCTTCGATTCCTGGACCCGGGACCTTAGCTTCCGCTTCTGCCTTGGCCTGTACCCCGTACTCCATGAGGAGATCGAAGCAGAGCCTCGCCAGCGCCTGGGCGGTACGCGTGCTCTGTGCGCGCGTCTGAACCGATATGCTCGAAGTCCGGTAGGTCATATCCGCCTCAAAATACGTTGCCAGCGCGTCTCCCATACCCGACACGAGAAGACGCACGGGCGACCTGGCGATAATGGTGGTATCCACGAAGACCATGGTCGGGTTTGTGGGGAAAACCATGGTTGCCTCGAGTGTCCCCTTTTCCGTGTACACGAGGGAGACCGCCGATGTCGAGGCGTCGGTTGCGGCCACAGTCGGGACGTTGATGCACGGCACGCCGGCGCCGAACTTGGGGAAAAACTCGGGCGGCTGCTTCTCCACGTTCATGGCAGGTCCTGTAGCGGCACAGCGGCCCGTATCCAGGGTCTTGCCGCCTCCGCAGCTGATGATCGCGTCGTGGCCTCCCTGGATGCAGGCGTTCTTGGTCCGCTCGATCTCCTTCCACGTGCAGTGCCCACCGAAATCGACGAAGGCGTAGCCGATGCCTTTCGACTCGAGTCCTTCTATTATGGTGGGGCCGACCGCTTTTTTCGCGCTGGGTGAGGCCAGGACCAAGGGGTTCTTGATACCGAACACCTGTAGCTGCTCTCCCATCTGCAACAGGGCGTTAGGACCCTGGACATACCTGAGAGGGGCCATTAATACTTTGAGTGCCATATCACTCCTCCTTTTGTTTGGACACTACATGCAGCCCAGAACGGCGCGCTTGATCATGGCCTTTGCCAGGGGCACCATATAGGCGTTGTGGGACATGGGCCTCGCATCGGCAGCAGCAGCGGCCGCAGCCGCTTCCGCGTTTGCCTCGCTGATCGTCCTGCCCAGGAGAGCAGCTTCCGCCTTCGCAGCCCTGTAAGGTCGCACGTACACCGCGTTGAGACAAATCCTGGCAGAGCTCACCTTTTTGCCCGACAGGGCTATCATGCTTGCGCAGTTGACGATAGGGAAGTCGATCGTCTTTCTGAGGGCGAACTTGACAAAAGCGCTCCTGCCGGCAGGCTTGGGCACCTGCACCTCGGTCACTATCTCGTCGTGATCGAGGATTGTGGTCCCGGCGACGGAGACCTGAAAAAAGTCCTCCGCCTTGACGGTCCTTCTCGTCGTCTTTATCGTTGCGTCGAGGGCGATGAGGGCGGGCGCAACATCGCTCGGATGAACGGCACAGCAGCCTTCCTCGACGCTCCCCCCGAAGATGGAATGGTACCTGTTGTCCCCGTCCAGGGCATAGCACCTTCCTCCGCCCTTGCGCAAGCAGGGGAAGCGGTTGTTCGGATTACGATAGTACCAGCACCTGATGTCCTGACAGATATTGCCGCCGATTGTCCCCATCTCTCTAAGGTGGGCCGATGCAGTCCTGGCCGTCGCCTCTGCCAGCCCGGGATAGCCTGCCTTTACGGCCTCGTCGCTCGCGATGTCTTCAAGTCTCGTGAGAGCGCCGATCTTGAGGGCCCCGTCCTCGACCGTAATGAAGTCGAGGCCGGGGATCGTCTTTATGTTCACCAGGGCCTCGGGGTAATCGGGCAATATCTCGTCTTTCATCTTCCCCAACAGGTCGGTCCCGCCGGCAATCAACACCGCCCTCTTCCCGTAGCGTCTCAAGGCGGCGACGGCCTCGTCGAGCGTCCGTGCACTCACATGGGCAAAGTTCCTCATCTCGACCCCCTATATTTTCCCCAGCGCCTTCAACACCTTGTCAGGCGTCGCCGGCAGGTCCACCCATTTTCCGACGGCGTTGTGAACAGCCGCGTAGAAGGCGAAAGGGACCACGCTCGCTACGTCCTCGCCCACGCCTACCGAGCCATAAGGCCCGTAGCCCATGCCGGTTTCGATGATGCGCGTGCCGATAGGACCACAGTCGAGCATCGTGTTGATCCTGTAATCGATGAGGTTGCCGTTCAGGACCACGCCCGTCCTGGGGCAGTAAACTACCTCCTCCGTCCTCGCGCGGCTCACCCCCATCACGGAACCGCCGTACTGCTGCCCTTCCACCGCGTCCGGATTGACTGCCTTACCCACGTCATTGGCGTTCACGACCCTGGTGACCTCGATCCCGCCCGTCTCGGGGTCTACTTCCACCTCCACAAAGTGGGCTTGCCTGACGAATATTGGTCTCGGCCCCGGAGGTCCTTTGATGTCGTAAGCCCCCTGCTGGTTCTGCCATCCATACGCAAAAAGCGGCTCGGTGGAACCCACATCCATTTTGCCCATGAAGAAGGCCGGTCGGACCAACCCGGCCATTGTAAGTCGTTTCGAAGGGTCCTTTTTCACGTAGACCACGCTCTCCTTGATGTCCAGATCCTCTGGTTTGTAGCCCTCGAAGGGAGGAATGTAGCCCATTTCGGGCCGTTCAGTGATCCTCGGCATCGTGGCCACCTCGAGAATCTTCTTTTTCAGCTGGCGGGCGGCGTTTCTGACTGCCCACCCGTTAACGGCGAGGTTCGTCGAGGAGTCGGGCGTCATGGGCGTAAAGCCGGCTTCTTCGAAAGGCCGGTACTGCACGTCTTCGTACCGGAAGCCGAGCTCGTCGGCAGCGATCTGGCAGTAGGCGGTCTCTGCGCAGACGCCGTTGTCGCAGCGCATCCCGAGGACTCGCGCAGTTCCATCGTCGCGCTCGATCCTGATGGCTATTGCAGCGGAGCCGCCTGAGTCACCCCACTCGTGGGCCCAGCTCATGCCGAGCCCGTGCATCCTGCCGTTCGCCAGCTTTCCGGCGCCCGGCAAATGCCACTTCTTATCCCAGTCCATGGCCTTCTTCCCCGCCTCAAGGCATTCCCTGAGGCTGTCCCTGTCCTTGAACCCCCGCTCGGTCTTCCACCCGGTAATATCCGCCATGGCGTGACCCTCGCAGCCGTCGTTAATGAGGGCGAGCTCGACAGGGTCCATTTTCAGCGCTTCGGCTACATGGTTCATCACTGCTGAAAAACAGTAGCAGTTCATGTTCTGCTCGCACCTGATTGCCCAGCCGGTGAAAATGTTGCAGATCGCTCCGTTCGACTCCTGGACGATATTGATGATCTTGCTGTTCTCCACGAAGTGGTCTGTGTGGGAGAGGCCTTCCCTGGAGAACCATGACGTGGCGTGGATGGCGGTGATCTCCCCGTTGTTCTTGAAGCCGACCCGCACGTGGTATCGGGCGTTGTCCATGCCTGCCCCGCAGAAGTCCTCCCTCCTGGTGAACTGCCACCTGACCGGCCTGCCCGTCCTCTTCGCCAGGATGCCGGCTATGATGTTCGGCTGCATGTTGAGCCCCATCTGGCTCCATCCGCCGAAGCTCGCGCCCTGGTAGAGGCAGTGTACGGTCACCTGGCTCACGCCTACCTTGAAGTAATCGGCGATCTGGCGCTTCGCGAGGTGGGGCCGCTGATGCTTGAGCCACGCCTCCGGGTAGTCGCCGTTCCACCTGAAGACGCCGCATGGCCGCTCCGGTCCCACCCACGTGTCCTGGTCCCGCCTCATGGTGAACTCGATCGTCCGGTCGGCCTCCTTGAAACCTTTCTCGATGTCGCCGTGGGTGACCTTTTTTTCGTGCATGAAGGGCAGGATAAAATTGCCCGACGGCTGCGACTCGGGGTTGGTGAGGGGCGCGCCGGCTTTCAGCGCCTCCACCGGGTCCAGGTTGAAGGGCCTCTGCTCCCAGACGATCTCTACGAGCTTCAGCGCCTCCCTGGCGACCTCTTCGGTGTCGGCCGCGATAGCAATGCCCATGGGCATGCCCTGCCAGTAGCCGCACCTGTCCAGGACCGGCTCGTGCGGCTGTCCTGCCTGGCCGAAGTGGCCGCTCAGGTCCGCCTTCTCGGGCAGCTCGGGGTCATCGTACCTGAGGATCGCCCTCACCCCGGGCAGCGCCTGGGCCCTCGCGGTATCCATGGTCTCGATGCGGGCGTGGGGATAGGGACAGGTGAGGACCCGCATGTGGAGCATGCCCGGCAACTGCACGTCCGAAGTATAGACGGCATATCCGCTCGCCTTCTCAAGACCGTCCTTGCGGCGCACGCGCCTGCCTATGGCGCGGTATTCCGGGAGGGGATGCCTGTCCGCCCTGACCCTGTGTTCCTGGCCGACCTGCCGCTCCATATCGCCCTTTGTCATTTTGACCCTCCCTGCAGGCGCCTTGCCGCCTCGGTCACTGCCAACGGGTGCTGCGGATAGGTCCCGCACCGGCACAGGTTGCCTGAAAGGGCTTCCCGTATTTCTTCTTCCGTCGGATCGGGATTCCTGTCGAGGAGCGCCTTCGCGGTGACCACAAAACCGGGCGTGCAGTAGCCGCACTGCATTGCGTGATGGGTGACGTAGGCCTCAATCAGAGGGTGACCCTTCGCTGCGATGCCCTCCGCCGTCTCTATGCTCGTGCCGTCGCATTCTATGGCGAGGGTCATGCAAGAGAGGACCGGTCTTCCATCCAGTATGACCGTACAGGACCCGCATGCGCCGCGGTCGCAGAACATTTTCACTCCCGTCAGCCCCATCCTGTCGTGGATCAACGTGTAGAGCGTCACGTTCGGCTCCACCTCGAACTCGTACTTCCCGCCATTGACCGTCAAGTTGATCAGCCCTTGGGGCCTTGGCAGCGGCTCCGTCCCGTGCCGGGCGACGACATGGGCCTTGAGCGTCTCGTGGGCCTCGAAGCTCGCCTCGCAGTAAGGACACAGGTATCCCGGTTTCATATGATTCCCCCTTATCGCAAGCTCCTCAAAAAAACCGATTGCTTGACGCGGTTCTCATAGTCATTTCTAAAATACCTGAGGGTGTCTAGGACCGGAACCGCCGCGGTTTGCCCGAGACCGCAGAGCGATGAGTCCGCCATCACCCGGGAAAGGCGCTCAAGCCTGCCGATATCCTCTTCTTCCCCGTCGCCCCTCGCGAGCCTTCCGAGGATCTCCATCATCACTTCGGTGCCCTCACGACAGGGCGCGCACAGGCCGCACGATTCCTCGCTGAGGAACTCCATGCCCCGGTAAACGAAGTCGATCACGTCCCGAGACATGTCAAGGACAGTGATCGCCCCGGAGCCTAAGACGGTTTCGTAGGAAAGGGGCGTATCGATCATGGAGACCGGAACGACCGCCCCGGACGCCCCGCCTACCTGCACCATTTTTGCCTTCCGCGCCCCGGCAGGGACGAGCAGGTCGTAGAGGGTTGTTCCCATGGCTACCTCGTAAACGCCAGGCCTTTCCACGTCGCCGCTCACGCTGAAGACCTTGGTGCCCGTGCTTTTCCCCGTGCCGATTGAGGCGAACCAGGACGCGCCCCGGGAGATTATGGGCGGGATGTTCATGAGGGTCTCCACGTTGTTGATTATCGTGGGCTTTCCAAACAGGCCTTTCGCAGGAGGAAAAGGTGGACGGAACCTGGCCTCCCCGCGCCTTCCCTCCAGGGAGTTCATAAGGGCCGTTTCCTCTCCGCACACGTACGACCCCGCCCCTTCCCGCACCTCGACGGCCACGCTTAAGAACCCTTTTCGGAGGGCCTGCTCGATGGCCCTGCCCAGGCCCTCCAGCAGATAGCGATACTCGGCCCGCAGGTAGATGTAGGCCTTCCCCGCCCCTATCGCGTGGGCGGCAATGCCGATCCCCTCGAGAAGGGAGAACGGGTCGTGCTCCATGATGTAGCGGTCTTTGAAAGCGCCTACCTCGCCCTCGTCGGCGTTGCAGATGACGTATTTCTCGTTGCCGGGTGCATCTCTCGCAAGCTCCCACTTGGACCCGCAGGGAAAGCCCGCACCTCCGCGGCCTCTCAGTCGGGAGGCCTTGATCTCGGCGATGACCGCCTCGGGACGCATTTTACGGGCCTTCCGCAAAGCTTCAAACCCGCCCCTTTTTACGTACGCGGCGATGTCACCAGGTTCGATGGCCTCGCAGTTTCTCAGGACGATTCGCTCTGCCATGGCTCACCTCCCTCCGTAAGACTTGAGGATTTCGGATATCCGCCCGGCGGTGAGATTGCCATAGACCGTATCGTTAATGAGCATGGCAGGCGCCGCGTCGCAGGCCCCTATACAGTTCGTCAGCTCGAGGAAGAACCCTCCGTCCGGGGTGGTCTGGCCCGGCTTGATCCCGATACCCTTCTCCACCGCATCCACGATCATGGGCGCATCCTTGAGATAGCATGGAAGGCTCTTGCAGACCCGGATCACGTTCCGGCCTCGCGGCTTCGTCGAAAGAAAGGAGTAGAAGCTTGCCACGCCGTAGACGTCGCTCACGGAAAGGCC
The DNA here is from genome assembly GCA_049521495.1 of Syntrophorhabdales bacterium. Taxonomy (GTDB): domain Bacteria; phylum Desulfobacterota; class Syntrophorhabdia; order Syntrophorhabdales; family WCHB1-27; genus CAWEPK01. Next base: position 22,273 of record JBEKOT010000011.1, on the reverse strand, counting down.
GGTCTCGACAGCGATAGCGGACAGGTTGCGCTCGCTGATGCTCCCTTCGGATCGCTGCGCGGCTGCGAGGAGTCCAGGGAGTCCCTTCCTAACGCCGTTCTCCGGCAAGGGCCGCAAGCGTTTGGGCTTTGTCTTTTCCCTCAGGTTTGCTTTTTTCCTTGCCCTTTCCGGCCCCATAAGCGCACTGGTGGGGCAGTATTCGATACAGATGCCGCAGTCCTTGCACACCTCTCTGGTCAGGGGGACGTCCGTGTCCACCACCACTTTCGAGGCGAAGCCGCGGTGGGCAACGGCGTAAATGTCCTGCCCCGCAATCTCGCTGCACGCGCGGATGCATTTTCGGCAGAGTATGCACCGGGACATATCCCGCAGCACATAAGGGCCGGCGTCGGGAGCATAAAGCCGGGGCGTCTTAACGTGAAACCGCGGAGGGCCTGCCTCCAGCTCGGAGGCAAGCCGATGAAGCCCGCATTCCCGCGCCTGGATGTCGGTCACGCAGGCGCCCGTATGGCCGACGAGAAGGAGCTCCACGGCAGTCCGCCGGGCCTCGAGTACGCGGGCAGAGCGGGTATAAACTACCATACCGTCGGCTATGGGCGTATGGCAAGACCCCACAAGGACGCGCGACCCCTCTACCTGAACGACGCATACCCTGCAATTGCCTGACGGCTTGAGCGTCTCATCGTGGCAGAGCGTCGGGATCTCGATGCCCGCCTTCCGGGCTGCCTCGAGTATGGTCATCCCCGATCGCCCCCTAATCTTTTTCCCGTCAATGGTAACACCCACGCTTCGCTTCATGGCTACCTCACCGCGTTAAGTTCCAGCATTGCAGCAAGCTTGCCGAATCAACCACCTGTCCAAAGAACGTATCGATGTTTGCGAGGGTCCACTTCTTGGCTTCCGCGCTCGTCCCCTCGGTCAGGTCGGAGGGTACGATGATGTAGTAATCCCGCATGAAGCCGTCCCTGGCGGTTGATTCTACGCAGACGTTTGTGGCAATCCCCGTGATCACCAGCGTCTTTATGCCATTGCAGCGGAGAAACTGATCCAGGTAAGTTGAAAAAAAACCGGAATACCTGTATTTCCCTATTACCGTGTCCCCCTCCCGGGGGACCACCCCGTAGAATTCCGCAAAGGCAGGGTCGTAATTCCTCTCGATGCCGAGGCGCTCGTAAAGCTCGGCCGATGCCTCGGAGGAAAGGCCCGGAACCTTAACCATTTTCAAATGGATAATGTGTCTTATTGCCTCCCGGGCCTGATCGAGAAAGACCTTCAGCCTTGCCGCAAGCCCTTGGGCGCAAGCGACGTCGTAGCCCCTTTTGTGAAAGGTACCCCCTTCACAGCAATAATCTCTCTGCATATCGACGGTGATGACGGCTGTCGTCAGGGGGTCGGCCTTGGCCCGCAACCTCTGAAGGTCCATGACTGCACCTCCGGTGTCTGCTCACGCCCGTCGGCGGCGCTCGTTTGCTTCGTCGCCCTACTTATTGTCAATGAAGACTACGCCCCGGTCCCCGTCGACCCTTATCTTCTGGCCCGTCTTGATCTTCTGGGTGCCCTCGACGCAGCCGGAGACACAGGGGATGCCGAACTCCCTCGCCATGATCACGGGGTGCGAGAGGGCACCGCCGCCGTCGGTGACAAGCGCCTTGATCACGCTGAATACAACGGTCCAGGATGCGGAAGTGCCGGGTGCTACCAGGATGTCGCCGGGCTGCACCTGGGCAAGGTAATCGGAGCTCATGATGACCCTGGCAGTGCCTTCCGCGTAGCCGGGCGCGGCCGCTGCGCCGTAGAGGTCCGCCTTGAGTTCTTCCCGGACGATGGGAAGCTGGGTCGAGACGGAAAGGGTCGGGTCGCTCCGGAGCACGAGCTGGGCCTGGCTGATGTCGCCGAAGAAGGGAACGGGCTCCATCTCGAGATACTGCCCGTGCAGTTTTTTCCTACGCTCGACATAGGGTCTGAGGTTGATCCTCCCCAGGGGCACGGCTGCCTTCCGTATCTCGTTCGGGTGCAGATAGTGGATGTCCTCCACGTCGTCGATGCACCCCGCCTTTGCGAAGCGCCTCCCGAACTCCGTGAGTATCCACCGGCCCATGGCGCCGATATAGAGGTCGCAGTAATAGCCGTGGTCTTCGCTCCAGTACCCCGATTTCTGGGCCGCCTTCATCAGTAAGCCGAAGGCCTCTCTCTGAGGTGCGGGCACCTTGACCATAATCTCCTTCTCGCCCTCCTGCCTCTCTCTGTTCACACGCTCCCGGTTCGCGTCGAAGGGGAAGACGGATTCCGACATCATGAACTTTATGCGGGCTATCCCGATACTCGGCTTCTCGAGCCACGTGGGGTAATCGTAGGCGTGCATGCGGTCCGCCCTCCACCCGTGCTCGAGGAGAAACTCATGATACGCCTCAGACCACTTCCTGCCCGCCTCGCTGCCTTTGAGCGCCTCAAGCACGCCGGAATCGTCGGTCTTCTTGAACACGTCTTCCATCCCGAGACCGACCGCTTTTCTGCCCAGCTGCCATAGACCGCGGGTGAATGCCACGTCGGAGGCCTCGAAGCCTGACATCAACCTGTGGTAATTGGGGTCGATTCCGGCCTCCTGGCCGAACATGTTCCGCCACATTTCCTGAAAGAGGCCGCTGATATAATAGGCGGCCATGAGCATGTAGAAGTGCGTCTCCCCTTCCTTCCGGTTGATGACAAAGGCAAAATCGAGGAAGAAGGACAGGAGCTCGTGGTTGCTCAGCTTCTTTATGTCGTCCCATTCCTTGAGGCCCCGCGTCTCTTTAGCCTCTTTGTACGTCTTCAGGAGGTCTGCCTTGAGAGGGTCCCAGACGCCGTCGAAGTCTTCGAGGAAGGGTTTTATCTTCTCCCGGAAGACGGGCTCCCTCTCCCTGGCCTCTTCGGGCGTGGTGCGTATGGCGGTGATGTACGGGTAGCCGTTGACAAACCGGGAATCCCACCCGTGGGTCGTGGGAAGGCTGAGGTTCCCCGCGGCGTAGCGGATACCGTGGTAATACCAGTACCAGCCTATGCCGATGTAGGCCGGCTTCATGGGCGGTCTTCCGTGGACAACGTCGCACAGGAGAACACCGTACTCCTTCGCGTCCCTCTCGTCGTCGAATTCGTAAAAACTCAGATCATAGGCATCTCTCAACATAATTCCCCCCTTTTTTTCTTTTAAGGCAGTCCTGACCGGCCGCTCGCCGATCCCAATCTCCGCACCCAGCCATTCTTCTAGCTCCTGAACATGCCAAGCATCATATCGACGACCGCGTCCGCTGCGCTTTTCTTTATCACCACCGCAGGCCGGGCCTGGAGCAGCACGATATTCGGGAACGGCCTGTCTTCCGCGACCGCCCACTCTATGTCCTGGGGCACGCCGAAATGCCTCTCCAGGTGCATGGCGAGCCTTCCTATCTCGGCCAACTCGGAATCGGTGCAGCAAAAGGCACAGGCTTTCTCGGGCGGCGTCTCCCTTTCAACCGTTCCCGCGCTTATGAAGCAGGTCATTTTCTCCTTTTTTCCCAGAAAGCTCTCCCGCACTGCCAGCGTCTCCCTGTCGAGCACCCACCTGTCAGGCGTCAGCTCTCCACTGACGACGCTCTCACCCAGCCCCCAGTTGGCCTCCACGATCATGCTCGTGGTGTCGCCCGTATTCGGGTCGACACTGAAGGCGATGCCGGCCGAGCGGGCCTTTACCATCTCGAGGACGGCCACGCCTATGGGCCCGCTCGCTACCGGAAGACCTTTCCGAAGCCGGTAAGCGAGAGAGCGCGCGTTGAAGGTACTGGCCCATACCTTCCTCACCTTTTCCAGCACCTCGGCCCCTCCTTTGACGTTCAGATAGGTCTCGTACTGGCCCGGATGACTCACCGCCCCTGCCGACCTGGTAGAGACGGCCGCATCGGCGCACCCGCACCTCTCACAAAGCCCGTTATAGTGGGAAAGGATGGATGACTCCATCGCGGCCGGGATCTTTTTCGATTCCACGAGGGCCCGGATGGCGAGACTCAGCCTGTTGACGCCTGCCACATCCTCGGGCGTCACGCTTGAGGCTTCTATGAGCGCCGCGATCTCCTGCGTCGCCCCTGTCTCGTCCATGAAATGGGTGTAGGCGTGAACCGAAAGGGCAAAACCCCGGGGGACCGGTAAGCCGATCCTTGCCATCTCGCCCAGGTTGGCGCATTTCTTTCCTACCAGTTCGTTCTGTTCCTTACCCAGGTCCTCCAGCCAGTAAAGCCACTTCTCCGCCATACGATCCCCCCTTATTAACATTGTGGCGGCTTGAGATCGAACCGGGGGTTTCCCCCCGGCCCGGCCTATCGTTGAGACATTATTTCTCCTCATAGAGCTTCCTTATGAGCTTTGCCTTCATCTCGTACCGGGGCAGAGTCCCTTCCGGCACGAGCTCGACGTACGGACCGAAAAGGAGCCTGTCGTGCAGGGCGCCCTCGATTTCTTTCTTCAACCCCCCGAGGTCGGTGTCGCCGGGCGTGTATTCCACCTGGATGTGAAGGGGCGGCTGCACGTTCGGTCCGGTCTTCGAAAGGAGCACAAGTATCTCCCCGGTCGTTCGCGGACGGAATGAGGTGACCACATCCTTTATGGCGGATGGAAAAACGTTCACCCCCAGCACGATGAGCATATCGTCCGTGCGGCCAACGCACCGCACGCGAAAGCTCGTCCTCCCGCATCCGCATTCCGAAGTCCAGACATTGACCCGGTCGCGGGTCCTGAACCTTACTACGGGGGAGCACTCGCGGTCGATCAGCGTATACACGAGCTCCCCCTGGGCGCCGTCCTTCATTTCGCGGACCGCCCCTGTGTCCGGGTCGATCAGCTCGCAGACGATGAACTCCTGCGCGTTGAAATGCATGCCTTGCTGCTCGGGGCACTCGCCGAAGATGACGGGCGCGGCATCGGAGTTCCCGAGGCCCTCGGTCACCCGGGCGCCGTATTCCTCTTCCAGCTTCCTTCTGATCTCCGGCACGCCGCCGCCCGGCTCGGCCCCCACGGTGAGCTTTTGGTATCCCAGGTCGCGAGGCTCCATCCCGTACTTCTTCCTCACCCATTCGGCGAGGTAGAGGGCATACGAGGGCGTCGCGTGAATCACGTTGGCCTTGAGCATCCTCGTAGTCATCACGACCCTCTCCGAGGCCCCTGTGCCGATGGGGACGAAGGTCGTGCCGATATACTCGAAGGCGTCCTTGCAGGGGAGGCCCCCGACGAAGAACGTGAGCCCCACGGCATGGATCAGGATATCGCTCTTCCTGATGCCCTGGGTGAAGAAAGAGCGCGCGGTGATCTGTGTCCAGACCTGGTGGTCGTGGGCGGTTATGCCGACGAAGGTGGGGACGCCGGTGGTGCCGGACGACGAGTGGAGCCGGATGATGCGCTCTATGGGCACTACGACGTGGTTGCCCAGCGGCGGGTGCTCCTCCTGACTTTTGCGCAGCTCGTCCTTTTCCGTAAAGGGCAGCTTCGCAAGATCGTCCAGGGTCCTGATGTCCCCCCTTTCGACGCCGTGGGCCCTGAACTTCTCCTGATAGAAGACGGACCCCTGCCACACGTAGTCCAGCTCTTTAAGGAACTTCTTTTCCTGGAGCGCCCGGAGCTCGGCCGGCGCCATGGTCTCCACGCGCTGGTTGAGGTATTCCTGTCTCATCCTCTCGCCTCCTTGAATATCCTGTCGAAACTATCCACCAGGGCACGGGCAAACTCGGGGTCCTCCAGGTTGCAGTCGACCTCCTCTATGGGGATCGCCGTTGTCAGAAGGGCCTTCAGCTCATCGAAAAATGCCCTATCCTCCCCGGGATTGTGCAGGATGCTGCCGGGTTTGTCAATGGAAGACCAGCCCCTGAGCGGCACGAGGAACTTCACCGGGCCTTTGGCGCGGTTCAGCTTATCGGCGTACAACCGGGCGCCCTGCCTCATTTCGTCGGATGTGTAGCGGGTCATGAACCGTATCTCGTCGATCTGCAAGCGGGGCCGGTTGATGAAGCGCTCCCGGTTCCTCCGGGTGGGGCCGGCGCCCGTCGTATTCAAGGTGCAGGGGGCGAGGACGAGGGGCATGCCCCTTCCGATCGGCGCGTCCAGCCTATCCATGCCTGCCGCCCTGTTTCCCTGGAAAAGCTCTTCGATAAGGCCTGCGGGCACGATGTCGATGAGGCCGTCCAGCAGGCCCTGGGCTATGAGCCGCTCCATGCTCCTGTCGCTGATGCCGTTCGCGTGGAAGGGATAGACATGGTAACCCCGCCCTTCGAGCAGCCTCTTGACCTCGGCGGCGCACTCTTCGTTGAACCCGATCTGTGTTATCGCCACAGACGGGTAGGGGAGCCTGAAGGCGCTATAGTCAACGGACTCCTCGACCATACCCGCTATAGCCCCGGCTACCTGGACGATCACGGCGGAGAGCAAGTCGTACATGCCGGCGAACTCCATGATCACCTGCATGACCACCACGTCAAGGGAGCCGAACCACTCGGAGATGTAGGTGGGCATGGCCGCCGGGGTGGCGATCACCTTCGGGACGCCGAAGGGCAGCTTCGACATGATGCGGCTGCCCATGAGGGCCATGGAGGCGCCGCCCATGGCCACGATGCCGTCTATCCTCCGCCCCGACAGGAGGTCCAGCACCTTCTGTTGCGCGCCGGCGATCATCACGTCGGTAGAAGCCGACCTGTCGCGGGTCGCCATCAGCTCTTCGACGGTGCGGCCGCCGAGCCGGGCGATCTCGGAGGCAGGGATGTCCGCGGGCAGGGTAGGTATAGCGCCCATGCTCAGATCGATTATCAGGGCCTCGTGCCCTCTCGCCTCTATGGTCTTCTTCAGGAGGTGGAGGTGCTCCCCTTTCGTATCGAGCGTGCCTAGGATGACGATGCTCTTTTTCATGTCGCGCCCCGACCGTACATCTCCATGGCGAACGCGGCGGCGGCGATGGCCGCTATCCGCTTCCTGTCATCCACAGGATGGGGCATCCGTTCCTCCAGCGCCTTCTCTCGCTCCGTGACGACCTTCATATCTTCCAGCAGCGAGGTTTCCCGGTCGATGAAATGGGTCCCCAGCTCTCCCCTCACAAACCTCGGGTTCTCCATGACCGCCTTATGGAAGGGTATGTTGTGCTTCGTCCCAAGGATGACGTATTCGTAAAGGGCCCGCCGCATGCGGTCGATCGCCTCGCCGCGGTCACGACCCCAGACGATGAGCTTCGATATCATGGGGTCGTAGAAAGGCGGTATCGTATAAGAGGCATAGACGCCCGAGTCCACGCGGACCCCGGCTCCCCCTGGCGCATGGTAGCCCTTGATCCTTCCGGGGGTGGGCACGAAATCGTTCAGGGGGTCCTCCGCGTTGATGCGGCACTCGATGGCGTTTCCCCGCATCTTGACGTCCCTTTGGCGCATGGCGAGCGGGAGGCCCGCGGCGATCCTTATCTGTTCTTTTACGATGTCGACGCCGGTCACCATCTCGGTCACGGGGTGCTCCACCTGCACACGGGCGTTAACTTCAAGGAAGTAGAAGCGACCATCGGCAAAAAGGAACTCCACCGTGCCCGCCCCTTCATATCCCACAAACTGCGCGGCCGCCGCCGCGATCTTTCCCATTCTCGATCGCAGCCTCGGCGAGACCGCCGTGGACGGGGCCTCCTCGATCAGCTTCTGGTGTCTCCGCTGGATGGAGCACTCCCTCTCCCCGAGATGGATCACGTTCCCGTGGGCATCTCCCAGTATCTGGAACTCGATGTGCCGGGGGTTGTCCAGGTATTTTTCGATGTACACGTCGCAGAGGCCGAAGGTGGTCGCGGCGATCGCCCGGGAGGACTCGAGGGCCTCCCGAAGAGCCCCCTCGTCCGCCACAATGGTCATGCCGATCCCCCCTCCTCCGCCGGAGGGCTTGACGATCACGGGATAGCCGACGCGGCGCGCCATATGTCGCGTCTCCTCTTCCCCGGCCACGCACTCCTCCGTGCCCGGCACCACGGGCACGCCGGCCTTTATCATCTCCCGGCGGGAAGCCACCTTGTCGCCCACGAGCTCGAGAACCCTGCTCGACGGTCCGATGAATTTTATCCCCTCCTGCTCGCACGCCCGGGCGAAGGCGGGGTTCTCCGCCAGAAAGCCGTATCCCGGATGGATCGCCTCCGCGCCGCTTCTTTTAGCCGCCTCGATCACCTTTCCTATGTCGAGATAGCTCTGGCTCGCGGGCGCAGGTCCGATAGGACAGGCCTCGTCGGCATACCGGGCGAAGAGCGCCTCTTTGTCCGCCTCGGAGTAGACGGCAACGGAGGCGATGCCCATCTCGCGGCACGCCCGCATGACCCGGATCGCTATCTCGCCCCGGTTGGCCACAAGGAGCTTTTTGAACATCTCAGGCCACCACCATCAGTACATCCTCTGCATCGACCATATCGCCTTCCCGGACCCGGATCTCCTTCACCACCCCGCCGTGGGGCGCGTTGATGCGTCTTCGCATTTTCATTGCCTCGATCATGGCCACTATCTCGCCCGGGTTGACGCTGTCCCCTACCTTTGCCTCGATGGAGAGCACGAGCCCCGCCATACCGCATACGACCGAGCCGGGAGGCGCCTCCTTCGGCCGCCTCGGCTTGCCGGGCGCCCCCCCGGTCTCAACAGGCCCGGTGGCCTCGGCTTGCCCGCCCCCTTGTGGAGCCGGGGAGATGCGCACGCTGAATGTTTCCCCGTCCACCTCCACGTTGAACGCCATGGGGAGTCCAACGGGCGCGCCGGTTTGGGGCCCCGGTCTCGCGGTCCCCGGCCCGGCCCCCTTTTTCACTTCGGCCGGGCGGCCCGGCTGTCCGGGAATCAGTATCTTGAGCAGGAGGTCGTCGTCCGAGAGATCCGCGCCCATCTCCTTCCGGAACTCTTCAACGGACTTGAGGTACCCTTCAGGGCGCCAGTCGGCGAATTCCTTTGTCCTCGGCAGGCCCATTATACGGTCCATGACGTTCGGGTCTACAGGCACTACCGGCTCCCCGTAGTAGCCGAGGACGTACTTGATCGCCTCATCGGTTACCTGTCCGTACCGCTCGCCGGAGACGATGTTCTCCACTGCCTGGGCGCCCACGATCTGTGAGTAGGGCGTTGCCATGACCGGATATCCGAATTCCCTGCGCACCACCGTCACTTCTTCCAGGATCTCGGACAGGCGGTGCTCCATGCCCACCTCCCGAAGCTGCCGCGTCAGGTTAGTCATCATGCCGCCCGGCACCTGGTGCTCGTAATGGAAGAGGTCGTATTCCACAGGCGCGCCCACGGGAAGACCTTCTTTCTCGGCGATGGCCCTGAAATGGGAGGAGACATCGGCGAGGGCGTCCTCGTCGATATCGGAGGTAAAGCCGAGGCGGCGGGCATTCCTCAAGAACGTCTCTGCAGCGGGCAGGGAGGTGCCGTTGGCGAGAGGGGCAACCGCAGTGTGCACGCAGGAGACTCCTTCCTTGACCGCCTCCAGGTAGCACAGGGGGGCAAGGCCCGAATTGCAGTGGGAATGGAATTCGAGGGGTATGCCGTCGCTGTTCCGCTGGACGACAGCTACCAGCTCCCGGGTGGCCTCGGGCGTGATTACGCCGGAGGCGTCCTCGATCATAATCCGGTCGATGCAGTCCCTGGCTGCTGCAAGGAGCCGGGTCTTTCGCGCCCAGTGGTCGCTCGTGTGGACGGGGCTCGACGTGTACATGAGCGCCGGCACGACCTCCGCGCCTTCGGCCTTTGCGATGCGCGCGAAGTAGACGAACTTTTCCATGTCCGTCTGGTAATCGCAGATCCAGAAGCTCTTAATGCCGTTGGCCACCGAGCGTTTTATCCAGAGGGTGATGATGTCCCGGGGCGTGCCCAGGTCGAAGGAGGAAAGACTCCCGATCTGGTACGAGCCCCGAATGGGCGTTTTCGTTATGAGCCCGGACAGGACCCGGATCCTCTCCCACGGGTCCTCCCTGAGGGTGCGCACCTGCACGGTAAACGCCTGAGAGCCTACGGTGGCAATGGCACGGTACCCGACGTCGTCCATCCTTTTTGCGATGGCCCTCATATGGTCCGTCCTCATGGTAAAGCCCCACAGGCTCTGCTGCGCATCCCGCAGGGTCTGATCGACAAGCTGGATCTTATTCATGTTTCAGGCGACCCTCCCTATTGCAGATAAAGTCTTTCCGGAAATATCATACACGAAGATGTGTCTCTTCTCCCGTGGGTTAAATCTCCCGCTCCCCTACCGACATTCTCCGAGAGTTGAGATAGAACTATCAACATAAATTTTCTAATAAATTCATAAGGCGCGAGCACTTCCTAACAGACGAGCAGCAGGCCCACCGAGAGGGCGCGCCGGACCGCGCCGGGGTCGACGCTCCGGTAGATCGGATATATGTCCCATCCCACCCTCGCGACCAGACGAAAGACGTCCACCCCCATCGATTCGAGCGACGGCCTCGACCGGAGCGCATGGGCGCATCTTCTCCCCTGAAGCACCTGGCATCTGGTATCTGGGTCGCAGAGCGACGCGAGGCAGCTGAGCTGGGAAAAGGCTGCTGCGAGATAATAGCCGTTTCCGAGGGCCATCGTCTCGAGCCTGCCCACTATTTCCATATTTCTCCGGGCCCACGAGTGGGCCGCCTTTTGCCCGGGGCTCCGGACCGAGAAGGCCGTCGGCGGGACAACCTCCAGGGCGAGAAGGATCGCCCGGCGATAACGGCTGAAAGCGCTGCGGATGAATGACAGCTCCGGCGCGCGGGGTGGACAATAAGGGTTCCTGCCGTAGTACCCGCACATGGGCACAAAGCACTTGAGCCTGACCCTCTCGTCAACCTCAACCCAGGAGGCGGGTACGATCTCCGCCATCCCCGCGCCCATCTCGATCGCCTTCTTTCTGAGGGCCTCGAGGTCTTCCTGAAGCACATCGTCCGATACCGCGAGGGAGATCCGCCGCGCGGGTCCTCCTACCCTGTCGTCGGTCCCCGGAAGCCGTGACCCATCGTGCTCTTCCACAGTCCCTCCCCGGCCTTCTCCGTAAAGCCCGCGTTCCGGGTCTCTTCGAAGCCTTGCGGCGCGGAATAAAAGCCGATGCTCCAATGCTACTACTATGCTGCCACAATGACAAATCAAAAAAGTCGGTATGGGAAAGCGAACATTTTTGCTTGACACGGCTGTTAACTTCCGGTTAACTTGGTTAACCCCCGATGGACGAGCTCAAGATCGTAAAGAACATCCGCGCCATTCGTCTTCAAAAGAAGCTCACCCTTCAGCAGGTGGCCGAACGGACAGGGTTTACGAAGAGCTATCTTTCCATGGTGGAATCGGCTAAGAAATCTCCGCCCATTGCGACGCTCATCAAGATCGCCCGGGCCCTCGAGGTGGATATTACGGCTTTCTTCCACGGGAATAATCCGGAGGACCGCATCACGGTCGTGCGAAGAGAAGAAAGGGAAGTCGTGGTGCGGGACGGAACCTCGTGCGGGTACGTTTACGAGTCCGTGGCCCCGGCAAAAAGCCAAAAAAAGATGGAGCCCTTCGTGATCACCCATCCCCCACACATCGAGGGGGGGCTGTTCGATCACGAAGGGGAGGAGTTTCTCTACGTGCTGGAGGGAAAGATCCGCTTCTTTTACGGCGACAAGGAATATTTGCTGAAGGAGGGCGACTGCGTCTATTTCGACGGCAGTATCCCCCATCGAGGTGATGGGGTCGGTAGGAGACCGGCAAAGACGCTGGTGATAATATCGCAGTCCTTGTACTCTTCTTAGATTTTTCCCGCGAAAGGGGGTGAGCGGAAAGTGAAGGGGAAGTCTCGAGCGGCAAACAGGGACCAAAACGATCCAAAAGGAGGTGCCCAATGGGAAATACATCCGAATCTCAACGCGTGAGGGCAAAAGGAATCGACGATTTTCTCAGACCCGATCATCTCGTATCGGAAGAAACGAAGATGTTCAGTAAGACCTTGAGGAGGTTCGTAGACACCGAGATATTGCCGCACGAGGGTGAGATCGATGACTACTGGGACTGGTCGGAGCGGAAAGAGCACACCTTCGTCCATGATATCTGGAGGAAACTGTTCATCGATTTGGGGCTGCAAAAATCTTTTGTGCCGCCTGAATTCGGAGGGTCGGGCGGGGCCTCGACCGTGGACATGCTGGTCCTCGTGGAAGAGCTTTCCAGGGGCGACTATGGAACGGCCACCACTGGCTTCATCACGCCCTGGTCCATTGCGGCCCTCACGCTCCCCACGCCGAACGAGACCCTCCTGAAGAAAGTCGCTCCGTTACTGACGGGCGACAAGGAATACGTGATCTGCAGCGCCATTACCGAGCCCCATGCGGGCGGGTCGGTGGAGGACGTGAGGTTGAAAGGGTCCCAGGTGAGGACGCGGGCCCGCCTTGAAGGGAACGAATGGGTGATCAACGGGCACAAGCTGTGGCCTTCCGCTTACAGGGAGGCGCACATGTACCGGGTCCTCTGCACGGTAGAGGGGAAGGAGTTCCCCAATATTGCACAAATATTCGTGCCGGCCGATGCACTCGGCGTGGCAACCGGCAAGCCCTACCGCAAGATGGGGACCAGTATCGATACCAACGGGGATATATGGTTCGATAACGTGAGGGTCCCAAGGGAGAACTGCGCCCACGAGGACCCCGAAGAGGAGCTGAAATCGGTCATCGCGAACATAACCATAGGCCGGCTCATCTCGGCCGCCTTTCCCATGGGCATCATGAAGAGGGCCTACGAGGTGATAAGGGATTACGTGGACAACAGGGAGATAGCCGGAAAGCCCATGAAGGAGCATGGCGCCATAGTGCACGAGCTGGGACAGATAGCCAGGGAGATCATGGCCGCCGAGGCCTTCCTTTACTATGTGGGCGACAGGATGGACCATCCCGACATGTACGGCTTCCCATGGGAGCACAAGGCGCTTGCTTCGGCCAGCGCCGTCCAGAACACGGTGAGCGACCTCGGATGGAGCATGGTCAACCGCTGCCTCGATCTTATGGGCTCCTACGGCTATTCAAGGGAGGGAAGGATCGAGAAGCTTGTCAGGGACCTGAAGATCACGCAGATCGTGGTGGGCGGACCGATCCTCAGGCTCACCGAGCTCGCACGGTACTATTTCGGGACGGAGACGATATAAGGGGGAGAACATGATACTACAGGGAAAGGTAGCACTCATCACCGGGGGAGGCACCGGCATAGGCGCTGCGGTAGCAGAACGGTTCGTCAACGAGGGGGCAAAGGTCTGCATCACCGGCCGCCGCCAGGACGTGCTCGATAAGGTCATCGCGTCGCTGCCTGCAGGCGCCGCCGCCTCATGTGCGGGTGACGTGTCGAAGGACGAAGACGTTTCGCGCATGGTCAGCGCCGCGGTCGCCTTCGGAGGGAAGCTCGATGTGCTCGTGAACAATGCCGCCATAAGCGCCCAGGGGCCCGTGGGTGAGGCGGACCGCGCCGTCTGGCGGAAGGTGATCGACGTGAACCTCAACGGTCCCTTCCTGCTCATGAACGAGACCATACCGCACATGATCAAGGCCGGGGGCGGCTCCATCATAAACATCGCGTCCGTCGGGGGGCTCCGTTGCCTGCCCGGCATGTCCGCCTACTGCAGCTCGAAGGCGGGCCTCATCATGCTGACGCAGCAGGCCGCGCTTGATTACGGCCCGCAGCATATCCGCTGCAACGCGGTCTGCCCGGGCGGCATCAAAACGGATATGACGGAGAGGGAATTCGGCCAGTTTGGAAAGATGCTCGGCATGGACCCCGATCACTTCTTTGCCATGATATCGTCGGAGCTGCCCCTTCACCGGTTCGGGGCGCCGAAGGAGATCGGGGGGGTCTGCACGTTCCTGGCGAGCGACGATTCATCGTTCATGACCGGCTCTGTCCTCGTGATCGACGCGGGGACCTCCATCGTTGACGTGGTGGGCGCGTCGATCATGGGTGCCCTCAGAAGAGGGGGGATCATCCCCGGCGGATAAGTAAGGATGGAAAGGACTGCTCGCCCCGCGGGAGAAGCAGTCCTTCTTTTTAATCGCAGAAAAGCTGACCGGCTGCGGCTAGCCCTCGGGCGCTACCGCAGGCTCCTTACCTCTGAAAGGCCGCAGCAGATGGTCGTCGTGCGTCGGTTTTTTCGCCATTTTCGCAAGCTTCCCGGGCGCCGTTTCCACGTACCCAAGGGAGACCAGCATGATGACGAGTCCCGCAATCGCTGCCATCCACATGGGCGCGTAGAGGCTGAAGGCATCGGCAAGGGCGCCGGCGATGGTCGGCATCACGGCCGCGCCGATGATCTCGCCCACTGCCGTGGGAACACCTACCGCGGTGCCGGCAAACTCCGGTGGTACGGCTTCGGTAGGCAGCGTGCCCAGGTAAAGGGGAAAGGAAGCGCCACCGAACATACCCCAGAAGAAGAAAAGCACACAGAAAAGCACCAGGGGGGAGCCGACGGGCAGGGCAATGATCGAAAGACCGGAAAGACAGCAGAGCAGCCCCGAGAGGATGATGGCCGTCTTACGCCCTATACCGTCCGACAGCCGGCCCATTACCACCATCCCGACAAAACCCCCCAGACCGGAGGCGGCCATGGCAAGACCGATCGCTTCCATGGGCAGGTGGTGGACCTTGGCGAGAAAGAGCGCGGAAAAGCCGCTGTAGATCCAGAGCCATGCCATGACCGGCACGCTGTTGACCGTAGAGACGATCACGTTCTTGTACTTGAGGACGTCGCTCAGCTTCACCTTGTGGCCCTGCTGCATCACGACCCTCTTCTGGCCTGACTTCCGCGCCTTGATGCCCGCTGCGACGGAGGCGGGCTCGTGCATGAAGAGCGCGGCGATAATGGCGAGGATAATGCCGGGTATGGAGATGATGTAGAAGACCGACCGCCACCCCATTTTCTGAAGGATCTGCACGGCGATTATCGGTCCCAGGCATACACCGATAAGCATGAAGGCCCCGGGTATGAGACCAACCAACCCCCCTCTCTTCTCGGGTGGGGCCTCTTCCGCCACAGTCGCCACTGCCGGGCCCCAGGGCCCGCCCTCGAAAAATCCGAGGACGCCCCTGACCGCCAGCATCTGGCCTAGGGAGCCCACCATGCCGGTCATCCAGGAGAAAATGGAAGCGAGGATTCCGCAGAACACAATGACGGGGCGGCGACCGTACGTGTCGCCGATGCTCGCCCATATGATCGTGCCGAAGGCCCAGATAAGGCCTGTGATGGATATGATCATGCCCACGTCGGTGTACGTGAACTTCATATCGGCCTGGATCGCCGGCATGATAATGGCGATGACGATCCGCTGAATGGCGATGAAGCCCCAAATCAAGCCCAAAAGTATCGTTAGCTTCTGATAATACTTCATAAGCCCCCCTTTTTTCTTTTAGCCCCACATCAAGATCCACTCGTCACACACCCTTCGTCCGGGCGGTCCGTCTTTCGAAGGCGCCGCAAGTCCATGCAGGGTCCGCATGACCGGCCAAAGCAGTCCCCGGTCAGGTTTATCCGGGTCGGAACAGCACCGTCTTCTCTTCGGTTGCTGCGATCACCTCCTTTTGGACGCGACTTCGGTCATGACTCAGAACCGTCCTGTTCGGAAGCGGGCTCAGGTTGGCCGCTCAATCACTTTTTAGCTGAGGGAAAAACAAAATGCAACATATTTTTTCTACCATCCTGCCCCAGCACCCCGGTAAGCCGGTATGTACCGTCACGCAACCCCCTTTCGTCAAAAAAGCCAAAGACAGGTCCCGGAAGGCCGGGACCTGTAAAAAAACAGCTATTCGTTCCCCAGGATGACGCAGCTCGCGATCCCCATTCCCGGGTTTCCACCGAGGTTGTGGACGAGCCCCAACCTCGGGTCTTTCACCTGCCTGGGACCTGCCTTGCCCTGCAGCTGCTTATAGACCTCGTACATCATCCGGAGCCCGGTCGCCCCTAGGGGGTGGCCGAAGCACTTTAGACCCCCGTCCGTATTGACCGGCAGCTCTCCCGTGAGGCTGAAGGCGCCCGCTTCTATATCCTCTCCCGCCTTTCCTCTCGGACTGAAGCCAAGGTCCTCGTAAAGGACGAGCTCGTGACAGGTAAAACAATCGTGCACCTCGGCAAGGCTCAGCTCCTTGCGCGGGTCCCTTATGCCCGCCTGCTCGTAGGCGGCCCTGGAGGCGCGCACGTTCTCTTCGATGTGGACGTAATCGTAGTCCTGCCGCATGCATCCCTGGCGGGCGCCTGCCGTGACTGCCAGGGCCTTGACGTAGACGGGATCGCTCCTGAAGTCCTTCGCCATACCGGCGCGGACAACGATAGCGGCTGCGGCCCCGTCGCTCACCCCGCAGCAGTCATAGAGACCGAGGGGCCAGGCAATTATAGGCGCCCCCACCGCCTGCTCGACCGTCAGCCTGTTCCGGAAATGGGCCCTCGGGTTCAAGCTCCCGTTATAGTGGTTCTTCACCGCGATCTCGGCGAGCAGGCGCTTGCCGTAATCGGGCGCTAGCCCGTATCGATGGAAGTAGCGGGTGCCGAGGTAGGCAAAAGAGGCAGGGGCGCTGAAGCCGGAAGCGACGCCCGAGGTCCCGTCCGGGTTGTCCCCCACGATGGCCGGTCCCTTTACGCCTGTCAGGCCTGAGTCCTTAAGCTTCTCTACGCCGATGGCGAGGGCGATGTCACAGGCGCCGGCGGCTACTGCATAGCTCGCGGCGCGCAAGGCCTCGGAGCCGGTGGCGCACATGTTCTCCACCCTCGTCATGGGGATATACTGCAAGCCCAGAGGGGACAGGGTAATGGCCGTAATGCCCGAAAAGACCGTACCTAGCCATGCAGCCTGCACGTCCTTCGGCCCTATGCCCGCGTCTTCGAATGCCTCGTAGGCTGCCTCGACGAGAAGGTCTTCCACCCCTGCGTCCCAGCGCTCTCCGAACCTGGTGCAGCCCATTCCGACAATCGCCACCTTGTCTTTCATGCTTTCCACTGTAAGCGCCCTTCCCTCGATAAGGTCGATTCCCCTTTCACTCCACGATCGGCCTGGCTTTCCAGAAGTAGTTGACGGGGCCTTTCCCGTCGGAGAACCTTCGAAACGTCATTTCGACCGGCATCCCTATCCGCACCCTCGAAAGGTCGTAGTCGGTAAGCTCGCAGAGCATCCTGCCCCCGTCCTCGAAATCTACGACGCCGTTCAGTCCCGGCGGGTTCCGCGTCGGCTGGAGGTGATCGACCGCGTAGGTAAAAAGGGTCCCCCTCTTGTCGGCAAAGCTGTATGGCTCGAAGGCGTCTTTGGCCTGGCAGGCGATGCAGACGCGTATGTTCTGCCCGATGGCGTGCATCTGCGGCGTCCCGCAAGCGGTGCACCTGACCCCGTAAAGGGCGGAAATGAACTTGCGCTCTCTCCAGCGGCTCGCCAGCGACGGCTGCGGCCTTTCGGGGAGGCCCGAGGCCTCGAAGGGGACAAGACCACGCCAGCTCAAGTAGGTGCCGTAGTCGATGTTGCTCTTGCGGCCGAGCCTCTCTTTGAGCAGGGGGTGCCGCCGCGTCTTTTCTATCCGGTCGGTTGCCCGCAGCGTAAAGACGTCGGCCCCGTCGCCGTAGCCCGCAAGGAGGATCCTCTCGCCCGGCCGTGCCTCCTCAAGGGCGGCCGCGAGCATGATGAGGACTGCCGGGGCGCCAGTATTGCCGATGGCGCTGAAAAGCGGGTCCTGCACCTGCCCTGGTGCGAAGCCCAGCTTTTCTGCCAGGGCCGCATGCTGCCTTTGATCGGGCGCGTAAAAGACGACCCGGGCGAAATCCGAGGCAGCGGCCCCGCTCCTCTTCATCATGGAGGAAACAGCGTCAACCATCGTAGGCATATAGCCCGCCTCTTCTATGAACCGGCCTTCGCCGGAGCGAAGGAAGGGATCGGCGTCGGTCCTCCAGACATCGGTGAACTCGCTGTATGTGGAGCAGCTCTCCTCGATGTCCGCCACACACTCACGGGAGCCGACGACGAGCGCCCCAGCGCCGTCGCCTAGAAGCTGCTCAAGCCTGCCCCTCGGAGCGCCCATCCTGCAATCGGCCGCAACGACGATGCACTCACGCGCCGAGCCCGCCTTGACCGCGTCGAGCGCGGCCCTAAGGGCAGTCGTCCCGCCTCTTAAGGAACAGGTTATGTCCGCTGTATAGGCCCCCCGGTCAAGATCGAGCACGCTGGCCGCCAATGCCGCGTGCTGCTTCTCCCTGTATGGCGCCGTCGTGGTAGCGAAGTACAGGGCATCAATCTGCCCCGGCAAGCCGGCCTTACATTCCCGGGCCGCTGCGACGGCCATTGTAACGGTATCTTCGTCGTAACCGGCAACCGCCTTCTCTCCTACGGGTCCCCGGACACGCCACATCCTGCCTATCTCTTCCAGGGCAAGCCGGTAGACGGGGATATAAACGCCTATCGACTTAATGCCGGCCATACCCTCTTTCCTTCCCCCCTGGATCGACCCCCCGGCCCCTGGTTTCGCCAGTGCGTAAGCCCCTTCCGTTCATGCAGGCCGGTCTTTCCGCTTTTTCAGACTGCACCTCGGTCAATTATTGTTTTAAACGGGAACCTTTGCAACATAATATTTTTTATGAATTCATAAATATTTTCCGTAACTTTGTCTGGACGAAGAAAATGAAAAATTGTAGTATAGTAAGGAACGTGAGACTTCCCCAGATCAATGTGCAGCAATTGATCTCCTTCTATTTCGTGGCCAAGGAAAGGAGCTTCAGTGCCGCCTCGGAAAAGCTCTTCATCACCCAGCCCGCGGTAACCCAGCAAATAAAAGCCCTGGAAGGACAATTCGGCGTCAAGCTCATCAATGTCAAGAGGAAGCGGGTCCATCTCACAAAAGCGGGCGAGCGACTGGTCAACTATGCCGAGGAGGCTATCAACCATGTGATGATGGCGGAGAATTTCTTAAGGAGCTATCACCTCGGAAACCTGCACATCGGAGTAGCCACCACCCTCACCCTTTACCTGACGCCCCTTATAGACAAGTTCAAAGAGCTCTATCCATCGGTGAGGGTGTCGGTCAGGGAAGGCCCTTCCCTTACGCTCGTCGACGACCTGCTCGATTTCAAACATGATGTCTGCATAGTCGGCACCCTTCGAAAGATCGACAAGAAATTGCAGATCATCCGTATCCCTGAAGTGGAAAGGATGGTGCTCGTTGCAAACCCTGATTACCCTCTCGTGCAAAAAGCGGAGGTGAAATGGGAAGACCTGGTCGATTATCCCCTTATCATTCAATCGGAAGGGTCTACTGCGAGGGAGGCCATCCTCGAGCATTTTGCCAGCAGAAACCTCACGCCACTGGTGGGCGCCGAGGTAGACAATGTGGAATGCGCCAAAGAGCTGGCCAGGCAGAAAAAGGGAGTGGCCCTGGTGTTCCTCCCCTATGTCAGGGAGGAAGTGGCGCAGCACCGTTTGACTATTATCCCGGTGATCGATGGCGCAATACGGCTTGGCATCGACATAGCGACCAATCGGGAGGTGGAGATCTCACCCGTCCTGAATGACTTTCTGGGGGTCATCGAGAAGCACTTCGAGCCTGCCGGCCGGCTCAGGGTCGTCTAGCCCGACTTCGCGCGTTCGGGGTCTTAAGGCTGTAAGTAGTTGATATTGTCCGGGATAGACTTGCTCCGCAAGAGGGCTTACGCTTCGGGCCCTATCATGTGTCGCGGCCGAAGCGCCGGTGCACCAGGAACCACTCATCGGGCCGCTGCCTTACTATCTCTTCCAGGAATGCATTGACTTTCCTCGCATTTCTAATCATAAGCTCATCGAGAGGTGCTCCCTTACGTTCTATCGGAAGGGGTTCGTTATAGACTATCGTGTAACGCAAGAAACCGTCCCTCCTGGCATAGACTGGGACAATGGGCGCCCCCGTCTTCATCGCTATGGCGACTACGCCTTTGGATGTCGGCACCTTTTGCCCGAAGAGATCCACCCAGACGGCCCTTGATCGCTTCTCCCTTTGATCGCCCAGGAATGCAACGATACGATTTTCATTCAGAAGCCTTACTACGTCGCGGGCAGTTTCCCTGTTCGGTATGATCGTCAGGCCGGCCCGCCCGCGGAGGTCGTTAAGAAAACCGTTCAACGCGGGATACCCCTTGAGCGGGCGCGCGAGGGCAATGATCTCCCTGCCCAGAAGGAAAGAGCTTACGCCCGTCAGTTCCCAATTGGAATAATGGAAGCCGAGGGCGATAACGCCCTGGCGGCCCTTCAATGCCTCATCTACGTTTCCCCTCTTCTCGAGCCTGAACCGTATGTCATATTCACCTTTCGGAACATAAGGGAAGAGCAGCGTCTCGAGGAGGTTGACTCCCAGCTTCTCAAAACAACTCCGCGCCAACGCGCGAGCCTGAGACCGGGAAAGGGCCGGGGAGATCCTCTTTAGGTTGGCAACCGCCACGCGCCGCCTTCCTTTGAGAAGGAGAAAACCGAGCCTGCCCAGGACCATACCTGCTCTCCTGCATGCCCTTTCCGGAAGGGCGCGGAGAAACTGCTGAAAACCCTTTATGAGGAAGATGAGAAGGAAGTCGATCATATTATGCAAAAACAGGTGGCCGAGACGGCTGCTCCGAGCGCCGCCGCCTGGCCGCTTTTCCGGAGGGCAGCGAAAGAATGCCTGTCCGTCCTACTCCTTGACCTGTAAGGCCTCGTCAATAAGCATTATAGGTATGTCGTCTTTTATCGGATAAAGCAGATTACAATGGCGGCATATGAGACCGTCCCCGGAGGTCGTCACTTCGATATCCCCCTTGCATTTGGGGCAGCAGAGAATCTCAAGCAGCTCCTTCTTTATCGGCATCGAAACCTCCCGTAATCAGTTTAGCTTCTAGATTTCGTTGTCTCTGTTGTTTTTTTTCATGGCAGGTTCAAGGAGGTCTCCAAGAGTCGAGAAGGCGCGCGCCTCTTCCTTGGAGAAGCTGCTGACCTCCTTTTTCTCTTCAGCTTTCTTGAGCGCCTTCGTAGAAAGTCCTATCCTCTTGTCCCTCTCGTCCACGTTTATAACCATGGCCTTCACTACGTCATCGATAGCGAAAAGCTCCGAGGGGTGCTTCCCTTTGCCGCTCTCTATCTCGGATAGATGGATCAGCCCTTCGATGCCCTCTTCGATCTCGACGAAAACACCGAAATCGGTAATGCTGGTCACGTAGCCTTCGACGGTATCGCCCACACGGTAGCGCTCCAGAAGCCCCTTCCATGGGTCTTCCTTAAGCCTCTTGATGGACAGAGAGAACTTCTTTTGCTCCCCGTCTATATTGAGGACCAGGGCATCCACCGCGGCCCCTTTCTTGTAACTCTCGGCAATGACGTTCTTCCTGCGGGACCAGGATATCTCCGATATATGGACAAGTCCGTCTATGCCGTCGTCCATACCGACAAAAAGGCCGAAATCGGTGAAATTCTTTATCCTGCCTTTCACTACGGAACCGGGGGGGTATTTCTGGGCAAGCTCTTTCCACGGGTCGGGCCGGAGCTGCTTCAGGCCGAGGGATATTCTCTTCTTCTCCCTGTCGATGTCCAGGATCTGGAGATCGAGCATATCGCCCTTCGACACGAGTTTGGAGGGGTTTCTCATTTTCTTGTCCCAACTCATCTCGCTCACATGGAGAAGCCCTTCGAGACCGGGCTCGAGCTCTACGAAGACCCCGTACTCCACGACGCCGACCGCCTTGCCCCTGACGCGCGAACCTATCGGAAATTTCTCGTCTATGTGCAGCCAGGGATCTCCCTTCAGGTCTTTGATGCTGACGGACACTTTGTGCTTCTCGTAGTCGACGGTCATGACCTTGACCTTGACCTCGTCGCCCAGCTTCAGATACTCCTTGGGATGGGTAATCCTGCCCCAGGTAATGTCGTTGACATAGAGAAAACCGTCAACGCCCCCCAGATCGATGAACGCCCCGTAATCCGTAATGCTCTTGACGAAGCCGTAGATGATCTGCCCTTCCTTTACATTCTTCCAGAACTCTTTTCTTTTTCGCTCCTTTTCCTCTTCTATGAGCATGCGCCTGGATACGATCACGTTTGCTTTTTTCTGGTTGACCTTGATCACTTTATATTTCAGATGGCGTCCTATGAAAGAGGCGGGGTTTTTTACCGGTTTTATATCGACCTGGGATATGGGGAGAAAGGCATTCACGCCTATGTCGACTATGAAGCCGCCCTTAACTTCGGAAACAATCGTGCCTTCAACGGGGGTGCCTTCTTCGAGGGACCTGTCTATGGCCTGCCATAGTTTGATGCCGTCTACCCGCTGTTTTGAGAGCG
>JBEKOT010000010.1:0-34826 GCA_049521495.1 Syntrophorhabdales bacterium | reverse complement strand
GATACGGATTTTTGCGCGATGAGCAGGAAATCGCGAGGGAAGATCCCGAGGTACAAAAGAGCGCCTACGCTGACCAGCATCACCAACACATAAGCCGGCGAAATGTCTATGCTGCCCAGCTCCTTCTCCGGCTCTCTGAAATACATGTACATGAGCACGCGGAGGTAATAGTAGGCGGCCACGGCGCTGTTGACTACGCCGATGACGGCTAGCCAGTAAAAGTGCCCCTTTATGGCGTCGCTGAATATGTAAAACTTGCCGGCGAAGCCCGCCAGGGGCGGGATGCCGGTGAGGGACAGAAGAAAAACGGTCATGCAGAGCGAGATGAAGGGGTGGCGTGCCGCCAGACCGGCATAGCTGTCGATGTCCTCGTGCCCCTCGCCCTTCCTCCCGAGGACGATCACCACTGTGAAGGCCCCCAGGTTCATGAAGGTGTAGGCCAGAAGGTAGTAAAGGATGCTCGACGAGAGGATCCTGTCCCCGGTTACGAAGGCGATGAGAATGTAGCCGGCGTGGGCGATGCTCGAATAGGCAAGGAGCCTCTTCATATTGTTCTGCACAAGGGCTATGACGTTCCCGGCGGACATGGTGAGGACGGCGATGAGCCAGAGCACGCTCGACCAGTCGCCGATGAAAGGATAGAAGGCTGTGTAGAAGACCCTGAGGAAGGCGCCGAAGGCGGCCGCCTTGACCCCTGTTGCCATAAAGACCGTGACGGACGTGGGCGCGCCCTCGTAAACGTCGGGAGTCCACATGTGAAAGGGAACCGAGGCCGTCTTGAAGCCGAAACCCACGATGAGGAGCGCCATGCCTGTCAGAAAGACAGGATCTGCCGAGAGGTTCCTGGCGGCCGCCACGGCGCGGACCATCCGGATGTCGAGGGCGCCCGTGGAGGCAAAGATCAGGGCTACCCCGTAAAGGAAAAAGGCCGTGGCAAAAGAGCCCAGCAGAAAATACTTGAGGGAAGCCTCGAGGGCGGCAGCCTGGCCCTTGAGAAGCCCGCAGAGGACGTATATGGAAAGGGACATCAGCTCGAGGCCGATGAAGATCGTGACGAAGCTGTTCGACGAGACCATGACCATCATGCCCAGGGCTGCGAAGATAAGGAGCGCGTAGTACTCGCCTGCCGGCATCTCCTCCCGCCTGGCGTAGCCTAAGGAGATAAGGGCTACGAAAAAGAGGATCAAAAGGAATATCGCTTTGAAAAAGGTGCCGAAATCATCGATCGTATAGAGGCCGCTGAAGATGTTCGTCCCCATGCCCCAGAGACGGACCGCAAAACAGAAAGCGAGGCCCGCCCCTATGAGGGTCAATATGCCCCCCGATCTGCCCTTCGATGTCTTCCCCAGCGCGTCGGTAAGCAGGACGAGCAGCCCGAAGACGGCAGCCGTAATCTCGGGCAGGATCCATTCGAAATCGGAAAGGGACGGCACCGTATTCATCGTTGACCTCTATCCGCGATGCCGGGGGCCTTAAAGGCCACTGGCGGACCTTGCCCTTTCATCGTCTCGTAGTACGCGTTTCTTTCCTTCACGAAGGCGAGAAAACCTTGCACGGAAGTGTCCATTTTCCTGAAGAACATCTTGGGGTAGACGCCCATGAGGACGATGAAGAATACCACGCAGCAGAGTATGAGAACCTCCCTGCCTCCGAGGTCGGCAACCTTCCTGTTCTCCTCCCGCTTGATCTCGCCGAACATCACCCGCTGGAACATCCACAGCATGTAAACGGCTCCTAGTACCACCCCCACTGCGCCCAGGATACCGTACAGCTTCACCGACCTGAAGGCGCCGAGCAGTATCAGGAATTCGCCGACGAACCCGTTCGTTCCCGGAAGGGCGATTGACGAGAGGGTAACGATCATGAAAAAGATGGCGAAGAGCGGCATGGAAGCCGAAAGGCCCCCGAAATCCTCGATCATTCTCGTGTGGCGCCTCTCGTATATCATGCCGACCAAAAGGAAGAGGCCGCCGGTACTGACTCCATGGTTGAGCATCTGGTAGATGCTTCCCTGGACGCCCTGCATGTTGAAGGCGAACATGCCGAGCATAACGTAGCCCAGGTGGCTTACGCTCGAAAAAGCGATCAGGCGCTTCAGGTCGGGCTGCATCATGCTCACTATGGCGCCGTAGATAATGCCGATAACCGCCAGTACGGACATGAGGGGTATTGCGTCAAAGGCTGCCTTTGGAAAGAGCGGTATGGCAAACCGAAGGAAACCGTATGTCCCCATCTTGAGAAGCACCCCGGCCAGGATGACGCTCCCTGCCGTAGGCGCCTCGGTATGGGCGTCGGGCAGCCATGTATGGACCGGAAACATGGGAACCTTTATGGCAAAGGAGAGGGCAAAGGCGGCAAAAAGCCAGTACTGGAGGCCGACGGGGACGGTCGTGCCGTACAGGTCGAGAACGTTGAAGGTGGCTGAACCGGTCTGTGCCCCATGATGGAAATAGAGGACGAAAATGGCGAGGAGCATCAGGACGCTCCCGACCATGGTGAAGAGGAAGAACTTTATGGCCGCGTATATTCTCCTGGGTCCGCCCCAGATGCCGATGAGGAGGTACATCGGAATGAGCATCAGCTCCCAGAATACGTAGAAGAGGATCAGGTCGAGGGCGCAGAGCGTGCCTATCATGGCCGTCTCGAGGAAGAGGAAAGTTATGTAATACTCCTTCACCCTCGTCTGTATGGCTTTCCAGGAGACGAGCACGCAGAGGACTGTAAGGAACGTCGTCAGGAGCACGAGGAGCAGGCTGATCCCGTCTATCCCGAGGAGGTAGCTCATGCCCCATTCGGGGAACCATGACGCCTTTTCCACGAACTGCATGCCCTTCGCTCCTTCGTTGAAGAAAAAGAAAAGGGGCAGGGAAAGGCCGAACTCGACGAGGGAGAAGACCAGCGTG
This sequence comes from Syntrophorhabdales bacterium, assembly GCA_049521495.1. Classification (GTDB taxonomy): domain Bacteria; phylum Desulfobacterota; class Syntrophorhabdia; order Syntrophorhabdales; family WCHB1-27; genus CAWEPK01. The sequence continues at coordinate 31,923 of JBEKOT010000010.1, read as the reverse complement.
AGACTCTTGATGAAAAGCTCCGCTTTACGGGGAACGAAGAGGAGCAGGACGGCACCTGCGAGGGGCAAGTAGATCAGCGTGCTTAAAATGGGGAAAGAGAGCTGGTTCATAGCTACAGGATAACCCTTATAATGAGATAGCCCAGTACGAAAATCGCGCCAAGGATCACGGCGAAGGCATAGCCCTGCACGTATCCGGACTGAAAAAGCCTGAAGAAACTGCCGACGACCCGGATCAGCCACGCAACCCCGTTTACCGTGCCGTCGATCAGTATTTCGTCGATCACGCCCTTAAAAAAACGGCCGAGGGAGAAGAGGCCCCGCACGAAGGTGGCCTGGTAGAGCTCGTCCACGTAGTACTTGTTGTTGACAGTCCTGAAGACACCGGGGTTCGCGGCCACGAACCGCCGCGGTAAGTCGGGACGCCGTATGTAGAGGTAGTAGGCGATGAAAATGCCCGCAAAGGCGATTATAACGGCGGCAGCCATGAGAAGGCCCTCGGCCGAAGAGGCATGCGCCTCCGGCCCTTCGGCAAAGGCCCGCGTAACCAGGTTAAGGGCGGGTGCAGCCGCCTCCTTTTCGGGACCGAAGACGGGCACCATCCACCGCTCGAACAGGTTCGACCCTCCCAGTATATGGGGGATTCCGACCCAGCCGCCCACAACGGAGAGCACGGCCAGAACAGCCAGCGGAACGGTCATCACCTTGGGGGATTCGTGGATATGGTGCTTAACCTCTTCGGCCGCCCGGCACTCGCCGTGGAAGGTGGTGAAGAACATTCTGAACATGTAGAAGGCCGTGAGACCGGCCGTTATCGCGCCGAGCGCCCAGAAGGCGAGGCTCCCCCCGTAGTTGGCAAAGACCTTCCACATGATCTCATCCTTGCTGAAAAAACCCGAAAAGCCGGGGACGCCGGCTATTGCTATGCACCCCGCGAGGAAGGTCCAGTAGGTGACCGGGATACGCCTTTTCAGACCCCCCATCCTTCGCATGTCGAGCTCGCCGCTCATGGCGTGCATCACGCTTCCCGCGGCGAGGAAAAGGAGCCCCTTGAAAAATGCGTGGGTCATGAGGTGAAAGATGCCGGCCGCAAAGGCGCCCGATCCGACCCCCACGAACATATAGCCCAGTTGGCTCACCGTCGAATAGGCCAGGACCCTCTTGATGTCATACTGGGCGCAGCCGATGGTAGCGGCAAAGAGGGCTGTGAGAACGCCTACGAGGGTGACTATGAACATGGTCGTCGGCGCCATAACGTACAGGAAGTTGAGCCGCGCGATCATGTAGACACCGGCCGTGACCATGGTTGCCGCGTGGATGAGGGAGCTGACGGGCGTGGGTCCCTCCATTGCGTCAGGGAGCCAGACATAGAGCGGGATCTGCGCGGACTTGCCGGTGGCGCCCACGAAGAAGAGGAGGGTTATCAGAGTGGCCATGGCCCCGGTCAGAAGATGGCCGTTCTTCTGCAGCTCTGCGAAATCGAGGGTCCAGATGCCGTGCGCCCCAAGGGCCGCGAGGAGGAAGAAGATGCCGAGGAGGAAGCCGAAGTCACCTATCCTGTTCACTATGAAGGCTTTTTTCCCCGCATTCGAAGCGCTGTCCTTCTTGTACCAGAAGCCTATGAGCAGGTAAGAACAGAGGCCCACGCCCTCCCATCCCACGAACATAAAAAGAATGTTGTTCGCGGTCACGAGGATGAGCATCATGAAGACGAAGAGGTTGAGGTATGTGAAATACCGGGCGAACCCCTCATCTTCGTGCATGTAGCCTGCGGAATAGACGTGAATGAGGAAGCCCACGCCCGTTACCACCAGGCACATTACTACGGAGAGGGAATCGATGCGAAAACCGACCCTGGCCACGAACTCTCCGGAGGCGATCCAGTCGTATACGTTCTTCTCGAAGACCCGAGCCTCCGGTGACAGCTTAAGGAATTCTGCAAAGACGAGCGCAGATACGACGAAAGAGACGAAAATGGTGAGGCAGGCGATGAAGGAAACGAGGGCCTTCGGCAGCTTCGAGCCCAGAAACCCGTTGATAATGAAGCCGACCGCGGGCATTACAGGTATGAGCCAGATGTAATCAGCCATCGCCTAACCCTTAAGCAGGTGTATCTCGTCCACGTTTACGCTCCCCCGCAACCTGAAAAGGAGCACGAATATGGCGAGCCCTATGGCGGCCTCGGCCGCCGCCACCGTCATTATGAAAAAGACGAAGATCATCCCGTCTACCGAATTGAGCATGTTACCCGCAGCGATGAAGGCAAGGTTGACGCCGTTCAGCATGAGCTCTATGCACATGAAGACGACTATTGCGTTGCGCCTCGTGATCACCCCTATGGCGCCTATGGTGAAAAGGACGCCGCTCAGCGCGAAATAGAAGCTATAAGGCACACCCTGCATAAGCTCTCCTGGTTTTTACGTCTCTCTCCCCTGCTTGAGATCACCCTTCCGCTTCGTCAGCACTACTGCCCCCACAATTCCGATGAGGAGGAGGACAGAAGCGACCTCAAAGGGGAAGAGGTACTTTCCGTAAAGGGCGGCCCCCACGTTTGCCACCGTTCCGGATGCCGCCGCCGTTAGTGCACCGCCCGTATTCTTCCGCAAGGAAAGGACGGCAGCCCCGATTTCCAGAAAGATTATCACTGTAATGAGGGCACCGATGGCCTTGGCCCCCGACAGGTGTCCCTTTTGAACGAACTCCGTCTCAAGGTGGATGAGCATGATGACGAAAACGATGAGCATCATGATGGCGCCCGCATAGACGATCACCTGGGCAACCGCGATAAACTGGGCAGACAGGGTCAGGTAGATGACGGCGAGGGAGAAAAAAGCCACGATCAGCCAGAGGGCGCCATGGATCGGGTTCCGCCGCGTCACCATCATGATGGCGCCGAAGGCGCAAAGCAACGAGGCCGTCAGGAAAACGACCCACTGAAATAGCGGATTCAGGAAGCCCAATTCGCTCATTCCTTCCCCTCGTACATGTCGAGCAGCTTTGCCGTGTCCAGGATGAAATCGGCCCTTCCGTACTTCACGTATTCGAAGCCCGGCCCGAGCTTTATGGCGTTGACCGGGCACGCCTCCTGGCAGTATCCGCAAAAGATGCACCGGAGCTCGTCTATCTCGTAGCGTCTCGGGTACCTCCGGCCGTCCTCGCGCTCGCCGATCTCAAGAAAGATGCACCGGGAGGGGCACACTGCAACGCACAGGCCGCAGGCAACGCAGGTCGTATCGCCCTTTTCGTCCTTTCGGAAATAGTGGATTCCCCTCCACCGCTCCGCAGGCGTCCGCTTCTCCTCGGGGTACTGGATAGTGATGGGCCGCGAAAAGAACCGGGCCAGGGTCAGACGAAGACCTTTCAGAAGGGGTATTATCATATCATTGCCTCAATGCCACCACGAGCGCCGTCACAACCACGTTCGCCAGAGCGAGCGGGAAGAGCACCTTCCAGCCGAACTGCATGATCTGGTCGTACCTGAGCCGCGGAAAGGTCCCCCGCTCCCAGATGAAGAAGAAGACGACCATGCATACCTTTATGAAGAACCAGAGCGGGCCCAGGCCGGGCTGCGACGCAAAGGGGCCCAGCCAGCCGCCCAGAAAGAGCGTTGTGGCAATGGCGGCCACTGCCACCATGTGGGCGTATTCCGCCATGAAGAAAAGGGCGAATTTCATGCTGCTGTACTCGATGTTGAAGCCGCAGGCAAGCTCGCTCTCCGCTTCCGGCATGTCGAAGGGCGTCCTGTTGATTTCTGCGAGCCCCGCGACAAGATAGAGGACGAACGCAAAAGGCTGGTAGACCACGAACCACATGCCCCGCTGCGCCTCGACGATCTCCGTCAGCCGCAGGGACCCGGCCAGGATGAGCGTCCCAATGACGATGAGGCCGAGGGAAACCTCGTAGCTTATCATCTGCGCCGCCGCCCGCAGGCTTCCGAGGACTCCGTACTTGTTGCCCGAGGACCAGCCGCCCAGAACTATGCCGTATTCGCCCAGCGTGGCAAAGGCAAAGACATAGAGCAGGCCGATATCGACATCGGCGATCACCATCTTGACCGCCCTTCCGAAGAGATAGACCGTGCCACCGAAGGGGATGACGGCGAACATGGACAGGGCTGAAAAAAGGGCGATCATGGGGGCCATGACGAAGAGGGGCTTATCTGCGTTGGCCGGTATGATATCTTCCTTGGTAAACGATTTTATGCCGTCCGCTATGGGCTGGAGGAGCCCGTAAGGGCCGACCCTGTTCGGTCCGAACCTTATCTGGAGCCGGCCGAGGATCTTTCTCTCCGCTAGGGTCAGGTAGGCGACGAAGCCCATGAGCACCGCGATGACGATTATGTTCTTGACTACGGCCTCTATGATAAAAAAGAGCGTCTCCATTATCTTACCCTTTCCGCACCTTTACCTCGATCCACTTGGCAGGTGACTCCATGAGGCCTGATGCCTCCATGCGGTCCCTGAAAACGATGTACTCAAGGACGCCGGGCCTTAATCCGTCCTTGATCGAGAGCGGCTTGTGGACGGACCCGCTCGCAGACATTACCTGCACCACGTCCCCCTCGGAAAAGCCCATGGCCTCCGCATCCTCCCCTGACATTAAGAGCTTGTCCTCGGAGACAGGATAGCCGGGGTGGCGGTAGACGGTCGCTACCCCCTTCGAGTATATATCGCTGTCTGCCAGGTGGTGGTTGCTGAAGATATCTCTCATGACCATTATGTAGGAGCCCTCGACGGTCCGGGGCCTCCCGGCCGAGGGGGCTTCTTTCGCTGTGAGCGTGCCTTTCGCAGCGGCGCGCGGCTCTTCCCTCCCGGATCTCTTGCAGATGAGCCCCTTTTCCCTCATGTACGCCGTGACGTCGTGGGGCGCGGAGAAGGCAGGGCCGCCCAGTCTTTCGAGAAGACCGGACAGGAAGAGGAAACCGGGGTAGGTCGCCTCGCTGCAATCCGTCACTTTTGAGAGCAGCCTGATCGAGCCTTCGCCCGCGAAAAAGGTGCCTTCTTTCTCGGTAAAGACGCCCGTGGGGACGACCATGTCCGCATACTCCATCACGGTCGTGGGCAGGGCGTCGGCAACCAGGACGAACTCCTTTGCGTGGAGCATCCCGGCCGAACCGCCTCCGGTGTACCGCAAAGGATTCTCCTCGTAGAGGAAGAGGGCCTTTACGCCGGGGTCTGCAAGAAGGTCGTGGGGTGCGCCACAGGAGTCGAGGATCGATGCTGCGCCGACCGCATTGGCAGCCCTTGCGGTAGGCATGATGAGCCCTTTCTTGTCTATCCCGAGGGCCAGGCAGAAGTCCAGCAGCCCTTCGAGACTCTCATCCGAAGCGCTTACCCCGGAGCCGAAAATTACCGCTATATCGGTCGCACGGCTGATGAGCTTGCAGGCCCGCTCGAACTCACCCCTATCAATACCGCTTTCCTGCAATTGGGCGTCGAAGTCCGCCTTTAAAAGTCCGGCGGAAAAGGCGCGGAAAAGGGCTCCGTCACGCCCGGGTAAAACCTTCAGGTGACCGTCCGCTAGCCCCGAAAGCGCAGTCGGCGCAGGGTCGATGACTATGATCCGGCTGCCCGCGAGCTTTATTGCCTCCCGCACCCTGTCGCCCAAAACGTGGTTGTTTGAAAGGAGGTTCGCCCCTGCGACGATTATGAGGTCCGCACCCAGGAGCCGCTCGTAATCGTAGGGGTAGGAAAGGCCCTTCCTCCCGTAAGCCTCCCACACCCTGCCGGTATGATAATGGGCGGCGCTTGCGACCGCGGCCCTCTTGAAGCGGCCGGCGATCTGGCCTACCAGGAATATTTCTTCGTTCGTCGCCCTCGGGGAGACGACAAAGCCCAGGGTCTTTCCTTCGTCATCGAGCCTGCGCAGGCGCTCGTAGGCCGATGAGGCAGCTTCGCCGGTCGAAAGGGTCTTACCGTCGGCTGAAGCTCTCAGGATGCGCGCCTCGTGGTTCACGAAGTCGTAACCGAACCTGCCCATGACGCAGAGGGACCCCCTGTTCGGTGCGTTGCGTTCGTCCTGTATGACGTCCGTCACATATCGGCCGTCCAGGACGTCGAGCGAAAAGGTGCAGCCGAAACCGCAATGGGGGCACGTGGTGAAATGGCGCTCGACCTGCCACAGCCTCGCCTTCACGGGACTGAGGTTCTCGGTCAGGGCGCCCACAGGACAAACGAAGAGACACTCGCCGCAGGAGATGCAGTCTTTTGAGTTCGTCGGCACCATCCTTGCGTCTATCCCGGTCTCCACGAGGTCGAGTACGCTGCGGCCCGACACCTCCCTGCACGCGTGGATGCAGCGCAGGCAGAGGACGCACCGGTTCTCGAAGTACTTTATAAGGGGCGTGGCATAGCCCTCGATTTTCTTTTGCCTCACCACCGTGAGGTCCGCCCTCTCGATTTTGTGGCTGAAGACGAGGTCCTGGAGATCGCACTCTCCGCCCGCATCGCAGATGGGACAGTCTAGGGGATGGTAGGCAAGGAGCATCTTCAGGTATTCCTGCCGCATGGAAAAAAGCTTTTCGGAACGGGTCCGAACGGACATGCCCTCCTGGCAGACAGTGGCGCACGAGATCATGGGGTTGGCATAACCATCGACCTCGACGACGCAGATGCGGCACGAGCCTATAGAGAGAAGGTTCGCGTGGTAGCACATGGTGGGAATGAAGATGCTGTTCTCTCTGGCAGCCTCGAGGATCGTCCTTCCCTCGCCCGTCTCGACTATTTTTCCGTCTATCGTAAGCTTTACCATTTCTTTTCCGTCGAACTCAAAGGGCCACCAGGCCGATGCGCCAGCAGCGCAGGCAGCGCATGGCCTCTCTCGTGGCCTCGTCCACCCTGACCCCTTCTTCCACTTCGTCGAAGGTCCATTTCCTCGTCTCCGGCGGGAGCATGCGGAGTTGCATGCGCCGCTCGCCGCCGGCGATGCCCAGGTTCTCGTCCTTCTGGTAAACCTTTATTTTCGCGAAAAGGTTATCGAAGCGTTCCTTCTCCGAGGCTTTTCGCTCCTCTCCCCGAAGGTATTGGTCGATCCTCCATGCTGCCTTCTTCCCGTTCCCGCAGGCGCGCACGAGGACATCCGGGCCGGTCTCGCAGTCGCCTGCCGAGAAGACGCCGGGGCGGGTAGTCTCGAATGTCTCCTGGTTGACCGCGAGGGTATTCCACTTCGTTACCTGCACGCCGAGGTCCTCGGCAAGGAAGGAAAAATCGACAGCCTGCCCTATGGCGGGTATGAGGATGTCCGTCTCTATGACGAATTCGGAGCCAGGGATGGGGACGGGCCTCCTCCTGCCGCTCTTGTCGGGCTCGCCAAGCTCCATCCTGATGCACTCCACGGCAAATACTTTGCCGTCTTTGGGGATGATCCGCGTCGGGTTGCAGAGGTAGTGGAACTTCACCCCTTCCTCTTCTGCGTCGTGTATTTCGACCGGGTCGGCAGGCATCTCGGCCTTCGTCCTTCTGTAAACGAGGTTCACGTCGGGCTTCCCGATGCGGAAGGAGGAGCGTACGCAGTCCATAGCCACATTGCCGCCCCCCACAACGACGACCTTCTTCCCTTCGGGGTACGGGTTTTTGCCCATATTTACGTCCAGCAGGTACCTGACTCCCGTGATGAATCCCCCGTATCCCCTGTCCTCGCCGTCGACGCCCATGGGAGAGCTGTTGTGAGCGCCCACCCCGATAAAGACTGCGTCATAATTATCGGCCAGCTCGCGCAGTGCTACGTCCTTTCCGACGGCCGTCCCGTATCTTATCTCGACGCCCAGGGCAGCCAGCATACCGGCTTCGAACCCGAGGACGGGCCTGGGGAGGCGGTAATCGGGGATGCCGACCGCCGCCATGCCGCCCGGCTCTGTCAGGCGCTCGAAGACGGTCACTCCGTATCCCATCCGGCCAAGATAGTAGGCTACGGAAAGGCCGGCGGGGCCTGCGCCTATGACGGCGACTTTCTTGGCGTTTCCGGCCGTCCTTTGGACCGACCGTTTCTTCTCCTTGTCCAGCTCGTAGTCTGCGGCGAAGCGCTTGAGGTACTTGATCGAGATCGGCTCGTCGATGTTCGCCCGCCTGCAATTGGACTCGCACGGCCTCACACAGACCCGGCCCAGCGTGCCTGCCAGGCAGGTGTCCTCCCTTATGGTAGCGAGCGACTCGGACGGCCTCTCTTCGGCGATCTCCTCTATATACTTCGGTATCTTCAGCTTTGTCGGGCAGGCGCTCATGCACGGCGCCGTCACCGAGGACCGGTAGCTTCCGGGCCATCCCTTCGCGCCCGCTTTAAGCGCTTCGCGGAAGGCTTGTCTGAAATGGGTCAGCGCAGCAAGCATAGGGATTAGGCCTGTCTGCCCTATCTGGCACTTTGACCCTTCCTTGATGGAGGCGGCCAGGCTTTCGATCCTCGCCAGGTCCTCCTCTTTACCCTTTCCTTCACATATCGCCTTGAGTATGTTCAAGATGATCCGCGTGCCGACGCGGCACGGGACGCACCTGCCGCATGATTCGGCCTGGACTGCCTCTACGTAGCGCGTGGACATATCCACAACGTCGACCTCGGGGTCGAGCAGCGCAAAGCCGTCCCAGCCCATAAAAGCTTTTATCGGCTCGCCTTCCGCGAACTCGGGCGGCACGGCAAGACGCGCCGGCTGGGCATGCTCGGCAGCTGGCTTTCCCCTGTTGTCCACCACCTCGCCCTGCCATACGCTGAAGAGGATGCCTGCCATCGTCTCCTACCTGTCTATTTCGCCGAGCACGATGTCGACGCTCCCTATGGCTGCTATGACATCGGCTATCATCTGCCCTTCGATCATCTTCGGGACTGCCCCGAGGTTGATGAATGAAGGGGGGCGTATGCGGAACCTGAAAGGCTTGGCGGTCCCGTCGCTCACGAGGTAAAAGCCGAGTTCCCCCTTGGGCGACTCCACCGCCCCGTATGCCTCGCCGCAGGCCGGGCGGAACCCCTCCTCCATCAATTTGAAGTGGCGTATGAGGGCGGCCATATCGTGCTCTACGTCGTCCTTGGCGGGCGGCACGATTTCCGGGGCGTCCGCGCATATGGGTCCGTCGGGCAGCCGTTCTATCGCCTGCCCGATGATCCGGTTCGACTGGCGCATCTCCCGCACCCGCACGTCGTACCGGTCGAAGACATCGCCGGCCTCGCCCATGGGCACCTCGAAGTCGAAGTCCTCATAGGAAGAATAGGGGTAGGCCTTGCGCACATCGTAGTAGACACCCGAGGCGCGGAGCACCGGCCCCGTGACGCCGTAGCTCAAGGCGTCCTCTTTCGAGAGAGGGGCCACATTCTTCGTCCTTTTCCGCCATATGATGTTCTCGGTAAGGAGAGTCTCGTACTCGTCCACTCTCCTCGGGAAGTCCTTGACGAAGGCCTTTACCATCCCTTCGAACTTCGGCGGCATCTCTTTCGCGAGGCCGCCGATCCTTATGAAGGAGGGCGTGAGCCGCGCTCCCGTCACCTCCTCGACTATGTCCAGGATGGTTTCGCGCTCGCGGAAGGCATAGAAAAGGAGGGTCATGGCGCCGATGTCGAGGGCGTGCGTACCTATCCAGATGAGGTGCGCCGCGATCCTCTGAAGCTCCGCGAGGATCACCCGGAGGTATTGGCCGCGCTTCGGCACTTCCAGGCCGCACAACCGCTCGCATGCGAGGCAGTAAGCCAGGTTGTTGGATAGGCCGTTCGTGTAGTCGAGCCTGTCGGTCAAGGTCAAGGCCTGGTGGTATGTCCGCGCCTCCGCGAGTTTTTCCACCCCCCGGTGGAGATAGCCTATGAAGGGTGTTGCCTTGACGATTATCTCGCCGTCGAGCTCGAGGAGGATCCGCAAAACGCCGTGGGTGGCCGGGTGCTGCGGTCCCATGTTGATGGTCATATACTTTCTGTCTTCCGCTATCACCGACCGGCCTTTTTCGATGCGGCGCCGCTGCCGTCGGGTGTGCTTTCAGATTCCAGATCGACCTTGAAGGGCTCTTCGAATCCGTAGCCTTCCGTAGGGAAATCCTTGCGGAGGGGGTAGCCGTCGAAGTCCTCCACCATTAAGATCCTGCGGAGGTCCGGATGGTTCTCGAAGGGAATCCCGAACATGTCGTAGGCCTCGCGCTCAAGCCACTCTGCCGCCCGCCACAGGTCGCTGACAGTAGGTACTGCCTCGCCCTCGTTCACGCGCACCTTTACGACGATGCGCTCCTTGAGCTTGAGGGAGTTGAGCAGGTAAACGACCTCGAACCTCGGCTTGCCGGCGCCGGCTTGCAGGCCGGAAAGGTCCACGGCAAAGAGGTCCGTCATCATCACATAAAGAAGGGATTCGTCACCTTTCAGAAAGCTGAGGACGTCCCGGAGCCTCTCCTTTCCGACTATGAACGCCTCCTGGCTGCCGGCCCGCTCGATGGCGAAAACGGCGCCGAAGGCATCGCCGAGCCTTGTATGAGTTACTCCTGACCCGCTCAAGTCTCCCGCCCCGGCACGGTCAGGAGCCTTCTCTTATCTTCGAGCATGCTCTCTTTTCCGATCTTTTCCTGAAGCTTTATGAGGCCGGCAATGAGGCTCTCCGGCCTGGGAGGGCATCCCGGTATGTAGACGTCGACGGGCACGATCTGGTCGACCCCCTGGACAACGTTGTAAGTGCGGAATATGCCTCCGCTCGTGGCGCACGCCCCATAGGCGATGACCCATTTCGGCTCGGGCATCTGCTCGTAAATCCTCCTGACTACGGGGGCCATCTTCTTCGTCACCGTCCCGGCGACGATCATTAAGTCTGCCTGGCGGGGAGAGGGCCTGAAGACCTCTGCCCCGAACCGTGCCATATCGTGGGTAGCCGAGGTAGCGATGATCATTTCGAGAGCACAGCAGGCCAGACCGAAGGTCACCGGCCACAGCGAGTTCTTCCGTGCCCAGTTGACGACGTCGTCAACCGTTGTGACCACTACGTTCTTCTCTATTCCCATTCGAGAGCGCCTTTCTTCCACACGTACAGGTAGCCTATGAAAAGGATTGCCACAAAGACGATCATCTCCGCAAAGCCGAAAAGCCCGAGCCGTTTCGTGATAACCGCCCACGGATACAGGAAGAGTATCTCCAGGTCGAAAACAAGGAAGAGCATAGCCACGATGTAGTAGCGGATCGTCATTCTCCTCCGGGCAGGCCCGACGCTCACCATACCGCACTCGTAAGGCGAAAGTTTCACCTTCGCCCTCGTCCTGTTTCCCAGCAGGTAAGAGGCGCCTACGATAAAGCCGGCGATAATCGCCGCCAGGGCAACCATTATCAGGATTGCCACGTATTCTATCAAGCCTTTTCCCCCTTGCTATGCTTGAAGAATCGAGAGCGAATTAGTTTTACCTATCGTCTTGCACCCAGTCAAGAGAAAAATTCTTGTCGGGGCGGCATAACAAGAAGGTTCTTTAGCCGGATGTCGACCGACAGGAGGTCAAAGATCGCGAGGGGCCTTCGACTCTAGAAGCTCATTCTTAATGAAAAAGATCTGATGCATCTTCAAGATAGTCTCGCCCCCGCCCGTAACGACTTTCGCTTCTACCCTTCCGATGCTGCGGCTGGTGAATGTCACCTCGCCTTCGGCGTAAAGTATCGACTCGCCGGGCGCCGACTTCATGAAGTGGACCGTCGATTCGACGGCAACCGCCTTTCTTCCTAAAGTATTGCCGCAGGCTGCGCACACCTGATCGGCAAAAGCGAAAAGCACTCCGCCGTGAGGCATGCCGAACATGTTGAGAAGGTCGTCCCTGAGGGGCAGCCTGCCCCATGCCCTGCCTTCTTTCACCTCGTAGATGTCGATTCCGAGCAGCCTTGCGACCTTGCAGGAGTTGACGAGCGACTTTACCCGCTCTTCATCCATGGGATGAGCATACCACATAAAAACGATCACGGCCACATCCCCTCAAAAAAACCGGTAGCCCGTATCTTTGGCTGTGCCCGAGCCGCCCTCCGGATTTCCTCACCGACCGCGGCCTCTGCCCTCTGTGCAGAAAGTCAAAGGGATCGCCGACTTAGCTCTGCCGCAGGGGCGCGCGGTACAGAGCATGTTAGGGGGCCTGGCTGTTTTTGTGGATGACGCGAAGCGCAAGCCCGAGGAACGGAGGCGTACATAGGCGGCGGGGTACCCGCACAGCGGGTCGCACGCTCCTCGGCGGCGGGTACCGCGCCGAAGGCGCGGTACCCGCGATGTCTTTCTCGCGGGTGGACGACAAAGTCAGGCGCGAAAAGAGCCAGGCCCCTCTGTTAAGACGTAGGGACTTTTGTCGCTTCCTGCATGTCGTAAGGGGAGAGGTTGTCGGGACCTAGGCCGGGTGACCCTGGAGGAGCGTCGGGGCCCTCTCGGCCGGGCAACGGGAATTCATCCGGAGGGAACTTCCGGAGGGCGGTCGCCATGAACCTCATCCATATAGGCAAAGCTATCCTCCCGCCGCTTTCCGCGCGTCCGAGAGACGTGCGCTGGTCGAAACCCGCCCAGACGCCCGCGCAAATATGAGGGGAATAGCCCACGAAGAGGGCGTCGTAGAAACTGTTCGTAGTCCCTGTTTTCCCGGCAACCGGGTAGCCGAGCCGGCTTGCCCCCTTCGCCGTGCCGTACGTGGTCACGCCCCGCAGGAGGACGTTCATCTTGTAGGCGACCACCTCGTCCATCGCCCTCGCCGTCTCCGGTCCCTGCTCTTCGAGTATGTTCCCTTTGCTGTCCTCGATCCGCCTTATAAAGTAGGGCTTCACCCTCTGGCCGCCATTCGCGAAGGCGGAAAAGCCCTTCACGAGATCCAGAAGGGTGAGGTTCGACGTTCCGAGGGCTATCGAAAGGTCGTCTTCTATATCTTCCTCGATTCCGACATCCCTGAGCGCCTTCTTGACAGGGGCAATGCCTACCGCCTCCAGTAGCCTGACGGTAGCCGCGTTCTTTGAATATGCCAAAGCGTCCCGCATGGTGATGGCGCCGCTGTACGTGCCGTCGTAGTTCTTGGGTACCCACGTTTTTCCGAGTCCTCCGCCGTACGTCTTCGGTTCGTCGATGAGCATCGAGTCTACCTCATAGCCCTTCTCCAGCGCGGCCAGATAGATGAAGGGCTTGAACGCGGAGCCGGGCTGCACCTTGGCGGCTAGGGCGCGGTTGTAAGGGCTCTTTTCGAAGTCCCTGCCCCCGACTACCGCGTAGAGGCAGCCGGAAGCGACGTCCATGCACACGAGGGCGCCTTCTATGCCGGAGCTCCTTACGGGTGAAAAGACGAGCTGCTTCCTCTTGTCGGTGCCGCTGTAAACCCCCCTCACCACATCCCCCGGCTTGAAGGGAAACTCCGACATTTTGAGGAGAGCCTTGTGCATACCCGGGAAGACGGCGTACCCTCCGGCGACCCTCTCCGAGACGAGGAGGTTATAGGCGATCCCGGGGGTCAAGGGGATGAGGGTAAGGTCCCTCTCTGCCGTCTTCATGAAACCTTGCCACCTCCCCTTGTCCAGGTGAAATGAAACGGAATACTCGCCCCTCCTCTCGTCGTAGGCCGCAAGTCCTTTTCTCACCGCATCTTCGGCCGCCCTCTGCAATGAAGGGTCGACGGTGGTGTACACTTTTAAAACCCTTCTCGCGAAAATGCCTTTGCCGTATTTGTCTTCCACGTACCTGAAGACGGTGTTTTTGAAATAGGTGTCGGCGAATATGCCGTCATCCTTGGCCAGGCTCGTATGCTCCCTGAGCATTGCGTCCCTTTTCTTTGCGTCGACAAAGCCTTTCTTCCACATCTGATCGATCACGTAAAGCTGTCTCATCCTCGCAAGCCCCGGGTGGCGCTTCGGCGTATACCTGGCGGGCGCCTGGACGATGCCGGCCAGTAAGGCGGCCTCGGCCCTGTCGATCTCCCACACGTGTTTCGCGAAGTAGACCTGGGATGCGGCTTCCACGCCGTACACCCCCTGGCCCATGTAAATATTGTTGAGGTAGACGTTCAGGATCTCCTGTTTCGTCAGGTACATCTCCAGCCTGTAGGCGAGGACGGCCTCCCGCACCTTCCTCATCATGCTCTTCTCCGGCCCAAGTACAAGGGCCTTGATGACCTGTTGCGTGATCGTGCTGCCCCCCTGGACGACCCTTCCGTGGATTACGTTCATGACCAGGGCCCTGAAGACGCTCTTGATCTCGACGCCTTTGTGTCTGAAGAACTCCGCATCCTCTGCGGCGAGGAAAGCCTCCCGCACATATTTCGGGATCCGGCCGTAAGGCACCGCTATCTTGTTGTCCGGCACAATGACGTAGACGACCTGACCGTTTATATCGTAGATCGTGCTTACAGGCTTGTTCGTCAGGTCCTTCAGGGCTCTTACGGAAGGGATCTCGGTCACTAGGAAGATATACAGGCCGATCGCCATGAAAAGCAGGGAAAGGGCCAGGAAGATGAAAAGATAGAGGTGGATCCGCTTCTTCACGAATGCCGTCTGCCTGTAAGTGATAAGCTCCTGCCCCGCACTCTTCCTCCTTTGATCGGCCCCCGATCGGCCCGGACACCTTCTGCTCGATTACGCCCGGCCGGCGCGGGGCGCCCGCGCAGCGTGTCGCCCGAAGCGGGTCGCGCGCCTTTCACTGTAGCCCAAAAGGGGGTGCTTAATCAAGGAGCTTCTAAGGCCCCTCTTCCCGGACCCCCATTTTCACGTCCAGGGCCAGACAGCCGCTCCCTTTTGCAAGGACGCGGATCGGGTTGATGTCGAGGCTCTCTATCTCCGGGTGGTCTAACATGAGGCGGGAGACGGCAGCACACGCTTTCACGAGGCTCTCCATGTCTGCCGTCGGCGCTCCCCGGAAGCCCGCGAGCAGTGCCGCCCCCTTCACCTCCCCGATCATCTCCCCTGTGTCTTTTTCATCTATCGGTAGGACCCGGCATGTCACGTCGCCCATCACCTCGACGAACACTCCGCCGAGGCCGAACATTATGACGGGACCGAACTCGGGGTCTTTCTTTGCCCCTATGATGACCTCTACACCCTCGCCCGCCATCTCCTGGACAAGGTAGAGGTCGGCGGGCATGGCGTCGAAGGCTGCCTCAAAGTCGCTGTCGCCCCCGATGCCCAGA
Source organism: Syntrophorhabdales bacterium (assembly GCA_049521495.1). Lineage (GTDB taxonomy): Bacteria > Desulfobacterota > Syntrophorhabdia > Syntrophorhabdales > WCHB1-27 > CAWEPK01. The sequence continues at coordinate 16,859 of JBEKOT010000010.1, read as the reverse complement.
CGGACCGCGTCTGCCTCTGTCTTATGGAGGACGACAGGTTCGGCCACCTTAAGGGCCACGGGGTAGCCTATCCTTTTCGCGGCCGCAAGGCCTGCCGCCCGGTCTGCCACAAGCTCGTATCTGACAACCGGTATGCCGTACGCCTCGACGAGAGAAAGCGCCCGGCCGGCAGCCCCGGCGGCCGGCGGCTGCCGGGTACCCGCGCAGGCGGGCGGCGGTCCGACGGGCCGCTCTTGCTGGTTACGGGTAAGTCTCCACGGACGGCGTCCGGAATCCCTCTCTTCTGCGGAAGCGAAAGATGTCTCCGGGCGGAGGCCCGCCTTGCGGTGCTGGGCAAGGGAGCGCGCAAGGGCGGCGAAAGCGCTTTCGGTAGCGGAGAACCACGGGAAGGGCGCCGCATACTTCAAGGCAAACCAGTCGGCCTTGTCCGGCACCATGCAGAGGACCGCTGGCTTACCGGAGGAGCGGCAGAGGCGCTCCAGACCCTTCACCACTTCGGGCACCAGAGGCGCATCGAAAGGGAAGTCGTAAAAGAAGACCGCCCCGTCGACAACGGGCGCCGCCAGCGCTCTCTCGACCACCTCCAGGTAGAAGAGGTCATTGAAAACGTCGCCTAAGTCGATCGGGTTCGTGCCCCTTATGACGTGAGCCCTTGCCTCCTTCCCGATGGAGTCGAAGAAGTCGCGGGGTAGCGCAGGCAGGGTGAAACCGCTCCGGTGGGCCTCGTCCGCCATCATGACGGCCTGGCCGCCCGACCGCGAGAGGGCGACGACGTTCGGCCCCCGCATCGGTGGAAGGCTGAACACCTTGAAACAATCGACCATCTCCGAAAGAGTTGCGACGCGGTGTATACCAGCCTGTTTGAAGGCGGCGGTGACGACCGCCTCGTCGCCGAGGAGCGCCGACGTATGGAAAGAGGCGATCTGGCGGCTCACCGGGCTGTTGTTCGCCTTGAGGACTATTACCGGCTTTTCGGTGGCGGATGCAAGGTCCATGAGGCGTCTGCCGTTCCTTGCGTCTTCGAGGTAAATGCCGACTGCGCAAGTCGACGGGTCGTCCAAGAGGAACTCGAGTATATCGTTCCCGTCCAACATCAGCTTGTTCCCGATGCTCGCGAGCTTCCCGAGCCCCACGTGCTCGGAGCGGCAGCGGCGCATCAGCTCGTGGATAAGCCCGCCGCTCTGGGAGATAAAGGCATTCCCGCCCCTTTCAATCTCACCTTTCCCGAAGGGGACAAAGGGCAGGCAAAGGCCGTTTTCCGTATTCACCACGCCGATACAATTGGGGCCCATGCACGTCATGCCCCACTTCGCGGCGATCCGTCCGATCTCATCTTCCAGCCCCTTCCGCTCAGGTCCGAACTCCGAAAAGCCCCCGGTCTCTATCACCGCCTGGCGCACGCCTTTTTCTCCGCACGCCTCCAAGAAACCGGGGATGGCCGGCGCGGGGACGAGAAGGACGGCCAATTCAGGCGCCTCGGGTACTTGGGACAGGCCCGCGTAAACTTTTATCCCCTCTATCTCCATGGCCTTTCGCCCGACGCCGTAAACCCTCCCCCGGAACTCAAAGCGGTTCAGGTTCCTGATGATCTCCGCGCCCAGGTTCCCAGGCGTGTCCGAAACGCCGCAGACGACTACGCTCTCGGGGAAAAATATCTTTTGCATACCCTTCTTGTCCATGGGCCTTCAAAACCTCCTTCCTGCCGCAGACGCTATAATGGTACCCCAACCAGGAGGGACGAGTAAAGAAGTGCGCGGAACGAGAACGCTCTCCAGTTGCGTCTGAGCCAAAAACGCCCACCCCTGCTTTGCCCGACGACCCGATCCCCGCAAATTTACTAAGGATCCGTCTGGTATGCTTCTTGCTATGACGTTAAAGCAAATGACGGACAGGAGTCCCGTGGGCGTCGAGTTTCAAGTACAGGGCGGAAAGTCCCCCGAGTCCCGCCATGGGCGGGCGCGGCCTGCTCGCGAAGAGGGACGGGGCGCGCCGCCGAGGGGGTTTTCGATTGTCGAGGTCCTCGCAGCGATAGCCCTCGCCGGCGTCCTACTCGGCCTTTCGCTGCCTTCCTTCTCCGGTTTTCTGAACAGCTACAGGGTAGAGGCGGCGGCCAGGGTCGTATGGTCCGACATTCAGTGTGCGAAAATGTCCGCGATAAAGGCTAACCAGTCGGTCAGCGTCGCATTGACGGGCCCTTCCGCCTATAGCTATTCTTACACGGACGGTCTCTCCGTCAACCGCACGTTCTCCCGCGACCTTTCCGGCAATTATCCCGGCGTTACGGTTTCCTTCAACGGCCCGACGACTCTGACCTTCAACAGCATGGGCATGAAGCAGCCCCCGACGCCGGGGACGAGCACAACGGTTACCGTCAGCGGCTCAGCGAAGTCCGTGTCATTTTCGGTAAGCTGGACGGGGGCGGTAGGCAGCCTATGAAAGCCTGTACGGGACAGCCTGAAGGTTTTTCGATGCTGGAGATCCTGATAGCGCTGGTGCTCTTCGTCATTGCGCTTCTTGGGACAGCCCCGTTGCTCACCTCGTCTATCTTAAACGATGCCAACAGCAGGACTGCCTCGGCGGCGGCCGCCTCGGCTGAAGCTATGGTCGAGCAGTTGAAAAGCACAGGCTACACCAATGTCGCAAACGGCAGCGACAGCGTCACGGTAGACGGTGTCGTCTATAATCGTTCATGGGTCGTTACGGACGTCACGGCCAATGCGCTGCGGGAGGTAACCGTGACGGTGGCCTGGGGGAGCGCCAACAACCACATCGCCATCTCGGCGTACCTGGCGAGGCCGTCATGACGGGGAACCCTAAACGGGGATCTTTGCTTGTTGAGACGCTTGTCTCCCTGGTGGCGGCTTCGCTCACGATCGCCGCAGCCGGCTCTTTTTTCCTGGTCCAAAACGGCGCCTATAAAGGACAAAAAGAGCGGCTGGCCGTGGAGGATAACCTGAGGACCGCAATGGATTTCGTGACCAGGATGACAAAGGGGGCGACGGTCCTGCCCCCTGTCGTCATAGCCGGAACGGGCTGCAACAGCGTCCTCACGCTGCCCTATGCCGAGACGTGCGGCGTGTCGACAGGCACAAACACGCCCGGGACGCTCAACGATACGGCTCAAAGCTGGACATCGCAGCAATGGCAAGGCTATACAGTAGTGATAACAGGCGGGACCGGAGTGGGCCAGACATCCACAATCACGTCGAACACGGCCAATCAGCTTGCAGTAAGCCCTAGCTGGGCGACAACGCCCGATGCGACGTCGGTCTATAAGATAATCTCTTACAGGCAGGTCTCGCTTGCAGGCACCAACCTCCAATATCAAAACGTCAGCTCGGGCTCCGCGGCAGCAACTCTCAGCGACCGCATCACTTGCTTCGAGGTTCAGCAGGACGGGACGTACGCGAACCAATTCGATATAACGATCACCGCGCAAACGGCGGGCGCCGAACCCGACACCAGGGTGGTGGGGACAACGACGCTTCAATCATCTGCGACAGCGAGGAATTAGTCATGGAACACGATATGGGGGAAAAATGGCGGGACGAAAAAGGCTTCGCCCTTATTTTTGTGGTCATAATCGTCTTTATCGTTGCCATGGTCGCCCTCGCCTCGTCGCAGACTTCCACCGGGGGAAGGTGGCTGTCGGGCAATTACCTTTCGGCGAAGCAGGCGTTCTATGCAGCCGAGGCAGGGACGCAGGACGCCATATCCAGGTTTCTGAGCGGCGCCATAGTGGATACGGCAACGAACAGCCCCACGTGGAACTCAGGCAACAGCTATTCCTCGGCCGGCTCCGACTTCACGAACAGCTTTACGGTGACGCACTGGGTATCGGGCGGCAGTGTCGTGACGGACGGGAGCGGGAACCCTTATTACGCTATAAGGTCGACCGGTTACGATGGGCCCGCGAAAGGTGCGCAGAAGACTGTGCAGATAATCGTCAGCCTCACGAGGGCCTCGCCCTTTACAGCCGGCGTAGTCGGCTGCGGCAACATCTCCGTCAGCGGACGGGCGATCATAGACAGCTATGATTCATCAAAGGGCAGTTATGCGTCGCAGGTCGGTGCTGGGGGCTATGCAGGCAGCGCAGACTACGCGCAGACCTGCACGGCGAACGGCAACATCACCCTGTCGGGCGGTGCCGATATCTACGGTACGGCGTCGGCTACGGGCGTAGTCACGACGAGCGGCGGGGCGGCAGTCCACGGCACTACGCTCCAGCACCAGCCGACTTCATCCTGCGACACTTTGGACGTGGCCAATCTCGTTTCAGCCAACAGGCCGGGAGGCACCCCTACTAGAATACAACTTAGCGGTAACGCCACCCAGACTTTCACCGCGCCCGGGACCGTGTACCTGAGCGGCGTGGATCTCTCCGGGCATTCCGTCCTGACGGTCGCGGGGACCGGCGCCATAACCGTATTCATCGACGGGAACCTTTCCATATCGGGACAGGCTGCCTTCATCATCCAAAGCACCGCGAAGGTGACCATGTACGTCACGGGCACGATCTCCGACAGCGGGGGTGGGGTCGTCAATCAGGGACTTCCGACCAACCTTGTCATTTACGATTCCAATAGTGGGAGCAACGGCGTGAACCTGAGCGGCGGCTCGGGCTTCACCGGCGCGATATATGCACCGCTCACCGACATATCCGTTAGCGGAGGCGGCAATTTCATGGGCGCGGCCAGGGGCAAAACGGTGACCGATACGGGTACCGCAAGCTTCCATTACGACGTGAGCCTCAAGAACATGACCACTGGAGGCATAACGGGGTTCACGGTGATCGACTGGCAGGAAGTCTTCAATTGACGCAAAGCGAAGCTTCGGGTCAAGGTGAGGATTCTCTTGTCGGTGCTTTGCCTCACGGCTTTATTGGCGAGAGCTTGGTTTAAGAGCAGGGCCGGCGGTCAAGGCAAGCGCCGCGCCGAAGGCGCGGCAGGCGAGGCGCCTGACAGGAGCAGCAGGGAGCGATCGGGGGCTATTCCCCGCCTTGAGAGCACGGAAAACAGCCCCGTAGAAAGGATCTCCCTTTCCATATTTCCTCTCGAATCCCTTATAACCACGAAGATCTTCCCCTCCCGTTCCGCTGCCTTCCGGAGCGAGGCGATCGTTTCCGTCTCGGCAAGGAAGCGTCCGGTGTAAAAGGGCACTGCCCCTCTCAAAGTCTCGTCCGGCTGGTAGGAGTACAGATTCACGGTCGCCGGTACCTTATCGATTATGTCGTTGCAGAAAGGGACGAAGCTCTTGTATCGGTCGAGGATAGGGAAGGCCGTTACGAGCCCGAGGAGAAGGAGCGAAAAGACGGAGGCGCTCGAGAAGAACCAGAGCCTTCCCACGTCCTTTTTGTAGAACCGGAGACCCGCAATTGCAAGGAGCACGGCAGCCAGGGAGAAGGACGCGATAGGTAAGACTTCGCGCAATTGAACGGCCAGCGAATACTTTCTCAGGAAGTAGATATAGGCAGGAACAACGGTAAGGCCTGTTATCAGAGGCGCCAGACCGAAGAGCCCCTCAAAGAACCTTTCGGACCATCTCGGTGCCGTCCTGGCCAATGTTGCATCTATATACCAGGCGGTAAGCATGGAAACCGGCGCGAAGATTGGCATCAGATAGAGCACGCGCTTCGTTGACGCAATGCTGAGAAAGAGAAGGCCCGCTATGAACCAGCATTGCGCGAAGAGCAGGCCGCTTTTTTCTTTGCCCTTCAATGCCCTCACTTTCCGGAAGCTCGCCAGAAAAACCGGCACGATCAGGAGGCTCCAGGGTAGAAAACCTCCCGGGAACTGGGTCAAGTAATAGTAGAAAGGCTGGTGGTGGCCCGTAGATCCCCCGGCAAACCTTTCCAGGTGATTATGGACAAGGAAAACCTTGAGGTATTCAACGCCTCCCTGATTATAAAGCGCGATAAACCATGGAAGGGCGAGAGCTGCGAAGATGGCGGCTCCCAGCCAGATGTGCATCCTCGCGACTTCTTTGAGGTTCTTCTCGAATAGCAGGAACGTAAGAACCGCCAGGCCGGGGATCGCGATACCGACAAGACCCTTGGCATAGAAGGCAAGGGTGCAGCAGAAATAGCAGAGACTGTAAAGAACGACCCTTTTCCGGCGCTCCTGCTGAAAATATGCCGTTATGAAGAAGGTAAGCCCGAGAACGACGAAGCAAGTCAACGCACTGTCGACTATCACCCAATGGGCCACCCGGAAATACTCGCCGCAGGTGGCCATGATGAAGGCTGAAAAGAACCCGATCCTCGGTCCGAAGAGCGTGGCGCCCAGGAAGAAAAGAGCAACCACGCCGCCGAGGGCGAATATTGCGGAAGGCAGTCTTACTATCCTGTCGGAAGCGCCGCCGAACAGCTTGAAGACGGACGCCAACGAAGCGTAATAAAGAGGCGGCTCTTCCAGAAAGGGCCTCCGATCGAGCGTCGGGACCGCCAAGTTGCCGGAGAGCGCCATCTCACGGCCGATCTCGGCGACCCTGGGCTCATCGGCCGTCCATAGTCCGTGGTTCGAAAGACCCAGAAAGAAAAGGGGCGCCACCGCAATAACGAGAAACATGAAGTAAGTGCTTAATTGTCTGCTCCTTCTGTCCATGGTCCTTCCCTGGCCGCAGGCCGCGTTTTTTTTGCGCCTGATGCAATTAACTGCGGAAGCGCGCGATTCTCTTGCGATCCGCCCCCCGACTATGAAAAAAACTATGCTCCGGTCTGCGGCCCTTTGTCAACAAGCATGCTCGAAGGAAGTTTCTTTCGCAGCTTATGAGGAAAGGGTGATGCTAACATTTCGCTTGAATTGCAATACTACAAGTGATAAAGGATACATGAGCCGAGTGATCGACCGGATTTGAAAGCTCCGTAGGAAAAGGCCGGAGAGGTCGCGAAGCGGGGGAACGGAGATCCAGAAGCGGGACAAGGGGAATCGTGAGCCGGATCAAGAAGGAGGGGCATATGAAAAAGAAATGGTTTTTTGTAGTGTTGCTGATGTTGGCGGGGCTCTTTCCCGCAAGTTGCGGCAAGAAAGAGTCGGGGGAGATCAAGGTAGGTGTTATCCAGGCCCAGACGGGCATGTACGCGGCCTTTGGACAAGGCGGCGTATTCGGCATCAAAGCAGCGGCAGACGACATCAACAAACAGGGCGGGGTCAAGGTAGGGAACAAGAAGATACCCATAAAGCTCGTTATAGTCGACAACGAGAGTGATCCTAACAAGGCGGGAGCGCTGGCCGACAGCTTGATAGTTCAGGACAAGGTCAATTTCATCGTGAGCGGCGACGAACCGCCGCCCATGCACCCCGGCGTATCCCAGGCGGTGGAGAAGCACAAGGTCGTCTACGTTACCTCGACCGGTCCGGAGGAACCTTGGGCTGCCATGAGACAAGAAACGCCGACCAAGTGGCAGTATACGTGGGCTACGGGCTTGTTTGCCATCGTTAGCCCGGTCCCGGCCGGGGACTTCCGGGCGAAGCCTGGTTACACCATTGTGGATACGTGGATGGCCATGCTCGACCTCTTCGGTGGGAAGACCAACAAGAAGGTGGGCATCATCTGCTCGGACGATCCGGATGGGAGGGGCTGGTACGCCCTGTTCGGACCTTCCCTGAAGAAGGCAGGCTACGAAGTGGTAGGCCTTGACAAAAATCTCGGGCTCATCCCTCTGGAGACAACCGATTTTTCCTCCACCATCAAGGCCTGGAAAGACGCCAAAGTGGAAATACTCTGGGGCAATTGCCCCGGGCCGTTCTTCGGCGCTGTGTGGAAGCAGGCAAACTCCCTCGGGTTCAAGCCGAAAATGGTCTCTATCGGAAGAGGCGCCCTCTATTACGAGGACATCTCCGCCTGGGGAGGAGACCTGCCTCTGGGCATCAGCACAGAGGTCTGGTGGGACCCCTCGATGAAGGAGTCGCCCGGCTTCGGCGATACTACGCCTGCATCACTTGCAGAAAAGTGGGCCGCGGAAAAGAAGCAGCCGCTGAACCGCGCCATAGGCCCCGGCTATCGTTCTTTGCAAGTGCTGGTTGACGCCATTCAGAGGGCCGGCACCGTCGATGCGGAGAAGGTGAATGCGGCCCTTGCCCAGACGGACCTGCCGACGATCTGCCACAGGGTCAAGTTTGACGATAACCACTTCAACCGCGGCCCGCTCATGTTCGGGCAGTGGTTCAAGACGGATAAGCCGGAAAAATGGGAGCTGAAAATCATCTTTTCAAAGCACGATTTTGTGGCGAGCACGGCCCAACCCCTTTTCCCGAAGCCTTATTGATCCGGTTGTGAAGGACGGGGATGGAGGCGCGGGCGTTGGTAACAGCGAGCGCCTCCATCCTTGAACGAAACGGATGGGCGCCATGAGCGATCCGATTCTCTCCGTCAGCGGGGTGACGAAATACTTTGGCGGTTTGACCGCCCTGAGGGAGGTCAGCTTCGAGGTCGAGAGGGGCGCGGCGGTGGGCCTCATGGGCCCTAACGGCGCCGGTAAAACGACCCTCCTCAATGTCATTGCCGGGGAGTATGCCCCGGACGCAGGCAGCGTCAGATTCAAAGGCCGGGACATCACCGGGCTGCCCGCCCATAAGATATGCCGTCTGGGCATCGGCAGGACGTACCAGATCCCCCAGCCCTTCGTTACCCTCACAGTCCGGGACAATCTGCTCGTACCCGCGGTCTTCGGCAGAGGTCTCAAGAAAGGTGCCGCTGAAGCGGAGATGGAGGCCGACGGTATATTCGATCTTGTCGATCTCAGGGAAAAAAGGGATATTCCCGCCGGAAGCCTGCCCATTCTGTCCCTGAAGAAGCTCGAGCTTGCCCGGGCGCTGGCCAGGAAACCGGAGCTCCTTCTGATGGATGAGGTAGCGGCCGGCACCACGGAGCGGGAGATCCCCGGGATACTCGAAACCATTCGCCGTATACGGGGAATGGGGATAACCATCATCATCATCGAACACGTGATGAGAGTGCTCGTGAATGCGGTAGACAGGATAGTCGTGATAGACAAGGGCGCGAAGATCTGTGAGGACAGTCCTGGTGCGGTGATGTGCGACAGAAAGGTCATGGATGCCTATTTCGGCGCGTGACAATGATACAGTCCTCAGAATAACAGACGTGGACGTCTTCCACGGCACATTTCAGGCGCTGTGGAACGTGTCGCTCGAAGTGAGACGGGGTGAGATGCTCGCCCTTATCGGCGCCAATACCGCGGGCAAGACGACGCTCCTGGATGCAATCTCAGGTGTCCTTCATCCGGCCAGAGGCACAATCGAGTTCGAGGGAAAAGACATTGGAGGGCTGGATCCGTATCAGATCGTGGAGCTGGGCATAACGCAGGTTCCGGAGGGAAGGCGCGTCTTCCCCGACATGACGGTGCTCGACAACCTCCTAGTCGGTTCCTATGCGGCAGGCGCCAGGCGCAAACGGGCAGAAAGTCTGGCAATTGTGTACGATCTCTTCCCCAATCTCTCAGAGAGGAAGAAACAGGTGGCTAAGACCTTGAGCGGCGGAGAGCAGCAGATGCTCGCTATCGGTCGGGGCCTTATGGCCCACCCTAAGCTCATGCTCATCGACGAGATGTCCCTCGGTCTGGCCCCCATCGTCGTAGATGAAATCTTCAAGGTGTTAGGCAAGATCAGGGAAAGGGGCATTACGGTGCTCTTCGTCGAGCAGAACGTCAACCGGACGTTAAAGGAGGCGGACAGGGCCTACATATTGGAGACAGGCCGGGTTGTTTTGCACGGGGCGGCGGCTGACCTCCGCGAGAACGCCAAGGTAAAAAAGGCTTATTTCGGCATCGATGAGTGCGAGGCGACATGATGGATATTGTCACTCCATTGGTTATAGGCATCATGCTGGGCGGACTGTACGGCCTCGTCGCCCTCGGCCTCTCGCTGATCTTCGGCGTGATGAAGCTGATCAACCTCGCCCACGGGGACCTTGTTATCCTGTCGAGCTATATCGCTTATGCCCTTCTTGCGTATCTGGGCATCGACCCTGTTCTGGGCCTTGTTATCTCCATACCCTTCATGTTCGTCCTGGGTTTTGTGATCCAGCGGTATCTCCTGGGTAAGGGCTTTGCCATCTCCTCCGAGACGCCCCTGATCATAGCCTTCGGCATCTCTCTTGTCCTTCAGAACCTGAACCAGATCCTGTGGACCCCTCTGTCGCGGGGCCTGAACACCTCGTACTCCGCCATGAGTTTCTTTATTGGGGAGCGCCAGTTTCCCCTGTCGTATCTGCTTGACTTCATGGCCGGCATCGTCGTTACGCTCGCCCTCCGCACATTCCTCACACGGACGTACATGGGGAGGGCGATCACCGCAGCCTCCCAGGACGGAAGGGTGGCCCAGCTCATGGGCATAAACACTAACCGCGTCTACGGCTACGCCTTTGCCATCGCCATGGGGTCCGCTGCAATAGCGGGAGTTTTCCTCGGCATGACCTTCCCTTTCACGCCTACCTCGGGGATATCCTTCCTCACCATCGCCTTCGGGACCGTCATTATCGGCGGCCTCGGCAGCATGGTGGGAACTTTTTTCGGCGGCGTGATCCTCGGCGTGTTCCAGACCCTGGGAGGCTGTCTCTTCGGGCCGGCCTCTCAGATGCTCATTGTCTACGTTCTTGTGTTTTTGATACTTGCAATACGGCCGAGAGGGCTCTTTGGACGGTAAGCATACCATAAGGACACCGATCGTCGCCTCGCTTGTCATAGCCGCCCTTGCGGCAATGCCCCTGGCGGGCGCTCCCGAGAGCTGGCTGCTATACATATTCCTCTTCCTTATCTACCTCGCCCTTGCAAATATGTGGAACCTTCTTGCCGGGTATGCCGGATTGATCTCCCTGTGTCAACCTGCCTTTATCGGTCTTGCCGGTTATACCATGACCGTCGGCACCTGGGTCGGCATTCCCTGGTGGATAGGCCTGCCCTTCGGAATTCTTGCGGCAGCCCTCTTTGCCCTTGCCATTTCCGGAGCGGTCTTCAGATTGAGCGGGGTCTATTTTGCTATCGGCACCCTCGTCGTACCCGAGGCGCTGAGGATGGTCTTCTATCTATGGCGGCCCGTAGGCGGAAAGATGCACGGGGCGGGGGCGGGCTACATGGTGAAAGGGATCGGGGACATTTCCTCCGGGTCCATTTATTGGCTTGCTCTGTTAGCGGCGGTTGGCTCGGCTCTGGTCGTAAGGGTCATCCTCAGATCAAGGCTGGGCCTTGGCCTCGCGGCCATTCATGATAACGAGCGGTGTGCCGCGAGCTCAGGCGTCAATGTGTTCAGCCTCAAGCTTTACACTTTCATAGTCGCAGCCGCCGTGACCGGGTTTGCCGGCGCTGTTTATTACCTATATCAGGGGTACATAGAGCCGTCGGCCACCTTTAGCGTCAAGTGGACCATGACCCTCCTCCTAGCCACCGTAATAGGGGGCATCCGGACGGAGGAGGGGCCTATGATAGGCACCGTCGTGGTCGTTTTCCTCTATTTTCTCCTTGCGAGATACGCAGGATACAGCCTTTTGATCCAGGGTATCATCCTGATCTTCATCATGCTCCTGTCGCCCCGGGGTCTGGCGGGTCTTGCCAGAAAGATCGCAACCCGGCCCTTCATGATGAGGACCGGACCGTCATTCAAAGGGAGGAGGGCTCTTTAGGGTTCGCTGCAACGCGGCCTTGGCCCATGCTTAACCCGGCTGTCGACATGGAGCGGGGCGGATGCCAAATTGACTAATGCCCCAGCGGGTGGTAGATTAAAGGATGAAAAGGACGAGTTTCTTCTTGCGAAAGTTTTATTTTTACCTGCTCAAGGAGCTCGTTCTGTTCTTCCTGCTTTCCCTCGCGGTGTTCACGTTCATACTCGTTATGAGTCGCCTTGGGAAAATGGCGGACCTCGTAATCAACAAGGGTGTCGGTCTGGGGGATATAGTCATGCTCATCGCGTACTCCTGCCCCCCCTTCCTGACGTTCACCCTCCCCATGGCGTTCCTCCTCTCTTCGGTCGTGGTCCTTGGAAGGCTTTCGAGCGAAAACGAGATACTGGCGTTGAAAGCAAGCGGCGTCAACCTTATGTACCTTTTCGTGCCAATCTCTGCGCTTGGTCTTGCCGTATTCCTGGCGGGGTTCCTGAACAACAGCCTCCTCCTCAGCAAGAGCAGCGACGCTTTTCGGAACACGCTGGCGAACATCGCCAAGAAAGGGATCTCCATCGAGGACAAGGAGGGGATATTCAACGACGCCATACCCGGGGTGGTCATCTATATCGACAAGGTAGACACCCACAACAAGGTCTTGAGCGGCATCATAATATCCGATGACAGGGACGAGGGCGTGCGCCAGACAGTAGCCGCTCAGAAGGGGACGGTCAATATCGATACGAGCTCGCTGGACCTTTCATTCAAGCTCAAGAACGGCAGCCTTCAGAGATGGGAAAAGCAGGAAGATGCATACAGGAGTCTCTCCTTCAAGGACTATACGTTCTCGCTCAACCTGTCGAGCGTTTTGCCCAACAAGGAATGGAGAAAGAGGCCGTTCGAAATGGACATCAACGAGCTGCGGAAGGCCTTTACGGCCGCCAAGGGCGAAAGCAGGTACGAGTTCGCCGTCGAGATGTACAAGAAGATCAGCGTCCCCTTCTCCATCGTTGCCTTTGTGCTGCTCACCGTCCCCTTGGGGATAAAGAGGAAGACCGAGGGGAAATTCTCGGGTGTCGTCTACAGCTTGCTCATATTCATTTGCTATTACATTCTGTCCGCAATAATGGAGAACATAGGGCGTGTCTATGAGGCGCCGCCGGTTCTAGTCTGCTTTGCCCCGAACGTCTTGTTCTCGGCGGCCGGCCTCTACCTTATTACCCAGTTGAACAACGAGGACCAGGCAAGGATACTGGACAGATTCAAACGACTTTGGGAGCCCTCTCTTGCGAAGGCTGAATAAATATCTCGTAGGCAATACGATCAAACTGCTGCTCATCAGCGAGTTGGCCGGGATCATTATCTTCACGATGATAGATTTCTTCGACCACCTGGATATTTTCACACAGAGCTTCCATAAGTTCGTCCTGGGGCTGTCTTATGTCGCCCTCAACATACCCAACAACTTCAACCTGCTCCTCCCCTTGGCGTTCCTGGTCTCCATACTCGTCCTTATCATCATGATGATAAGGGGAAACGAGGTGATCGTCGTAAGGACGGCCGGCATTAGCACGTTCTCGCTCATGAAGCCCCTCCTTTCCTTCTCGCTGGTCCTGGTAGTCCTCTCGTTCGCTCTTTCGGAGTGGATAATACCGTACAGCTCTTCCGCCGCGGAGTACATCCTGCGGGCCAAGATCAAAGAAGACCAGACCTATGTCGTCTTCAAGAATGATAAAATATGGTTCAGGCGTGGAAATCAGGTGTGCAACATCGACTTCTACGACGTTAAGAAAGACGAGATAAAGGGGCTCACTATCCTGGAACTCTCGGACGACTACTCCATTCGCAAACGTTATGACGCAAAGAGCGGATTCTGGAAAGGAGACCAGAAGAAGGGTCAATGGTTCTTTACGGATGTGGCCGAAAGAACGTTCAGGGACGATGGGATAGAATCGAGGAAGATGCACAAGACGATGACCGGCCTCATCACGGAGTCCCCGTCGATCTTCAAGATTGTGGACAAGAGTCCCGAGGAGATGAGCTACAAAGAGCTGGAGAGATACATATCGAAACTCAGGAGGAACGGACACGACGTGAGGAGATACATGGTAGATCTCGATAACAAGATCTCCTTCCCCTTCATCAACGTCATCATGGTGCTAGCGGCCTTTTCAGTGGGCCTGCGTTACTCGAAGACGAAAAACGTGTCGAAGGGGATCTTTTCGGGCATTTGCGTCGGCATCTCCTATTGGGGATTCCATTCGATAGCGCTCTCCTTCGGCTACAAGGAGGCCTTCCCGCCCCTCTTCGCTGCCTGGCTCTCGAACATGCTTTTCTTTTCTCTAGGTATTATAGGAATAGTGACGGTCAGAACATGAATAGCCCGTAAAGGTTCGAAAGCCGACCGGGGCAAAAAGATGGGACCGGCCGGGCTGCCGACGGAAAGGAGATCTCTAACAGATGAAAGCGTACCTCGATATTGAAACGGACAGGGAGGGCAATGTCTGCGTGATCGGCATTTTCTGCCGGCCGGGCGGTTTCGTCCAGTTCTACGGCGATGACGTGACCGCTGACAACCTGGAGGGTGTGCTGGGCCAGGCGAAAACGATCGTCACCTTCAACGGGGACAGGTTCGACCTGCCGATGCTGGAGAAGTATTTCAACATTGACCTGAAAGGCGCTTGTTCCTCCCTGGACCTTTTCAAGGTGAAAAAAAACCTCGGCCTGCGCGGCGGCCTCAAGCAACTGGAGAAGATGTACGGCATAAAGAGGAAGACCGAGGGGATTGACGGCTATAAGGCGATGCTGCTGTGGGAAAGGTACGTGAAAAAGGGGCAGACGGGGGCGTTGAAGCTGCTCCTCGAATACAATAAGGAAGACGTGATAAACCTTATTACACTTGAAGAGATATTCTTCCGCCAGATGAAGGAAATGCGCCATGGTGGAGCAGTTTGAGATCCGGTCGGGCCGCCACAGAATAAAGGGTCTCCTCACGCTGCCGGACAGGGACGGTCGATTTCCCTGCGTGATCCTCTCGCACGGCCTCATAAGCTCTAAAGACAGCTCGAAGTACGTGGCCATTTCAGAGGCTTTCCAGGCATCAGGCGTTGCGACCTGCAGGTTCGACTACGAGGGCTGCGGAGACAGCGAGGGGAATATCGAGGAGACGACCTTGAGCGGGAGGGTCAAGAACCTGGACGACGTCTTCGAGTGGACTTTGAAGCGTCCGTCCCTCGATTCGGAAAAGATCGGCCTGCTCGGGAGCAGCTTCGGCGGCGCCACATCGCTGATAAAGGCGGCGCGCGACAGACGGGTCCTCTGCATTTGCCTCTGGGCCACGCCCTGCCTCCTCGAAAAAAAGGAAACCTCCTTTTCGGAGATAGACTTCAGAAATCTTCTATACGAAGACTTTGCGAGGCATGACTTGCTCGCAGAGGCAAGAAACGTCTCCTGCGCCCTTGTCATCCACGGGGAGATGGACGAGGTGATCCCGGCCCGCGAGGGCAAGGCTGTTTACAGGAACCTGAAAAAACCGAAAAGGTTCGAGCTGATCAAAGGGGCGGACCATATCTTTTCCGTTCCCGGTCACCGGAACCGGGCGATTACCCTGTCCCTCGACTGGTTCAGGCGCTTCCTCGTATAAGCCCGGACCGCTAGCTTGAGTTAGGGCAGCCCCGGAGGGGCGTGAACTTCAGGCTTTCTTTCTATTCCTGTCGTTGACCTTGTCCTTGATGAAGCCCGTTATGACAGTGCTGAGACCGATGCCGAGGGCGAGTGAGAGGGTCAGGATGATCCCCCCGAAGATAATTAGAAAGCTTATGCTGATGATGGTGCTCCCAAGGCCCATGTATTCGAAGACTATGCCGAAGGTGATCACGACGAGCAGGATCCGCACGCCTTTTGAGATGACGTCCCCGTAACCGAGGTGTGCGTTCTGGCACGCCACGTAAATTATCCTGCTCAGAAAGGTGCTGAAGATAATGCCCACTATTACGATAATCACGGAGATTACGACGTAGGGCAGGGCGCTTGTGATCCGGGAGGCATACTCGGTAAACTGCGATATGCCGACCAGGTTAAGACCGAAGGAAAAAACGGTAATGATAAAAATCCAGAAGACAACGCGGCTTATGATCGTGGAAGGCTGTGCCTTCACCCCGCCTCTTTCCAGGAACGTGGTTATGCCCACGCCCGCTGCCCATTTGTCGAAACGAAAGAGGATAAGCAGCTTCTCTATAAGCTTGCGGACCACCCAGCTTACGATGAAGCCGACGATCATGACTACCACCATGAGGATGATATTGAAAAAGACCTCGGCGAAGTTGTCGTACAAGTCGAGGAACATGTCTGTGAAAAAGGCTTTCATAGTCAACATCTTATAGACATTTAACTTTTTTTGTCAACGAAAAACCCGTCTTGCGGCCGGGCGGTTGCCGCTGGAGGCCCCATGGTGTCCTCGAAAGGGATTGACGGGGACCGGTAGGGTGGTTTACAATTATTTCTGGTCACCATGGGCGAGGCGCCGGAGGAGAGACGGAACTGGATAAGCAGAACAATCAATGCATTGCTCTCGCACAAGGAAGACGCGGAGCCGACCGGCACGCCAGATGAGATGATCGATGAGGCTGCCCGAAGGGCGTTCAAGCTCAGTACGGCCCTCGGCCTTATCCCCGGCCCCATCGGCATGGCGACCATCCTTCCAGAGGTCGCGGCCCTCACAAGGCTTCAGATCAACCTCATCAAACGAATCGCCAGGCACCATCACAAGGAGGAGCAAGCCAGCGCCGAAATCATCCTCCTTATCCTCGGTAATGTCCTGGGGGTGGCAGCGGGAGAGACACTCGTCAGGAGGATGGGGACGGCCCTCGTAATGAGATCGGTGAACGCGAGGGTTGTCAAGCGCATCGCCGGGGCTGTCGGAACCCGGATCGTGAACAGGGCAGCGGAAAGGGCGGCCGCCCGCTGGATACCGGTAGTGACTGCCCCGCTTTTCGGATACATGTCGAGGTCGCTCACCAGGAAGATAGGGAGAGAGGCAGAAAGGCTGTTTTCCCTGGAGATGATAGTCGAGCCTTCGGGGGGCGCGGTCGGTTGACGAATCGCCGCTTCGTCGAGTGAGGGTCAGCGGGCGAGAGGCGTGCAGGTGCCGGGCGGGCGCTGTGCAGTCCACCTTCGGAAGCCTTCGGGAAACCTCCGATCGCCTTGCATTATCCCGTTGATCTCGTCGCCCCCTACAGAGCCGCTCAATG
>JBEKOT010000009.1:0-35731 GCA_049521495.1 Syntrophorhabdales bacterium | reverse complement strand
AAGAGATGCCCGCCGACCTGAATGCCCGCAACAGAATGTCCACCGTATCGAGGTGGCCTATATAACGGGCCTCGCCTGCTTTTGCATACCTGATGGTAAGGGTCGTAAAAGAAGGCGGTTCCGGCAGCGCCTCGACCTGGTAAAAGCCGGCCTTATCCGGTTCGGGAGGCGAAGCGGCATCCGGTCCGGAAAATACGGCCGGGCCGGGCACCGGGGGCGGCTTCCGGCCGCCGCACGACAGACCGCACCGGGCGCACGACGAGTAGCAGTCGGGAGTCTTCTCCATGCGGAAAGCGGCTTCGAGCTCCTTGAGCAGGAAGGACTTTTCTACCCCGGTGTCGACAAAGTCCCAGGGAAGCTCCGCGCCTGTCTCTCTCGGTCCCAAAAGACTCGCGGCAAGGCCGTTTTTTTTTGCAAGCCACTCCTCGTAAACGCACGGGTCGAACGACTCGGTCCAGGCCTCGAGCCTTACGCCCTTTTCATGCAGCTCCTCAAACAGGGGGGCCAGGCGCTCGTCGCCGCGCGCGACGAGCGCTTCCACGAGGCTTGTCGATATGTCCCTGACCTTTATCTTTATGCCTCTGCCCGAGGCGGCCCTCTTCACTATCCGGGCCTTCTCGCGCAATCGCGCCTCCTCGTCCACCGGAAGCCACTGGAAGGGGGTATGGGGCTTCGGAGTAAAGGGCGAGACGGAAAGGTTGACCTCGATCCCGTTCTTAACAAAGGGCCTGATCAGGTCCCTGACGGAGAGCAGGTCCTCGTCGCGCTCCCATGGAAAGCCGATCATGAGATAGAGTTTGATCTTCCTCCATCCCCGCTTGCGCAGAAGGGGGAGGCGGCTTGTGAGGAGCTCGACGTTTATGTCCTTGTTCAACCTGTCCCGGAGCTCTGCCGTAGTGGTCTCCAGGGCAAAGGTGAAGCCGCCCCTGGCACCTTTTGCCAAAAGGTCTATCTCCTCTTCCGTGATGCTCCCTATCTTGAGGGATGGAAGCGAAACGGAGACATGGCCGTGATTGCGCCTTATGTACTCTATGAGGGAAGGCAGGCTGCTGTAGTCGCCGGAACTCAGGGACAGCAGGGTCACCTCCTCGAAGCCTGTTTCTGCCAGAGCCTGATCCATTATCTCCCCTATCCTGGCCGGCGTCCTCTCCCTGTAAGGCCTGTAGCCATAGCCGGCCATGCAGAACCGGCAACCGTTACCGCAGCCCCTCGATATCTCGATATTGAGGCGGTTGTGCACGCTCCCCACTATCGGGATGGGCGGTCTGACAGGATGGAAGGAGCTGTTCAGGTCATCTACGTAGAGCCTTTTGACGGACTTCCTCGAAAAGGGTGAATAGGTGCCGTCAAGGCGGGCAAGCTCGGCAACGACGTCTTGTCTCGCCAGCCCCTTGAGCCCCGAAACGACGCGGACGATCTCCGGCAATACGCCTTCGGCTTCTCCCACGACGATAAGGTCAAAGAACCGCTCGAAGGGGGTGGGGTTGAGCATGAGCGGACCGCCGCCGATGACGAGCGGGCCGCCCTCCCTCTCGTCGGCTCTTATCGCTATCCCCCCCAGCGAGAGCATATTGAGCACGTTCGTCACGTTCAACTCGTAGGTGAGCGAAAAGCCCACGACGTCCATGTTCGCAAGGGGGGTCCGCGACTCGAGGGTCGCTAGGGGTGCGCCCGAGGCCTTCAGGTACTGCTCCATGTCGCTCCAAGGGGCAAAGCATCGCTCGCACCAGACCCCTTCGAAGCCGTTGAGCATCTCGTAGAGGAAGAAAAACCCCGGATACGACATGCCTATTTCGTACACATCTGGGTAGCAGAGGGCAAACCGCACTTTCACCTTGTCCGGGTCTTTCATAAACCTGTTCGGTTCTATACCGAGATAACGGGCTGGATGGGAGACACTTTTCGGCAACAGAAGCATAAAAACCCCGATGAGATATGCACTATTATACATGATCGGCACAGATTAGTCAGCCCGGCCGGGCTATGGGTCGCGGCTCCGGGCCGACGGACCGGGAGGGCCGGGGCGATTTTTGGCGCGGGGATAGGGCGGCCCGAAGACGATAAAGTCAGGCGCAAAAAGCGCCCGGCTCGGCTGGATAGATGACCCTCCCCCGGTCCACTATCTTGGCAAACCCGGTCATAACGTGGCCCTTGAGGTTGCCCCCGGCCATGATGTGGTCTACCTCGATCCCCCTTGCCTTCAGGGCATCGGCAATGAGCCACCGGTGGCAGCGCCACGGAAGGGCCTCGGCGCACATTAGCGCAGGACGGGACAGCTCGGCAGATGCGGCCAGCCTGTCGATGCTGTCTCTGAATGCCTCGGTCTGCATATAGTCTGCAAAGCCCCGAAAGGAGGCGTTGCGCCAGGCGGTGTTCGGCGAAGGAGAATCGGCCTTCCGGAGACCCCCCAGCCCGGCCATGTGCTCGTAAGCGATGTTTTCCAAGGCGAGAGACCCGGGCAGCGTCTCCCTGTTATACTGCGGGTTATGGCGGGAACGGGGGACCGTCCTCACGTCGACTACGAGCGAGACGCCATGGAGCTTCAATAGCCCGATGAATTCCGGTAGGGGGTGGGTCGAGTGGCCGATAGTGAAAATAACCATAATCGTGACCCTGGACGGGGCGACTTCCGCCGAGATTCGCCTCGGCCCTGAATGTTGAGTGAATTCGCCCCCCTTCCATCCTTTTCCACAGCAAATGTGTAAAACATGTAGAAAACCTGTGGGAGCGCGGCTCTAACTTCTGATTATAACAAGCTTTTCAGCGTTCTGCCTTTTCACTAAGCAACGGGGAAAGCCCAATTGTTTCAAGCTATATTCAGGAAACCAAATGTCTCCGCTAGGGACGACGATCTTCCGGAGCTGCCAAAAAAATCCCCAATATTCTGGCGTACTTGAGGAAGACGGTTTTTTGCCCTCCCCTTCCGGCCTCTTTTCGGGCTTTTTTGGGACCCCCTTCAACAGGTGCTCAAATAAGGCTCCGTCAGGCGCACTTCTGAAGGAACTGATGGGCCTGCAGGGCAGCCTTGGCGCCCTCCCCCGCCGCAACTACGATCTGCTTGGCAGGCACGGATGTAACGTCGCCGGCGGCGTAAAGGCCGGGCACGCCCGTTTCGCAGGAGCAGTTGATCATGATCTCCCCCAGCTCGTTCAGCGTCAGCATGTCCCGGACGAAATCCGAATTGGGAATCAGCCCGATCTCCACGAAGACGCCGGCCACGGGTAGCACCTTTTTCTCGCCCCCCTTCAGGTCCTTCACGCGGATGGCGGAGACCGTCCCGTTTCCCATGATCTCCGTCGTCTCGTGCTCTGTCAGGACGGCGACATTGACCGCCTCACCCACCTTCTCCCTCAGTACATGGTCGCCCGTCAGCGGTGTGAGAGAGACCAGATGGACGCGACTCGCTATTTTCGACATGTCGATGGCAGCCTCCATGGCCGAGTTTCCCCCGCCAATCACCGCCACCTCCACGCCCCCGAAGAGCGGACCGTCGCAGACCGAGCAGTACGTGACGCCCTTGCCCCGGAGCTTCTCTTCCCCCGGAACTCCCAGCATCCTCGGCCGTTTCCCGCTGCATATAATGACCGTCCGGCCGAGGTACTTCGTTCCTTTCTCGTCGCCGACCTCGAACCCCCCTCCGTGGACCCTGATGAGAGACTTTACCCCGGGGCCGATTTTTATGTCGATGGGGAACTTCCTTACCTGCTCCTCAAACTTGGCGATCAGCTCTATGCCTTCTATGAACTGGTACCCCATGTAATTTTCTACGCCGAGGGTCCAATTGACCTGACCGCCTACATCCTTCGTCAAAAGAAGGGTCTGGGCCTTCTGCCTTGCCGAGTACACGGCAGCAGTCATGCCTGCGGGACCCGCTCCAACGATTATCAAGTCGTACATGGCTGTGGTTCCACGTTACAGTCCGAGCTCTTTTTTAAGACGGTCCTCATCGAATCCCACGATGAGGTGCCCGTCGATCTCTATCACGGGAACGCCTATCTGGCCCGACCTCTTTACCATATCATCCCTTGCAGCCTTGTCCGACGCAACGTCGACATCTTGAAAGGAGACGCCCCGCTCCTCGAGGAAACGCTTTATCCTCTTGCAGTGCGGTCAGGTAGGCACCGAGTATACACGCACGCTCCTGGTCCTCTCCATTGTCCACCTCCGGTCGTTTTGTGATGACAAAAGGGCACGTTTGATTTATGTTAAATAAAATATTATCTTCAGGCGCAGGGTTGTCAATGTAATTATGCGCCGGCGAATACTTTCGACGAGGCGACTATGGCGTCGATCTTCAAGGCATACGACATAAGGGGCGTCTATCCCGATGAGCTGAACGACGAGGTCGCCTTCAGGATCGGCGCTGCTTTCGTGAAGCTTTTGTCAGCCGGCAAAATCGTGATCGGCTACGACATGCGCCTCTCTTCACCGGCGCTGGCGGAGGCCTTCGCCCAGGGCGCCATTTCTGCCGGCGCAGCCGTGACTGACATAGGCCTTGTATCCACGCCCCTTCTCTACTTCGCGATCATAGAGGGCGCGTACGACGGCGGCGCTATGGTTACCGCTTCCCATCTGCCGGGGGAATCCAACGGCTTCAAGCTTTGCAGAGAGAAGGCCATACCACTGTCGGGCGACGCGGGCCTGCCTGCCCTCGAAAAAATGGTCGGCCGGAGCGCACCCTTAGCCGCCCATGAGGCAGGCGAGTGCAGCCACAGGTCGATCCTCCCCGTATACATCGACCGCCTCAAGACCTTCGTTCAAGACCCTGTTCCCCTGAAAATGGTGATCGATGCAGGCAACGGCACTATCGGGCCGGAGGTGCTCCCCCTGACACAGCAGTTCCCGATGTGGCAGGTGACGCCAATGTACATGGAGCCCGACGGCCGCTTCCCCCATCACGTCGCCAACCCACTGATCCCGAGAAACACGGAAGACCTCCGCGCCATGGTGATAAGGCAGAAGGCCGACATCGGGATCGCCTTCGACGGCGACGCCGACAGGTGCGGCTTTATCGACGAGAAGGGAGAAAAAATACCGGAAGACCTGGTGACAGCCCTCATCAGCCAGGTTTATCTGGCAAAGACGCCGGGTGCCACGATCCTGTACGACCTCAGGTCCAGCCGCGCGGTGCCCGAGACGATTACCCGCCTCGGGGGCAGGGCGATCCGCTCCAGGGTGGGTCACGCCTTCATCAAGGCGGCAATGAGGGAGCAGGACGCAGTTTTTGCGGGTGAGCTTTCAGGCCATTTCTACTTCCGCGACGCGGGCTTTACGGACAACGCGATCTTCGCAATGATCCAGATGCTCAACCTTCTGGCCCTGAAAAAGACGCCCGTCTCAAGGCTAATCGCCCCCCTGAAAAAGTATGCGGCAACAGGCGAGATCAACATGGAGGCGGCCGATAAGGACGGAATCTACAAAGCGCTGGAGGCTGCTTTTCCCGACGGAAGGCAGGACCATCTGGACGGTCTCTCCATCGATTACGACTCGTGGTGGTTTAACCTCCGCGCCTCCAACACGGAGCCCCTCGTGAGGCTCAACCTGGAGGCGGAAAACAGCGACGAGATGGAGTCGAAAAAGAACGAGGTTCTCCAGGCCATCCGCAGCGCGGACCCGACGGTGCGCATAAAAGCCTGAGGCCCTATCTGGGATAAGCGGCGACGCAGATAAAAAAGGTTGTCTCTTCGGTGTTGTTGAACAAGCGGTGCGGCTGCCCGGAGGGGATCCATATGGCGTCCCCCGCCTTGACCGCTTTTTCCTCGTCCCCGACCTTCATCAACCCGCCCCCGTGGAGGATGAAATAGATCTCCTCCACGGCATCGACGTGCTCCTCGATTGTATTTCCCGCCGGCAGGGCCGCCCAAGCGAAGAACTCCATGGATTGGAGGTGCTCGCTGGTCAGCACCATGCGGGCCACGCCGCCCCAGTGTGCCCTGTACGTTGTCGCCCGGACTATGGGGTCCTCTATGTTCCTCACGATCATGCGCCTATTATAGCACGCGGGCTGCCTATCTTTTTCTTTGATTTGTTTCCGGACTGTGATATCATCGCCATATGCAAACGTTCAGGCTTTCCGTCGCCCTTGCACCGGCGGTACTTCTTGCGGCACTATGGGGCTGTGCCCCGGCCCGCACCGTGACCCTTCTAACGCCGGAAGACATGAAGAGGGCAACGGCGCAGGGTCAAAAAGAAGCTGCCTCGGGAACGGTCTGCGAATCGGGGAAGTGCTACGAGATGCCCGCCTCTTTTTCCGTGATCGAGATAAAGCACAGCACAGGGCCCCAGATCAAGGTCGTGGAGCCGCCGGCCGACGCCGAGTACAGGGCCCCCATACGGCTCGTTATCAGTTTCATTCCCAGAGAGGGCACGCTGGTCGACCTTAAAAGCTTCAAGCTGGAGTACCTGAAGCTGATATCCATCGACATCACCGACAGGGTAGCCGGCTATTTGAGCCCCGGCGGGGTCAGGGTCGAAAAAGCGGACCTTCCTCCCGGAGACCACAAGCTGAGGATCACCTTGAAGGACACGGACGGCGGCATCAGCCAGCAGGTGTACTCGGTCAAGATCGCAAAATAGGCACCCCCTTCATAATTGACAGCCCGCCCCCGCGCCAATATATTTGTTCCATGGAGAGCTTCGTTGTGCGCTGCCCGTCCTGCGGCGCCCGCAACCGCATTCCGGCAGACAGGTGGGGCGACGAAAGAGCCGTGTGCGGCCGGTGCAAATCTCCGATGCGGCCCACGGTCCTTTTTCCGGAGCGGTCTGTCCCGATATCGGACGGCACTTTCGCAGGCGAGGTGCTCGCATTCGAGGGCCCCGTGCTGGTCGAGTTCTTTTCGCCCCGCTGCGGACATTGCATCAGGCTTGCGCCCGTCCTTGAGGAGCTCGCGTCGGAATACGCCGGCCGCGTTAAGTTCGTCACCCTCGACATCGAGAGGAACCAGGCGATTGCCTCTCGGGAGAACGTCAACGGGACACCCACGCTTTTTCTCTACAAACGGGGAAAGCTCGTGGACCGGGTGGTCGGGGCATTGCCGAAACAGGAGCTGGCGCGACATCTAGACGGAATCGCAGCCTGACCGCCCTTTCACAGGCCCATATTCGCCAGAACGAAGGCGATGGAGTTCACCGCCCTCACCAGGTCCTCATGGGTGCCTTCGAAGCCCTTTATCGACGATACCAGGCCCCTCACCGAAAGGTGCAGCAGTTGCTCGTCCTTCTCTTCCCTTGTCGCCTCATGGACGGAGAGGCGGGCAAAGCCCGTGATGCTCTCGGCCTGGTCGGGATGGGTCTGCTCCAAGGCAGCGATCTCCTTCGCCAGGCTTGCAAGGAGTTTGAGCAGCTCCTGCCTGTCTTCCTCTCTCATCGATCCTGCGGTGAGGATCCTCTCCTCCATGCTCTCTATAGTGTTATGGATCACCGCGGCACACGCCTCAAAACTGGCCCAAGGGGCGGCAGACCAGGAAATAGTAGGGCTCGACGACCAGTCTCTCGTACACCGGTCCCGTTGTCCCGGTCGCGAGGGCGAAGGGCGTCGCAAGGATGGAGGTACCGGTGCCGATGAGGAGGGCGAGGAAGCTCACGGGGCGCACGAAGAAAAGGTCCACGATCATCGTATCCCCGCTCGGTGCAGGTATGGGCTCCTCCTGAGCGTAAGGCCCGCCCTGTGTTTCCGCCGGGTACGCGTCCCCGCCCGCCCCATTGGACGGCAGCACCATACCGGGGACGAGCACAAGCATAAGAGCGATGAGGCCCATGAGTCGTCTTCTCATTGGACACCTCCTTTTAGGGTTCTCCTCTAAGCTCGTTCCTGCCAGGCGCTTCGGCCAGGTAACGTCCCAGTACACGCCTGAGATTCTCCACGTCCCCGTAAGCTATGGCGTTCCAGCCCCTGGAGGCGGCCCTCGCCACGTTGTCCGGGTCGTCGTCGATGAACAGGATTTCCGAGGGCTGCCTGCCGAGCTGCGCTGCTACATCGTCGAAAAGAGTAGGATCGCGCTTGCTCTTACCAAGGTGAAAGGAATTGAAAACCCGGTCGAAGCGGTCCGAAAAATGCGTCTTCTCATCTATCCGGTCGAGCCAGTCCGTCTGGTCGCTCAGCACGGCCGCCTCCTTCAGGATGAAGGGACGGATGACGAAGCGCCTGATGATCTCGTCCGAGAGCTCCCCGTCGCCCCCCTTGATCCCCGTGGCGTTTCTGACAGCATCCCAGTAAACGTGCTCGGCGACGCGGCCGGTTACGTACCCGGTCTCGTAGATCAGATCGCGGGCTCTGGAGAAGAACCGGTCGGGGTCGAGACCGTTCTTCAGCGCTATGGCGCGCAGACCTTCCCTGAAGCCCTCATCGGCCACAACACCACCGAAATCGAACAGCACCGACCGTATCACCGAAGACCCCTCATCTAAATATAATGCATACTGCCGCAGGAAGCGGCCGAATGACTTATAGATCGGCTATCTGCTTTCGTAAAAGAGGGCAAAGACAAGGAATCGGCCCGCCGCGCCGAGCGGCCGCCCCCCATTAGGTGGGAAAGAGCCGGCCCCTCCTAAATTGATCAGGCACGCCAGCCGCCCAAGAGGTGCAGATGCAGGTGAAATACAACCTGCCCCGCCCCCCGCTCGACATTGATAAGCAATTTGTAGCCCGATTCGGCTATGGACAACTTCTTTGCTATTTCCCGTGCCCTCATCAGCATCTCGGCCACGAGCCCCGCATCTTCGCCGGTGAGGTCGTTGACGCTCCTTATGTGCTTTCTCGGCACGATCAGGACGTGGACAGGGGCGTGGGGGTGGATGTCGTTGAATGCCACCACTTTCTCGTCCGAGTAGACGATCTCCGCGTCTCTCTTACCCTCGATAATCTGGCAGAACGGGCAGTTGTCTTCCACGGCGCCCCTTTCACCCAAGCGATGGATGCCCTATAGGGCCTTGCCGGCCTTCGTGATCAGGTCTATGAAGGCGTCCAGCCGGTCGGGCTGGATCGTCACGCCCTTCTTGGTCGGTTTCCACTCCCCTTCGTCATTCTCGAAATAGATCCTCACATCGACGTACTTCCGTCCCTTGTATTCCTCGGTGCTGACCCGCAGCACCTCGGTCTCTCCCCTCTCGATCTCGCCGATAATCATGGCTCCCTCCTCGCGCCACCCGTCATCTCTCAAAAATATGGTCTTCAGAAAAGAACTTCAACGACCGGCTGTTCTCTCACTTCCTGATTATTTCGACGATCCGCCAGTATCCCTCCTTCGTCTTTGCCATCCTGAAGGCAAAATCGGACTTTCCCTTGGGCGTAACCATTGCCGTCTCATCTGTAACGGCGATGTTAAGGTACCAGACGCTCGACCTCTCGATATCGTGGAAATAACCCGACTCCCCGGACGAGGCAATCGCCGCCTTAAGCTCCTTTCTTAGGAGCCCCTTGACCGCCGGCATGGCGAGGGCGGCCGCCTGCCTGCCCGCTAGAAGGCCCGCCGCGTAAAGGGGATTGTCCGCCTTTTTTTCCATTTTCTCGAAGGTGTCCCTTGCCATGGAGTCGACGATGCTGTCCACGTCGATGTAGCGGACTGCCCGCTCCCCGTCGTGCTCAAGGAGGGCGCTTCTGAGCTCGGCAAGGGAGCGGCGGGGTGTACCGGCCAGGGTGCACCCGGAGAGCAAAGCGAGCAAGGTGAGCGTAACCAGGCAAATCGTAGCGTGCTTCGAAGGCATCATATGGCTCTCTATATACCACATAAGGGGAGGCGCTTAAAGAGAATGACGCAAAAAGCCTTTGCCGCGCCCGGTCTCATGGTCTATACTACTGGAGGCGAAAGGCGGGTGAAGGGACGGCAATGAAAAAAAAGGTCTTTTGCAACTTTTGCTCGAATCTTCTCGAATATGACCTCATAGAGGGCAAGCAGCGGCAGGTCTGCAAGGCCTGCGGCCATATCTGCTATGAAAACCCCCTTCCCGTCGCCTCGATAATCGTCACAAACGAGAAGGGCGAGCTTCTCCTCGTGAAGAGGGCCCTAGACCCTGCCAAGGGCACATGGTGCTTCCCCATCGGTTTTGTCGAATGCGGGGAGACCATCGAGGAGGCTGCCATAAGGGAGCTCAAGGAAGAGGCCGGCATCGAAGGCAGGATAGCGGGCCTCCTTGATGTCTCTTCCGACGCGACGGGGGCTTACGGGGAGGTCGTTGTCGTAACCTTCCTTGCCGAAAAGGTTGGAGGAAAGGAGGAGCCCGGAGATGATGCCTGCGATGTCGGCTACTTCCCCGCGGACCGCCTGCCTGAGCTTGCCTTCCCCTCCCAGGTGCGGGCGCTCGAAAGATTCTTCTCGACGAAAGCGCCCTCCCGATAGGCTCCCTCGTCTTTGGAACCCCCGGTTTCGGAGCAAGGTTCCTGCTCCTCCCGGGGCTCCCGAGCCATCTTCTCCCATCTTCCGGAGCAGCCTTTCGCATGCAAAGAACCCCGTTTTTTCGGGAGAATTAGCTTGACATCAAAAATGCCGTTTGCTAATATACCATTTGTTTTGCTCTTTATTTCACATTCAAACCCAAAGGAGAGGATAATCTATGGATTTTAAGTGGTCCGACGAATTAGAATCGATGCGTAAGATGGCTTATGATTTTGCTGTAAAGAATATCAAGCCTACCATGGAGGAGGACGAGAAGGAGCACAAGTACCGGCCGGAGATGCTCAAGAAGATGGGCAACCAGGGCATGTTCGCCTGTCTGGCGCCTGAGAAGTACGGCGGACTCGGCCTGGAAGAGGGTAACGTGGCCGCCACTCTCATGGCCACGGAATTCGCCAGGGTAAGCCCGTCATGGGGGCTCCCCTTCAACCTGCAGATGAACGGGCCCCAGAACGTCCTTTTGAAGTTCGGAAACGAAGAACAGAAAGAACAGTTCCTGCCGGGCCTGATCGCAGGCACAAGCGGAGGCTGCTTCGCAATCACGGAGCCTAACTCCGGCTCCGACGTGGCGAGCATGAGGACGACTGCGACGCCCACGGACGACGGCTGGGTCCTGAACGGCACTAAGACCTGGATCTCTGGTGTCCCTTATTGCGGCTGCGGCGTGGTCTATGCCATGACCGACAAAGCCGCAAAGCACAAGGGCATGTCCGCCTTTTTCATAGACTTCAACACGCCGGGCATCACCCAGAGGGCGATAACGACCAAGCTGGGTCTCCACTGCGCCCCCACGGGAGAGATCTTTTTTGAAGAGGTGAAGATCCCGAAGACAGCCATAGTCGGTAAGCTCGGCCAGGGTTTTCAGATCTGCATGACCATGCTCAATTTCACGAGATTGAGCTCTGCCGCAAGGGCTATCGGCGTCGCCCAGAGCTGCATCGAGGAAGCCTGCAAATATGCAAACGAAAGGGAGCAGTTCGGCCAGCCCATCGGCCAGTTCCAAATGGTGCAGGAGCAGATCGCCAGGATGTACGTGGAACATGAGGCGGCCAAGCTTCTGGTCCTGAAGGCGGCGTGGCAGAAGGACAAGGGAATGAACAACACTCTCGAGACATCGATGGCCAAGTACTATGCTGCGGAATCCGCTAATTTCTGCGCCTCCGAAGCTGTCAAGATATTCGGCTCCTACGGCTTTTCTTCCGAATATCCCGTCGAGAGGTTCCTTAGAGACGCGAAATCCTACCA
Organism: Syntrophorhabdales bacterium; assembly: GCA_049521495.1. Taxonomy (GTDB): domain Bacteria; phylum Desulfobacterota; class Syntrophorhabdia; order Syntrophorhabdales; family WCHB1-27; genus CAWEPK01. The sequence goes on along the minus strand of JBEKOT010000009.1, from coordinate 24,098 downwards.
GATCGTCGAAGGAACGTCCAACATCCACAAGATGATCATAGCCCAATTCGCTTTGGGATACAGAAAAAGCTAAGGAGGAAAAGATGGCTACGGAAGTTACCGTCCCTATGGTGGGAAAGATAGTGAGCATAGACTGCAAGGTGGGCGACAAGGTAGCCGAGGACGATCAGATAGCGACCCTCGAGGCAATGAAGATGGAAATGCCGATCGTGGCTCCTGCGGGCGGGGTTATAAAGGAGATACTCGTCGCGCCAGGGCAGGAAGTGGATGCCGATACGGTGCTTGCCATAATAGAGTGAGCGAGGCAGTGGAGGCCCCGACGCAACGGCCATAAACATCCTTTTGCAAAGATGAAAAGGCCCTTCTCTTTGTCAAAGAGAAGGGCCTTTTCATTGAGAAAATCTGGAGCTACTTGCGGCGGCCCTTCCCTCCCCAGGCAGCGGGATTGAACTCCGGCTGGGATTCGGGAGGCGGTAGAACGCCGGGCGGCGTTGCGGTAGCCGCAGAACCCGGCTGCTCGCCTGACTCCCGCGGCGGCAGCTGCCCCATGTCGGGTGCAGGCGTCGGGGGCGGGGAAGCGGGAGGCTGTGCCGGCGGCTGTTGGTCGGGAAGCGGGGAGGAAGCGGCCGCCGGGGGCGGCGACACCGGCTGGGCCGTGGGAGTGGGCAAGACCGCGGGCACAAGCGCGGGCGGGCGGACCGAGGACGGCTGCTGGTTCGGCGCTGCAGGCGGGGACACCGGTGTCGCCTCTGCAGCAGACAAATCGGACCGGGGGTGAGAGACCTTCCCGACAACCGTCAAGGTCACCGTGCCCTCCCCTCTCTCGCCCGACAGCATTAACACATAATTGTAACCCGCCATAATCTTGTGAAGGGCCTCCTCCATAGTGAGGTCCGAAAAATGGAGCGTGAGCCTTTCGCCCCCTCCAACGCCCCCCTTAACGTGGAGGGGCAGCTTTTTTGAAAGATCAGCGAGCACCTGGTTCAGGGGAATATCGACCAGGTCCGCGCTGATCCTACCTCCCTCCGTGACCCTGATCGGATCACCCCCGGCCCACACACCTCCGAAGGCAACCCCGCAGACGTATATAAAGGCCGGAAGGAGAAGACAAGCCAGCCGCTTTGCCGATATTCCCAAAGGATTCATGACCTCCTCTATTCTAACACGAAGGCACCCGCCGTTCCTCTTCTTCTCGGCCCACAGGCGGGTACCGGCTCTTCTCATCTTCTTGGGGATTCCGGCCCGGTCGCGAAGGCGCGGTCGGCGGGTGGCGGTACCGGGTCGCCGGTCTGATGCGGGCGATTCGGGGTCGCCATGATGCGGATCGGACGTGGCGATCGTAGTTAGAGGTCGAGCCTTCTGAACTCTTCCTCGAACCTGTTGTTGAATTTCTTGAGGACCCTGTTTTCCAGCTGTCTCACCCGCTCCCTGGATATCTTGAATTGCTCTCCTATGCCTTGCAGGGTTAGGGGTTCCTCTATCATTATCCGGTTCTCGAAAATGAAGAGCTCTTTTTCGTTGAGCATTCCTTTGAATTCCCTGATCTTTTGATCGAGGATCTCCCTCTTTTCCTTTGCGGCGACTACCTCTTCAATATTGTCGTCGGCCTTGATGATGTCCATGAAGGTTTCCTCCCCGTCATCGTAGACGGGGTGCTCCAGGGAAATATCGGTGCAGGAAAGGCGTTTCTCCATTTCCTCTACCTCCGCCACCTTAACCTCGAGCGTGCGGGCAAGGAGATGGGGGGCCGGAAAAATGCCTACAGCCTCGAGCTTCTTCTTTTCCTTTTTCAATCGGTAGAAAAGCCTCCTCTGGCTCTGGGTGGTCCCGACTTTGACGATGCTCCAGGAGTCCATGATATATTTCAGGATATAGGCCCGGATCCAAAAGGAGGAGTACGTCGAGAACCTCGTGCCCTTATAGGGATTGTACTTCTTCACGGCATGGACCAGCCCCACGTTCCCTTCCTGGATGAGGTCGAGGACGTTCAGGTACGTGTTGTAGTATTCGAGGGCTATCTTGACAACAAGTCTCAGATTGGAAGTGACGAGTCTTTGCGAGGCCTCGGCGTCCTTGTAACGATGAGCCCTCTCCGCGATCTCCATCTCTTCTTCTCTCGAAAGGACAGAATGCCTCGATATCTCCGACAGGTATTTTTTCAGAGGATCAAAGGGTATCGCTATTGTCTCTTCCCGCTGCCTGGCCTGTTCCTTCCTTTCGTACAAATCTTGCAACAAATTATGCCTCCCAATGATGTAATTGCCTTGTTGCGCTTATCTCCGACGGAAGACCCTGCGGCGGCTCCCATGGCCTCTCGCTCAAGCCTCCCGTCACTCTAATTCAACTGCCTTTTCGTATTTGATGACGGGGCTACAAGAATTGTGCCATCGCCGGGCGGTACGATGGTTACTGATTTAGTTAATGATTATAAATGGTTGGGAAAGTCCGGACGGCGCTTCATGTCTCGCGGGATGAGAAAGTGTCTTACAGGGGGATACTTGTCTCATTGACCAAGACAGTCGTTTTCCCCTGTTCTTTCGCGGTAAAAAGGGCCATTGCCTCCACCCGAGGTAGTGTAAAAGGGTGTCTGTTCGTCTTTCTTACATTCCGGTCTCCCGAAGAAGCACCCACACTGCGGCCATGCCTAAAAGCAGGCCGGAATCGGCGATGTCACGCTCCTCTGCGAGCTATGTAAAGGTTGCTTCCGAGGAGCTAGGAGCGCACCATGCCCGCCCGGAGGTTTCTCGTCAGATTTCTCGATATCTTGGCTTGTAATTGTCTGATGCTCTCTCTCGAGGTGTTGAAGCGCTCGCCTATCTCGCGCAACGTGATCGGGTCCTCTGCCATTATACGATGCTCGAGGATAAAACACTCTTTTTCGTTGAGCAGTTTCTTGAAATCGGCGAGCTTATCTTTGAGCATCTCCCTTCTCTCCTTTTCCGCTACGGTCTCCTCGATGTCTTCACCCGATGCGATCGTGTCTATGATCTCTTCCCCGCCTCCGTAAAGCGTGTCTTCGAGCGACACGTCGCCGTTATAAAGTCTGAGCTCCATGTCTTCTATGTCTGCCGCAGACACGTCGAGGTTCTCGGCAAGCACCTCGGCGGAGACGCTCACACCGGTTTTTTCAAGCTTTTCCTTTTCCTTGTTGAGGCAGAAGAAGAGCTTCCTCTGGCTGTCTTTGGTGCCTACCTTCACTATACTCCACGAATCCATCAGGTACTTCAGGATATATGCGCGGATCCAGAAAGAGGCGTAGGTGGAAAAGCGCGTCCCCCTGTCAGGATCGTACTTCCGGACGGCCCTCATGAGACCTACGTTCCCCTCCTGTATGAGGTCGAGGATGTTCAGGTGATAGCTGTAGTAGTCCATCGCTATCTTTACCACCAGTCTGAGATTGGCGAGGACGAGTTTCTGCTCCGCCTCCTTGTCGCCGCGCTCTTTTATGCGGCAGGCGATCTCCTTTTCCTCTTCTTTTGTGAGCACGCGGTTCTTCGAGATATCGTAGAGGTACATCCTGAAAGCATCGGGAGCTTGGGCATCGTCCACAATATTCTGGGCCGCCGTGGCATTCATGTTTTTCCTCCTCGTGTCTCTTGCGTGAAGTATCGGACCGATTTGGTGTGTATTAACAAGAACCGTGCCGCAAGAGCGCGCGAAGGAATTTCTTGCGGAAAATGCCCGTTCCATGCGGCTTTTTTGCGGCGGCGAAGACCGCTGCCCGCGGCGCGGAAGGGCTAAAATCCATCCCAAAAACTGGACGCGTCCAGAAAACAGGACTGGGGCTAGGCGCTGCCGGAGAGGTTGTGCTCCCGAAGAAGGGCGTAGAGGCGTGAGCGGGAGAGGCCTGAAATATGGCATGCCTCTCTTATATTCCCTTTTGCCTTTAACATTAGCGCTTGCAGGTAGCGCGCTTCCGCTTCCTGCCTATAATCGGCGAGAGAGCCAAGGGACATTGCTCCGGCGGTGGGGGCGGGCGCGTCCTTTCGCATGGAAGAACGGGCTATTTTTACTCGTATGTCGAGGGGCAGATGTTTCGGGAAGAGCGTGGGCTCGTGATAGGCGTCGGTGACGGCCCGCTCTACGGCGTTGACCAACTCCCGCACGTTGCCCGGCCATTCGTACGCCATAAGGTCGTCGAAAAACTCCGGCGAAAAACCCTTTGTCCCGATTCCGTAGCGCTCGCAAGCGCGCGCCATGTGGTACATGGCCAGCTCCTTGATGTCTTCCCTTCTCGAAGAAAGAGGGGGCAGATCAATCGCCAGCGTGCGTAGACGGAATAGAAGGTCCGAGCGAAAAGCGCCGTTCTGCACCATCTTATCCAGGTCCCGGTTCGTGGCAGCCAGAAGCCGGAAATCACTTTCTATCTCCTGTTTTGCGCCCACCGGCCTGAAGCGGTGCTCCTGGAGCACCCGCAGGAAGGCCCTCTGGAGGTTAATGGGAAGCTCGCCCACTTCGTCCAGGAACAGGGTTCCCCTGTGGGCCTGCTTTATGAGCCCGTCCTGGGCCCTGTCCGCCCCGGTGAACGCTCCCTTTTCATGGCCGAAGAGCACGCTCTCCACGAGGGTCTCGGGGAGGGCCGTGCAGTCGACCACTACAAAATTGTTTTCCCTCCGCTTGCTGTTCTCGTGTATGGCCCTGGCGAAGACTTCCTTTCCCGTGCCCGTCTCACCCTCCAGGAGGATATTGACCTCGCTGTGGGCGGCCTGTGCAAGAAGGTCGAGACATGTCTTCATTTTTGGGCTGTTGCCGATAATGCCGGACAGCTTCAGAGCGGCAAGCGGCTTGCGGGCATTCTTTTCCTGCCTGTATTGCAAAGCCCGCGCGAGCGTCAAGGACATCTCCTTCGTGGAGGACGATTTTTGTATATAGTCCCAGGCGCCGTTCTTGATGGCAAGTTCCGCACCGTCGGGGTCGCCGAGCCCGGTGATGATAATCACCTCGGGCGGCAACGGCAACTCGCGGATCTTGGGCAAGAGGTCCAGCCCGTTGCCGTCGGGCATCCTAATGTCGAGAAAGATCACATCGAAGTTCTCGGACGAGGCCTTCCCAAAACCGCCTGCAAGCGTGGTCGCATACAAAGGCGAGTGTCCCATGTCCTCGACCATGAGGGAAAGCATCTCGCAGATAAGCTCGTCATCGTCAATTACCAAGATCCGTGCCATCAACCGGCCCCCTCCTCACAACCCAACGCTGCCGATCCCAATACATTGTATCCGATTTTGTCTCTTGAAGAAAGTAGCTCAAGAGCTTCACAAACCCGCTGCCCGTTACTATTATTATTCTTTGACGCAGGGAAGGTTCCCGGTACAGGAAGGAGGAGGTAGGATGAAAAGGATCGTCGCCGCTGCGCTGCTCGTGGTGTCGCTTCTTTCTCAAATAGCGTGCGCCACGCCCGGAAGACAGTACGATGAGGAAGGTCGCCAGCGTCCACCGGACTACCGGACGCAGGAAAAGTTCCAGCAGGAGAGGTCCAATGCGAGCAATCCGGGCGGTACCTGAGGGGCCTCCCGCCTCTTGAACCGGTCGAAGGTGCCTTAGCCGCACGGCTGTCACCCGATGGCCCATCCGCCGTCCCTCCCATCGGCCGATAGGAACTCACTTCAGGTCTCTCCCTACCTTGCTTCCCCATTCGGCAATGGCCGAAAGGGCTTTTTCTGCGACACCGGGCTTTTTCCGCTTGTTATAACCTTCGACAAGGCCGAAGTTGATGTTCATCGGTTGAAAATTCTTCCGCTCCGTCCCGATGTACCGGTATAACGCCCCGGTGCAAGTGTCCGGCGGAGGAGGCGTGAAGGTCTTGCCCCGCTCGTAATAGAGCGCCGCCAGTCCGGCGAGGAGCCCCATGGCCGCCGATTCCACGTACCCCTCCACGCCCGTGATCTGTCCGGCGAAGAATATCCTCCCCTCTGTCTTGAGCTGGAGGCCCGCCAGGACGGAAGGAGCGTTTATGAACGTATTGCGGTGGATGCTCCCGTACCGGAAAAACCTGGCACCCCTCAAGGCCGGGACCAGGCGGAAGACCCTTTCCTGCTCCGAGTGCGTCAGCTTCGTCTGAAAGCCTACCATATTGTACATGGTCCCCGCCGCGTCCTCCCGCCGGAGCTGCATGACCGCATAAGGGCGCTTCCCCGTCCTCGCGTCGAGAAGACCGACGGGCTTCATGGGGCCGAAGAGGAGAGTTCTTCTACCCCTCTCCGCCATTACTTCCACAGGAAGGCACCCCTCGAAGTACGGCGTCTCCTCGAACCCTCTCAGCTCGACCCGCCTGGCTGCGCAGAGAGCATCATAAAAGATGTCATACTCCTCTTTGGTAAGGGGACAGTTGAGGTAATCCGCCCCGTCCGGGCTGTAACGGGCCGCGAAGAAGGCGGCCGACATGTCGATGCTCTCGCCGTCGATGATGGGCGACAGGGCGTCGAAGAAATGGAGGTTCTCCTCACCGGTTATCTTACCGATCAGGCAAGAGAGGTCCGCCGCGGTGAGGGGACCCGTGGCGATAATCACTATTCCCTCATCGGGCAGGGCCTTCACCTCTTCCCGCACTACCTTTATCCTGGGGTCGCCGAGGATGAGGTCCGTGATCCTTTGCGCGAACCGCCCCCTGTCCACTACCAGGGCTTTGCCGCCCGGAATGGCGCATAGGTCCGCCGCCCCTATGATGAGGGAGCCGAGCAGCCGGAGTTCAGCCTTAAGAAGGCCATGCGCGTTCGTCGGCTCATTGGACTTCAGCGAATTACTGCAGACGAGTTCCGAGAGGCAGTCCGTCTTGTGGGCGGGCGTATAGGAGAGGGGGCGCATCTCGTAGAGGCGCGCGCGGCCGCCCATACGGGCGATCTGAAAGGCTGCCTCGCTCCCGGCCAGGCCGCCCCCTATGACCGCGATTTCCACCCGCAGCCCTTCCGCAGGCAGCTCTGCCTTCCCCTGAAGGAGAAGAGGACGGGTGCGCCGCACATGGGGCACTCCCCCTCCTTCGGCTGAAAACTTGTAGCAAAGGCGCAATCCGGATAGCGGGAGCACCCGTAGAATTTCTTCTTTTTCTTCTTGGAGACCCGCTCGACCAACTCGCCTGTACAACCCGCCTCCGGGCACTTGAGGCCCGTTGTGAAGGGCTTGGTATACTTGCAGTCCGGATAGTTGCTGCACGCTATGAAACGGCCGAAGCGGCCGCTCTTCTCGACCAGAGTGCCCCCACACTGCGGGCAGACTCCATGGGTCGTCTCCTCTACAATCGAGATATTGCCGTCCTTGTCGACCGTGACGTTTTTCTTGTTCTTGCACGCAGGGCGGCCGCTGCAGACGAGGTATTCACCGTTCTTGCCCCAGCGGAGGACCATGTTCTTGCCGCACTTCTCGCATAAAATGGAGGTTACCTTCTCCTCGGCCTTAAGGTTCTTCATCTTCTTCCTGGCAGAGCCCATCTCCTCCTGCAAGACCCCGTAGAACTCGCTAAGCGACGCCACCCAGTTCTTCTTGTCCTCCTCGATACGGTCGAGCCCTTCTTCCATGCGCGCCGTGAAGTCGACATCTATCACCCTGGGGAAGAATTCCGAAAGGAGCCGGTTGACCGTCCTGCCGAGAGGCACGGGTGCGAGACCCCCTTTCTCCTTGTGGACGTAGCCCCTCTCCTGAATCGTGCTTACGGTGGCAGCGTATGTCGAAGGCCTGCCGATCCCCTTCGCCTCCAGCGTCTTTATAAGGGTCGCTTCGGAGTACCGTGGAGGGGGACTCGTAAAGCGCTGGCTCGCCTCCAGGTGCTTGAGCTCCAGGACTTCCCCTTTTTGCATGTCTGGAAGGTAGACGCGCTCATCTTCACGTTTGTCCGGATCATACACCCTCGTGAAGCCGTCGAACAACACCTTCGAACCCCTGGCGACAAAGATGTAGCCGTCCGCGCCGATCTCCGCCACCCGGAGATGGAGCTTCTCACGCGCCATCTGGGACGCCACGAACCGCCGCCATATCAGATCGTAGAGAGCGAACATGTCCTTGTCCAGGTGGGCTTTCAGCTTTTCCGGCGTGAGCCTCACGTCCGTCGGCCTGATCGCCTCGTGGGCGTCCTGGGCAGTCTTGCTGTTCGTGAAAACGCTCGGCCTTGCCGGCACGTAGGCCGCCCCGAAGACGTTACCGATAAGTTTTCTAGCCTCGCCCACAGCCTCGCCCGAGATGCGCACCGAGTCGGTCCTCATATAGGTTATAAGACCGGTCCTGGTGTTCTTGCCGATCTCCACGCCCTCGAAGAGTTTTTGGGCGAGGAGCATCGTCTTTTTCGGCGAAAACCGGAGCCTGCCTGAAGCCTCTTGCTGGAGGGTGCTCGTCTTGAAAGGCGGATAGGGGCTCGCGAACCGTTCCTTCTCGTCGAAGAGCGCAACCGTGAACGGCTTGCCCAGGAGGTCCCGCCTGATCTTTTCGGCCTCATCCTTTGAGCCGATGCGCGCCTTTTCGCCGCCTGCCTTCTCGAGCTTGGCCTTTATCAATTCTCCGCCCGGAAGCGCCAGCTCTGCCTCTATGTTCCAGTACTCCTCCCGGACGAAGGCCTCTATCTCATCTTCCCTCTCGCAGACTAGCTTGAGGGCCACGGATTGCACCCTGCCGGCGGAAAGACCGTACTTGACTCTCTCCCACAGGAGCGGGCTTATCTCGTAGCCGACGAGCCGGTCGAGTATGCGCCTTGCCTTTTGGGCGTCGTACTTCGACCCGTCCAGACCCCTCGGCGACTTCATCGCCTCTAAGACCGCTTTCCTCGTAATCTCGTTGAAAAGGACCCTCTTTACCGACGCGCCGTCGCCTATAACTTCGGCAACATGGAACGCGATGGCCTCGCCTTCCCGGTCGGGGTCGGATCCTATATAGACGTTCTCCGCCTCCTTGCTCGCCTTCTTGATCTCGGCGACGATCTTCGCCTTACCCTTGACGACCAAAAAATGCGGCTTGAAGCCTTTGTCTACGTCAACGCCCATAGCGCTTTTGGGCAGATCTTTGATGTGGCCGTAAGTGGCCCTGATTATATAATCCTTACCCAGGAACTTGGAAAGGGTTTTCATTTTTGTCGGCGACTCGACAACGAGCAACGATTTTGCCATCAGATCTTCCTTAAATAGAATCCGCCGGGTACGGAGCTTACCATGTCCTTCATTTCAAGGCGGGTCAGGATTGCCATTACCCGCCTCGTCTCGAGGCGGCTCTTTTCTATAAGCTCATCGACGTGGACCCGGTCCCCGCCCAACAACCTGAAAATATAATCCTCATCTCCGTCCAGATCAATAGCCGATTTCATCTCGGCTTGAAGATTGGGGAAGCAGCAGGACAGGATGTCGCCGATCTCTTCCACAAGATGGGCGCCCTTTTTAATGAGGCTGTTCGCGCCCTGGTATGCCTCGTCGAAGACGCGGCCGGGTACGGCCATCACCTCACGGCCGTAATCGAGGGCGAGGCGGGCCGTGATGAGAGAGCCGCTCTTCCGGGACGCCTCCACAACCAGCACGCCGGCAGACAAGCCGGCTATGATCCTGTTCCGCTCGGGAAAGTGGCTGGGATAAGGCGGCTCCCCAGGCCTGTATTCGGTCAGGACAACCCCTTCCAGGCCGATGTCGTCAAAGAGCCTCCGGTTCTCCGCGGGGTAGCATATGTCGATGCCGCACCCGAGAACGCCCGCCGTCTTCCCCTTCCCGCGGAGCGCTCCCTTGTGTGCCGCGCCATCGATACCCCTCGCCAGACCGCTCACTACCGTTATCCCTGCGGAAGAGAGCGTCTCGGCGATCCTTTCCGCAAGGAGAATCCCTTCGAAGCTCGCTTTTCTCGCCCCGACGATCGCGAAGGCATCACGGGGAAAGGGCAGAGGCCCCTTCTTGTAGAGGACGAGGGGCGCATCGGGTATGGCCGCAAGAGCCGGCGGGTAGGTGCTGTCTTTTATGGTGACGAGATCTACGCCCATGCGGGAGAGGGCCGCGAGGTCCCTCTCGATAGCCTCGAACCCTTTGAAGGAGCTTATCGCCTCATCAGCCAGCCGGTCTTGCGCCTTCTCCCTTCCTTCGAAGATGGCGACGAGGCGCTGCCCGTCTTCCGCGAGTACCTTTTTGGCTGCATTGCTGATGGTCACAATCCTTGAAAGGGCGATGAGGGCCGTAGCTTCTTCCATATCAGCGAACCGTCTCTCCCTTCGCGCCCTCTTTTGCCCCGAATCCGAACCCCCTGAAGTAGAGGCGTCCGACCCTGAAAAACTCCCGCTCCATCAAGTGCCGGGAGAGGTCGTCCCTCCACCATTTATCGAGCTTGAAGTACGAGACCTGGACCGGTTTGATGAGGACGACCGGCAAGTCTCCCGTACCTGACTCGTAAAGCATCTGGCATCTTTTTGAAGCGTAGTCGGGCACGACGACGATGATTTTCTTGATCCCCTGTTTGGCGAGGGACCGCTTCACCATCTGTGCCTTTGCCTGGCCGTCCCCCCCCACGTCGAGGGCCCGAAGGGCGCCTTCTTTGATGCCCCTCTCCTTGGCCATTCTCGCCACGATATCCTTCATGGTGAGGCCGAACAGCCGGTCGTCCTCCACCCATATGACCTTGCCGTTGCCCGCCCAGTACTCCCTGAATGCCTCGGTGTAAAGCTCGCCGTTCTTGTCCTCCGAAAACCTGGGCACATAGATGGCGTCGCAGGGGACCAGCTTGTCCTCGTGGCGAAAGCGGCCCGCTATGACCTTCAACGAGAACGGATGGACCATGACGCCTGCGGCGACCATACAGAGAACGAGCACGAAGAGCAAGCAACCGCAGCCAGCCTTTCCCTTTCCAGTCTTGCCCATCACTCCTCCTTTACCACCATTGTCCCTGCTATGAAATCGTGTGCCGCCCTGCCCCCGGTCAGGAAAACCATCCAGAAGCCAAGGAGAAGGGGAACAGCAGATATCCAGTACCCAAAGGCCCTGGCCAGGGCGCGCGGGAGGCTCAAGGCGCTCCCATCTTTTCTTGTCACGACCTTGATCCCGAAAAGGGCCTTCCCTATAGTATTCTCGCCGCCTGCCGTGAGATAAGTAAAGTAGAACAGGAAAAGGAAGGCCTTAAAGATAAAAAGGATGCAGGCAAAAGCCTGCAAGGCCGTCGAGAGGTCGGCCCACGAGCGGCCCCCGCCCGCGCTGACGAGAACGCCCGCCATGCCGGACATGAAAAGAAGCGCCGATACGCAAGCGAGAAAAAATAGGTCGACGAGGAAGGCTAAAAGCCTTACCGATAGGGATGCCCTTTTCATCGCATGTTGAATTCATAAAAGATTACGGACAGGACGACGAGCGGCGTCGTTTCGGTCCTCAGTATATTCTCGCCGAGCGTGCAGGCGACAAACCCGTTCTCCGTGAACCATTGGGCCTCCCCTTCCTCAATGCCCCCTTCGGGTCCGATGGCCACGCAGACCGCCCCGTTCTTCTGCGTCATCAGGATGTCCCTCATGGTCGTGCTCTTCTCGCGCTCATAGAGGAGCCATCTGTTCTGAAAGCGCTCGATGTAGGGGAGGACGCCGCGAAGGGGCGTCGGAGGGCACAGCTCGGGGACCGAGAACCTGCCCGACTGGCGGGACGCCTCTATCATGATCCGTTTCCACCGTTCGCACTTCTCCGACTCTCCGTCCTGAAATTTGACGACCGTCCTCCTGAAGATGGTCGGAAGGATCCGGTCTGCCCCCAGCTCCGTGGCCTTCTCTACGAGCCAGTCCATCCTGGGTCCCTTTATAGGACTCACCATAAGGGTGACCTTCGGCCTCTTCTCCTCGGGGTGGTGCACGGCGTCAGTGACATGAAGGTACAGCTCCTTGCCTTTGATCGTGTGTATGGTGCAGCGGTACAGGTAGCCCTTGCCGTCCATCACGTCGATCCGCTCACCGACCTCTTTCCGGAGCACCGTGAGTATATATTTGCAGCTCGGTCCCGCGATGAGGACCATCCCGTTCTTCATCTTCAGCCTGTCCACGAAAACTCTTCTAACTTCCATTAATCACCTTTCAGGAGTTTTGTAAAACCGGGACTCGTAGAGCTTGTGGAACTGGGTCCATTTCTCATCCTCCATGGCCCCTTCCATATGTTCCCTTACCCCCATGGCCTTCGCGTCAAGGTTGTCGATATAGTGCACAACCAATGCCTCCACGCACATAGGCTTCTTCGGCGAGCCCCAATCCGTTTCGCCGTGGTGGGAAATGATGATGTGCTTGAGCACGTCCGAAAGATATTGGGGGAACTCGTCCACGGCCGCTATCAGGCTGTCCGCCATTAGAACCCCCAATGTGATGTGCCCGAGGAGCCTGCCCTGGTCCGAGTAGCTGAAACCGCCGTCCCTGAACGTAATCTCATCGGTCTTGCCTATATCATGAAGAAGAGCGCCTGCCACTATGATGTCCGGGTCCCCTCCGGCGAACGGGGCGGCGTGCCTCCCCATCTGCGCAACGGCCACCGAATGTTCCAGGAGGCCCCCGATGGACATGTGGTGAACGCCCACAGAGGCTGGGAAAAGGAAGAACCGTTCCAGTATCTCCGGCCTTCTCGCAAGCTCCCCGAAAAGGCGGGCGAGGTGCTCCTCCCCAAGGCCGCCCGTTATCCTGAAGTAGGAATCTTTCAGACTCTCGATGCCCGACGGCGTCTCGGGATAGAATTCCCTGATCTCCATGGCCGAGAGGACGCGCGGCTCCTTGCGGATGCCTGTAACGTGGAGCTGAAGCCCTCCCTGGTAGGACCTCGCCTTGGATTCGATATAGACTATGTCGTTCCGCTCGAAGCAGGCGCACATCTCATCGACCCTGTCCCAGATCTTTGCCTCTATCGACCCGGTCCTGTCCTTCAACCTGATGCTGGCGTACTTCGCGCCGTTTCTGGCCGAATAGATCGCCTTCTTCGCGACGAGAAAGAAGTCCTTCACGTCGGCGTCCTTGCCTATCTCGCCGATAAAAATCCGCTTCAAGGGCGCCACCTCATGTCCTTCATCCCCCTCCCTTCCGGACCTTCCTTGCCTTTTCCATGAATTCCCTTATGCGGGCCTCATATCCCCTGCTTGTCGGCCGGTAGTACTGCCTGTCCTTTATCGGCTCCGGCAGGTAGGTCTGACTGACCAGGCCGTCCTCGTAATCGTGGGGATAGAGGTAGTCGCGGCCGTAGCCGAGGTCGGACATCAGCTTCGTAGGGGCGTTGCGGATGTGAAGGGGTACCGGGTATTCCGGGAGCTTCCTCACGTCGGCGCTCGCCTGTCCGTATGCGACGTCAACGGCGTTGCTCTTTTCCGCGCAGGAGAGGTAGACGCAGGCCTGGGCCAGGGCCAGGTACCCCTCCGGAGGGCCGAGGAAGTTGAAAGCCTCCATGGCGGCCATAGCGACAGACAGGGCTTGCGGGTCAGCGTTCCCCACGTCTTCCGAGGCAAAGCGGGCCATCCGTCTCGCGAGATAAAGCGGGTCTTCCCCTGCCTCGATCATGCGGGCGAGCCAGTAAAGGGCTGCATCCGGGTCGGAGCCCCTCATGCTCTTGTGGAAGGCGCTGATGAGATCGAAGTGCATCTCCCCCCTTTTGTCATAGACGAGCACCCTCTTCTGATAGGCCTCCTGCACCGTTGCGTGATCGATCACGGGAGAGCCGGGGTTGCGCCTGGCTGCCAGCGCCTGGGAGACTTCCAGGAGATTGAGCGCCTTCCGGGCATCGCCGGTGACCAGGGAGGCGATCTCCCGAAGGACTTCCCCCTCGAGGCGCGTGCCTGCCGACCTGAGGAGCTCATCGCGCTCCAGCGCCCGCGTGAGGATGGTGACAATCTCCTCTTCGGTGAGGGGCGAGAGGGTGACGACCTTCATTCTCGAAAGGAGGGGCGAGATGATCTCGAAGGAAGGGTTCTCCGTCGTCGCGCCTATTAGGATGATCTCCCCCCCTTCCACGTGGGGCAGAAAAGTATCCTGCTGTAATTTGTTGAACCGGTGGAACTCATCGATAAAAAGGATCGTCTTTTGGAGCCTCGACTTCTGGATGATCTCTTTCACTTCCTTTATTCCGATGTTGACTGCGCTCAGGGGGACGAAGGGGAGGCCGAGATGCCTTCCGATGAGCCAGCCGAGGCTCGTTTTCCCCACGCCGGACGGCCCCCAGAAGATCATGGAAGGTATTTCCTTGGTGTCGAGGAGCGTCTTCAGGAACTTGCCTTCACCGAGGAGGTGCTCCTGCCCCACGAACTCCTCCAGGTTCTTGGGACGCATCCTGTCGGCAAGGGGTTTCTTCACCCTCTTGCCGACGTTCTCGGTTTTGAACAGCTCCATGGTGTATAACTATAGCAGCTAACACAATCCCGTTCAAGCAGGGGGGACACCTCGGCGGCCGGGGCGCGCTTTCGCAAAACAACGCGAAATCCATCCAAATTTCCTCCGGCCGCAAAAGAACCTTGTACTCGCCACATGAGATACCCGACTTTATAGGTGACCGATTAGCTAACCCCGGGAACGAATGATGGATAGTCGGGGCATACAGGCAAGGTCCCTTGACGGCGGTGATATATCCGGTCTATTCACACTTTTTGGATTTGCGGAATACCAGCCAGTAGCAATGATGCCGTCTCGAATGATGGGCGGTCTTCCATTTGGGGTCTATTATCGACCCTTTACGGACTTTGATGATACAGTCGCAGGGCCGAAAGCCTAACGACGCGGCGGCGTTGACCAGCTCGATGTGAGCCCATTGATAACGGTGTTGGTGCACATAGTCCGTTATTTTCGCGAATAAGACCCCCTCAGAATGCAGAACGCGGTACGCCTCGCGCAAAAAAGGCGGGAACGTGTACTGGCTCTCTTTCGATGAGCTGCGAACAAGGCCTAAGCGGGCGGCAAAATTCTTGAGCCTGTCCCTGCCCTGATTCGGGATATGGGGTGGATCGTAAACGACTGCGTCGAATGAAGAATCCCTGAAAGGCATTACGGTGTTATCGGCCACGAGAGTGGGTTTGCGGCTGAAATCGATGTCCATCCCTATTACGGGACGCTCGCTGTTTCGCCAGAACCTGCCGAGGTTGACTGTGGCATCGAGAATCCTCTTGGGGCGCTTCCGAGGATAAAAGAACAGCAGTTTTTCCAGAAGGTTCCGGTCCTCACCGTACCAGACGGAAGGTAGAGGTTCGTATTGAGCTACTACGCGGGCTTTCTCCGTTTTGAACAGCGGCTCGGTTGTCATCGACCGCGATCCGCCCGCCGGCCCGATCTTGTGAGTGTCGCCCATATTCACGCCCCCGGCCCGCTTTTTCCGCAGCGGGGTAATTCTGTCTGCAAGTTATTGAGTTATCATACGAAGCCTGTCAAAAAAAGACAACAAGAAAAGAAGATGGAGGAAGCTATAAGCAAACGACCAAATCGGGGCCGCTGTCTCGCCGGGCCGCTTCGGCGCAGCCGGCCCGGCGGTCAGCGGACAGCCGATCAGGCGCTTTCGTAAAGCCTGGTAATGACGAACTCCCTGTGTCCCAGCACCTCCGCCGCGGTAAGCCTCCCGTTCGCCGTGCGCATGATCATCGCGAGCAAGGCGTCGCCCGCCTGGTCGAGGTTCATCTCCTTGCGCAGGATGCCGGACACGTCCAAGTCAATGTGCTCTCCCATGGTCCTTATGGTCCGGGGGTTGGCGCAAACCTTGATAACGGGCAGGATGGGGTTGCCGATGACGTTGCACTGGCCCGTAGGGAACGTGTGCACCACAAACCCGGAGGCTGCGCAGAGGGTGACCATCTCGGCGGCAGCCGAAGAGGAATCCATGAACCAGAGGCCGGGGCCCGTCGGGGTCTCCGCCTTATCGAGCGCGCCGTCTACCATGCACTTCTTGCCGATCTTCTGAATATTGCCCAGAGCTTTCTCCTCGATCGTTGTCAGGCCGCCCTCGATGTTCCCCTTCGTGGGCTGGGAATCGGAAAGGTCACTCGTCTTGTGCGCCTCGACGACAGCCATATAGCGGTCGAACATGGCCTGGAACCTCGCCCGGACCTCCGGTGTGCGGCAGCGCGCGGCCACCAGGTGCTCACCCCCTGTAAGCTCCGTCGTCTCGCCGAAGAGCAGGGTCAGACCCCTCCCGTATAGCTTGTCGAAGGCGTTGCCGACCGTGGGGTTCGAGGCGATGCCGGAGGTGGTGTCGGACTCTCCGCACTTCGTCGAGACCCAAAGCTCTGTCAGGGAACATTCCTCCCGGTGCTTCTCGCTTGCGAGGTGCACGAAATCCTTGGCTGCCCTGGAGGCGCTGCAGATCGTGTTGAGGTCGCCGTGCTGCTCGATGGCAAACCCGGCCACGGCCTTGCCCGTCTTCTCGATGCCTTCCACGATCACTTTGGTCCAGAGGGGCTCGATACCGATGACTACGACAGCGGCAACGTTGGGGTTCGAGCCGACGCCGATGAGGGTGCGAAAGTAAAGATCGAGGTCTTCGCCGAACTGGAGGCGGCCGTACGGGTGGGGCAGAACGAGGGTACCCTTTATATTGTTAGCCACCGCCTCGCACGCGTTGTTGGAGAGGTCGTCGAGGGGCAGGATGGCCACATGGTTGCGCACGCCCACGCGGCCGTTCTCACGCCGGTATCCAAAGAATGTATCGTCCGTCATAATCGTCGCTCCTTTCTGGGTCTTCTTCACCATCTCTTCGTCTTCAGGTTGTGAACGTGCACGTGCTCGCCCGCCTTGATGGGTGCCGCCACGCGGCCGATGTCAGCGCCGTATTTGTAAACCGTGTCGTCCTTGGCCAGGTCTTTGAGCGCGACCTTGTGGCCGATGGGTATATCATGGGACACCTTGATGGTCAGGGTCTTGTCGTTGTCCATGACCCAGCCGGTCAGCTCTTGGCCGGCCTTGATGCCCTCGACGACTACCACCCCGACCGAATCACCGGCCTCATGTACGAGGAAATGTATCGCCATGCCTTCTCCTCCTTAAAAGTTGTTCTATTCTTATATATTATGTCTTATATAAGTGTCAATCTCTTTCCTGCAGGATCACCCCGGCAGGAGGTCCCCTTCCTCGCTGAAAGAAAGCGGCCTTGGCGGACCGATCCGGTCGCAGCTTTCCGCAGTCGCCAGCGCAGCCGGCGTGAGCCAGAGCTCGTCTATATGGAGGGTGTTGCGTATCCTCGCCGCCAAAATTTCCCCGGCCGCAGACAAACCGAGGCTCTCGATCGCCCAGTGGACGGCGTCCCGGTCGCTTCCGGGAAAGGGCGGGCAGAAGGCCCGCTCCCAGAGCCCGGTTGTCCTGACGTTCATGAGCGTCGGCGTCCAGTCGATGGCCTCTACAAGCTTCCGGGTCGTCACGTCCGCGAGCCCGATGCCGTTGGCGTTGCCTTCGGAAGCCTTCGACAGACGGAGCACGACTATGCGCCCTATTTTCGGAAATTGCGGCTCCGCAATGCCCTTTGCCTTCCATCGGCCGATGACGTTGGTGTCCATGCCGGTCCCGCTGAAATTCTTTCCCATCTCCTCGACAATCAGGAGGTCCAGCCTGGCGGCAGGCAGGGCCGGAAGCAGGCTTCCGGCGTACTTGAGGAGCTCCTTCTCGCGGCTTTCCATCTCGGAGGGGAGGAGGAGCTCCACCGCCGCCGTCTCCTCATAGCCGTTCTCGACAACGGCAAGGCCACCGATCACCGGAAGGCTCGAAAGGGCGAGGCGCCCCATCTCGACGATGGCCCTGTAGATCCCCGCGGTGCTGAGCTTATGGACCTGTTCGGCACCCGGAACCTTGCCGAGCCCGACTGTAAGCATCTTGAAGAGGCCGCTTGCCAGGACGTTCTGAAAGGCGGTGTGCGCCTTGACCCGGTTTACGGGCAATATGGCGTCGGCCTTCAGTGCCTCCCCATCGATATAAAGGACATGCCCCCCCTCGGTCTTGCCCACGGCTACCGCCTCCGATGTGACCCTGAGGGGCACCCCGACGGACTCCTCGGTGATGCCAAGGTGGGCGAGGAGGCTTCTCTGCCCTTCGGCAGTCCCTCCGCCGTGGCTGCCCATTGCCGAAACGAGATAAGGCTTTGCCCCCATATCTTTCAGGACGGATGCTACCGTCCGCAGGATCAGCGGTATCTCGTTTATCCCCCTGCTGCCTGCCGTTATCGCCACCGACATGCCCGGCTTTACGGACGGGGCCAGTCGCCCCATCCTTGCTGCCACCTCTTCCCGCAGCCCGTCGATGCGAGGGCGGGGAAGGCGCTGCCGGACCCTGAGCATGGAGAGATTTCCCATAGCGTCCTCTTTCATTCGCTCTCCTCAATCTCCCCCGCGCCTGCCCTCATCCTTAACTGCAGGCTGACGCCGCGGACGATGAAAAAGATGGCTATTGCCATGAAGACCGCCGAGATCGGCCGGGTGAAGAAGATCAGGGGCGACCCCTTCGACAGGAGGAGCGACTGCACGAGCGCGGTCTCGAGCATTTTCGCGAGCACTGCGGCGAGGACCATCGGCGCGACTGGAAAGCTGAGCTTGCGCATCAGGTAGCCGACGACGCCGAAGAGCAGCACCACCCAGATGTCGAGCATTTGAAAGCGCAGGCTGTAAGCGCCTATGAACGTGAAGACGACGATCAGGGAACCGAGTATGGGGAACGGTATCAACGCCATGCGTGCCCATATTCCGACAAGAGGGAGATTCAAAATGAGGAGCATCACATTGCCGACGTACATGCTGGCGATTATCGTCCAGAGGAGGACAGGCTGCTCCGTCATCAGGCGAGGACCGGGCTGGAGGCCGTACATCATGAAGCCGCCGAGCAAGACGGCGAGGGCAGGGCCCGACGGGATTCCGAAGGCGAAGAGCGGGACGAACCCACCGCTCGCCGTTGCATTGTTCGCGCCCTCGACTGCGGCGACGGCGTCCATTGCGCCCTTTCCGAACAGCTCCGGCTTCCTGGAAAATCGTTTCTCGATGTCGTAGGCGATGAAGGACGTCACGGCCGGGCTGCACCCCGGTATGAGGCCCGCAAAGAAGCCCAAGCCGGCGGAGCGCAGCATGGCCGCCCAGGTCTCTTTAAGGTCCCCCAGCGATGGCCACCAGTCTATCTTCTTATCGGCCAGGATCCCCTTGACGCTCGATTCGACATTTAGAAGGACCTCGCTGATGGCAAACAAACCCATGATGATGGGCACGAATTCGATGCCGGCCATGAGGAGGGACTGCCCGAACGTCAGGCGGACGGTGCCCGTGAGCGGGTCGATCCCGATCATCGCGGTGAGCAGGCCGAGCACGGCGGAGAGGACTCCCTTGAGGAGGGCTCGCCCCGAAAGGCTGATGATGAGAGACAAGCCCAGGAAGGCGAGGGCAAAGTACTCGGGCGGACCGAAGGCAAGGGCCACCCTGGAAAGGGGAGGGGCAAAAAACGACAATCCCACGACGCCGAGGGTGCCGGCCACGAACGACGAGATCGCGGAGATGCCCAGGGCGGGCCCGCCGCGGCCCTGCAGGGTAAGCTGATAACCGTCTATGGCCGTAGGAACGGAGGAGGCTTCTCCGGGGATGGCTACCAGGATCGCCGTCGTAGAGCCGCCGTACATGGCCCCGTAATAGATAGCGCACATCATGATGATAGCGGGGGCCGGCGGAAGCAAGGTCGTCAACGGCAGGAGCATCGCTATGGCCGCTGTAGGTCCAAGACCGGGCAAAACCCCGACCAGCGTACCCGCGATGCTGCCGATCAGAGCGAAAAGGAGGTTGACGGGGCTCAAGGCATTCCAGAACCCCTGGATGAGCAAACCGAATCCTTCCATGCTCTACCCCTTACGCTAAGACGGCAGCAGGCCGGACGGCATCTCCATGCCGAGGAGCCAGATGAAAAGCGCATAGATGAAAATGACGGCCCCCAAGCCCCATGCAGCGGCGAACCAAATTTTGTATTTGCCGAAATACCAGATGAACCCGGAAACAAAGAGGCCGCTCGTCGCGAGGAAGCCCAGGACGGGCATCAGCGCCCCATAGAGCACCATCATTCCTAGCGATGCCAGCCACAGGAGCCGCCCCCTTCGGTCCGGCCACTCCAAAGGTTTGTCCTCGTATTTCTTCGAGAAGGCAAGGACCATCAGCCAGACGCCCCCGGCAGCGAGGGCGATGCCGAGGAGCATGGGCAGCGTGCGGGGATGCAGCACGCCCCCTGTGCTCCACTCTATGCGGGTTGCCCCGGCGATTGTAGCCGCCCCGACCGCTATAAGGAAGGCGCCGGAAACTATGTCTCCGGCGCGGAGGCTCTTTATCATCCCACCGCCTCGGGAACGCTTCGCGCTACTTCTTGATGTCCTTCAGTTGTTCCTTGTAAACAACCGTCATTTTTTCGACGAATTCCTTGCTCTCCTTCGCGCCCATGGAAAGCGGAACGAACCCGTCCTTCTTCATGGCCGCCACGACGTTCGGGTTCTTCGTGACCTGGAGGAACGCAGCCTCCAGTATGGCGACTACCGGCTCCGGCGTAGCCGCAGGGACCCCTACGCCGCGCGCTATCATCTCCGCCATGTCGAAGCCCGCTTCCTTGAAGGTCGGCGCGTCCGGAAGAGCCTGGAACCTCTGCGAGTCGGCTATACCGAGCACCCTGATCTCGTCCCGGTACTTGACGAGATCGTCCGAGTTGGCCATCGCCGCGACCACGTGGCCGCCGAGAAAACCGGTCATTTGCGGCGCGGCGCCGGTGAAGGGGACGTAGTTGAATTTAGCGCCGGTGAGGCTCTGCAGGCGCAGGGTGGCGACGTGGTGGCCCGAGAACATGCCGGAGCCTCCGACGGATATGTCACCCGGCTTCGCCTTCGCCGCAGCGATCAGGTCCTTTAGCGTTTTATAGGGGCTTTTCTTCAGCACCGCTATGCCGAGCGGCGTGCCCTGGAAGAACACGACGGGCCTGATCTGGCCGGTCTTGTAACCGCACTCCTGCTGCAGCGGCTGAAGGATGATGTGGGGGAGATTGATGCCCATTATGTAATAGCCGTCGGGCTTAGCCCGCGCGAGCTGCGACCAGCCGACGGCCCCGCCGCCGCCGATCTTGTAGTCGATGATTATCCTCTGCCCGAGCGCCTTTTCGAGAAGCGGCTGCTGCCGCCGCGCCTCCCGGTCCGACTGGCCGCCCGGGTCGAAGGGGATCATGTAGCTGATCTGCTTTGTCGGGAATTTCGGGGCTCCGTCGCCCTGCGGGGCGACCATCGCAGCAGCGACCAACAGGCTAAAGACGAAAAAAAAGATCTTCTTCCCCATGGTCCATCTCCTGTTTTATTTGTCCCAATCAGCAACTCGAAAGCCGGTCCGGCCCCTGTGTCGCGCTATCCTTATATCATATATAAGATATAGTATTCTCTAAATACTCGCCGATTGCTGTCAAGGAAAAAATTTCTTCCTTGGAAGACTTATATCTTATATCTTTTATACCTCTTGACATGCCGGCGCCCCTTCACATATACTTTGCCCGAATATGGCCGCCGCCAAGCCGAAATTCCTTCCCCTTTACCAGCAGGTGAAGGCTTCTTTAATCAAGCGCATTTCCGCCGGAGAATGGCCGCCCGGAACATTTTTGCCAAGCGAGACGGCTCTGGCGGAAAAGTACGGCGTCAGCCAGGGCACCCTGCGCAAGGCCCTCATCGAGCTCACGAACGAACGGTGCCTCGTGCGGTATCAAGGCAAGGGAACTGCCGTCGCCACATTCGAGAGCGACCAGGCCCTTTTCCGGTTCCTGCGCATCCGCAGAAAAGACGGTAAAAAGGTCCAGCCCGTCTCCCTTGCCGTTTCCGCGAGGGCGGACGCGGCAACGCCTGAAGAGAGCAAAGAGCTCAGGATTGCCAACGGCAAGCGGGTGTACAGAATGGAGCGCATCCGCCTGATCGACGGCCGGGCTGTCGTCAACGAGGTGATTACCCTGCCCCTGGAGCTGTTCCCCGGATTCGACTCCATCGGGCCTTCAAACCTGCCCAATACCCTCTACGACCTCTACCAGAAGAGTTACGGGGTCATCGTGGCGCTCGTCGAGGAGCGCCTCGATGCTGTTGCCGCGGACGCGGCCGATGCGAAAAGGCTCAAGGTCCCTCTTGGCTACCCCCTGCTTCGCATCCTGCGGCTTGCCTTCGACCTGAAAGGCACGGTCGTGGAGCTGAGGGACAGCAGGTGCGTTACCGACAGCCTGGAATACAGCAACGAGATCCGCTGACTCTGGGCTCGAATCGAAAGGGCGCCCGGGTTCATCCTCAGCAGCCGCCGTATTTGCCTTTGTCGGAGCGTGCCAGGCGCACAAAAGCGCACTGCCACCCATACCTATAGATCGTCAACTTTCGTTCACTTCCGTAAACCCCCTCGATGATTCTTTCGGCAGAAGGGGACCCGACGGGATCGGGTATGTCGATGGAAGGCGAAGAACCCAAAGGGTCGAGTATGCTAAGATGTAACATCACTCTTCTTGTGCGGGAGCTGCTGTGGGTGCCGGGAATCACATCGTAAGGTCGTCATGCCGGGGCTGCCACGGGGTTTGCCAGGTGCTCGTCCATATGAACGGCGACAGAGTTGCCAAAGTCGCCGGCGACCCGGACAGCCCCACGAGCCGCGGCTATCTCTGTCCCAAGGGGGCGGCAGCGCCCGAGATGCTATACCACAAGGACCGGCTCACCCATCCCCTGCGCAGGAAAGGAGGGCGAGGGGAAAACAGGTGGGAGAGAATCTCCTGGGAGGATGCAATCTCCGAGATGGTGGCCCGTCTCGACCGGATACGCCGGGAATCGGGCTCCGAATATGTTGCCCTGGCGCAGGGTACGGGCAGGCCCTATACGGAGTTTACCATCCGCTTCGCCAACGCTTTCGGCACGCCCAATTTCGTGAACCCGGGCCACCTTTGCTACCTCCCGAGGGTAATCGCCGCCCATATCACTCTGGGGGGTCTTCCCATCAGCGATATTTACGGCTTCGGGGGCAAGATCCCGGCCTGCGTCATGAACTGGGGCTGCAACATCACGGAAACGGGGGCGGCCGACGGCATGTGCGGGCGAATGCTCAAAAAGGCGCTCCGGAAGGCCGGGAAGGTTATAGTCGTCGACCCGAGGCGCATCGGCCCGGCCGCGACCGCCGACTACTGGCTCCAGCTCCGGCCCGGCACCGAATGCGCCCTCGCCCTGGCCATGATCAACGTCATTATAGACGAGGGCCTCTGTGACCACGCATTCGTGGAAAAATACGGCTTCGGCTTCGACCGCCTTGCCAAGCACGTCCGGCCTTTCACGCCCGAATGGGCGGACCCCATTACCCGCGTCGGGGCGTCGTCCATCCGCGAAGCAGCGAGGGTCTTCGCCACGACGAAGCCCGCGTGCATCCAGTGGGGCAACGGGATCGATACGAGCGTCAACGCCTTTCAGACGGGCAGGGCCCTCCTTATCCTGATGGGACTTACGGGCTGCATCGACTCGCCGGGCGGGAACGTCCTCTGGGTGCACCCGAAGGGGGTGAAGCCCAAGTCGCCCCTCGTCGATAGGAGCGTCGCAGGCGTCCAGTTCCTGCCCCCGGAAAAAAAGGCGGCCGTGATAGGCGGCGACAAATACCGGTTCGCGCCCAACTGCCATCCACCCACTTTCTGGAAATCGGTGGTCACGGGAACACCTTACGGGGTGCGCGCCATCTGGATCGTCGGCTCCAACCCGCTCTTGACGGCCACCCAGGGGCTCACCATCGAGCGGGCCTTAAGAGACCACATGGAGTACACGGTGGTCTCGGATCTGTTCATGACGCCCACGGTCCAGCTCGCAGACCTTGTTCTGCCCGCGGCTCACTGGCTGGAGCAGGACGACGTTGTCTTCATGCACAAGATATGGTGCGTTCTTGCCCGCAAGAAGCTCGCCCAGGTGGGCGAAACAAGGGACGACAGGGACGTTATCTTCGACGTCGCTCACGGCCTCGGACTTTACGAAGCCTTCCCCTGGCCGGACCGCTACGCCTACCTCGACTGGCTCCTCGAGGGGACGGGGATGAGCTTCCGGGAGTTCAAGGAAAAAGATATCCTCTTGGGCGAGATGCGCTACTGGAAGCACGAGCAGGAGGGGTTCCGGACGCCCACAGGCAAGTTCGAATTTTACTCCACCGTGGCGGAGCACGAGGGCCGGCCGCCCCTGCCCGTCTATGTCGAGCCGCCCCTTTCGCCGGTG
>JBEKOT010000008.1:0-37343 GCA_049521495.1 Syntrophorhabdales bacterium | reverse complement strand
CCCGCTCTATCCCCTTGGGTGGTACTTTTTATGTAGCTCTTTTAGGCGCTTTTTGTCGACGTGAGTGTAGATTTGCGTCGTCGAGATATCTTCGTGGCCCAGGAGAAGCTGCACCGAGCGAAGGTCCGCGCCCCCTTCCAAAAGGTGTGTGGCGAAGGTGTGGCGGAGCATATGAGGATAGAGGGGCCCTTGCGAAAGGAGAAGCCCGTATTTCCTCAGAAGCTTCCACACGGCCTGTCTCGTGACGGGTCGTCCCGTGCGGCTGGGGAAGAGAAAGGACCCTTTGGGCTTCATCTGTCCCAGATACATCTTTATAACCTCTCGCGCGTAGTTCCCGATGGGCACGATCCGCTCCTTCGACCGCTTTCCCATGGCAACGATGAATCCCGCGTCCAGGTTGACGTCGCTCTTTTTGAGGGAGGTCAGCTCGGACACGCGAAGGCCCGTGGCATACAGCAGCTCGAGGACGGCCGCGTCCCGGAGCGCCATCTTTTGATCGGCCGGCAACTTGAGGAGCCTGATCATCTCCTCGGGGCTCAGTGCCCTTGGAATAGGAGGCTTGAATCGCGGCGTCTCCACATCCAGGAGTGGATTGGTCGATATCTTGCGGTCGGCGAGGAGGAACCTGTAAAAGCCCCTTATGGCGGAGATCGCCCTGGCAATAGTGCGGGTCGATCTGCCCCCGCCGCGGAGGTGCCTAAGATATGCGTCAAAGGCGACGGATTCCAGGTCGCTCTTCGATTCCTCGAGAAATATGATATAGTTGAGGATGTCCCGGTTGTACGCTTCGATCGTGTGAACCGATGCCCCCTGCTCCGTTTTCAGGTGGGTCATGAAGGCGTCGAGTTCTCTGTAATAGTTCATCTCCTCCCAGTCGAGCCGAAGCCCCCTTCCCCCCTGGCGCTCTCGGGCAGCCGGTCGACCTCCTGCCAAGACACCCTCACCGTCCTTTTGAAGACCATCTGGGCAATCCTGTCTCCTAATTTGACTTCGTAAGGCCTATCGCCGAGATTTACAAGGACCACCTTTATCTCTCCCCGGTAATCGGCGTCTATGGTCCCGGGCGCATTGAGGACGGTAATGCCGAATTGGGCCGCAAGTCCGCTCCGCGGCCGTATCTCCGCCTCATAACCCTCAGGTATGCTCACCGCTATGCCTGTTGGAACCATGGCCCGCTCCAGGGGCGCCAGGGTTAAGGGTCCGTCGATGTGGGCGCGGAGGTCCATGCCCGACGAGGCGTCCGTTGCATAGCCGGGCAGAGTCGATCCGTCTTTCTTCGTCACGAAGACCTTCAGCTCTTCCATAACCCCTCGATGGCGCCCCGGTCCACCCTGCCGAGAACCGCCAGCGCCATGCTGCGGGGCTCCCCGAAGACAAGCCTGCTCATCTCGTCTACCTGCTCCGCGTGGACGAAGTCCATTCTCTTCAGCGTCTCCTTTATGGACACGTATCGGTCGAAATAGATCTCGTTTTTCGCCAGCCGGCCCATCCGCGCTTCGGACCCTTCCAGGGAAATAAAGAAATTCCCCTTGATGTGCTCCTTCGAAAAGGCAAGGTCCGCCGGAGTCACGCCCTTTTTTTTCAGGCTCGAGGCCTCGCCTCTGATGAGGGCTATCACTTCTTCCAGCGACTCGGCCGGGCTCGAGGTGGATATGCCGAAGTTGCCCACGCCGTTGTAACAGTTTACGTAGGAGAATATATTGTAGACCAGACCTCGCTTCTCCCTGATCTCCTGGAACAGGTGGGAGCTCATGCTTCCGCCGACGATCGCGTTGAGGGCATAGAGGGCATACCTCCTCGAGTCCGTCTGGCTGACACCGTCAGTGGCAAGGCACAGGTAGATGTGTTCCAGGTCTTTCTCGTACACGTAAACGCCGGGAAAACTTTCCGGCTCCCTCATGGCAGCCGGCCGGTCCAGGCCGGCTGCCATGCCGGAAAAGAGCTTGTCCACCTTGCTCACGAGGGCGTCGTGGTCGATCCTCCCGACTCCCGTGATGACCATGTTCCGGGGCGAGTGGTACATGCCGTAATGCTCTAAGAGCCGATCCCTCGTAATGCCCCCTACCGTCTCCTCGCTCCCGAGGACCGGCAGACCCAGGGGGTCCCCCCTGTAATAGTCGGCGGTGAAGAGGTCGAAGACCCACTCCTCGGGATTGTCCTCGATCATCTTGATTTCCTGGACAATCACGTTTTTCTCCCGCCCGACGTCCTCTTCCTTGAAAGTAGAGTGCCTGCACATATCGGCGAGCAGGTCCAGGGCGAGGTCCGTGTCCTGCCGCAGCACGCGGGCGTACAGGCAAGTATACTCCTTGCCGGTGAAGGCATTCAGGACGCCGCCCACGGCGTCGATCTCCCTCGCTATGTCATGGGCGGTCCGCCTCTCCGTCCCTTTGAAGAGCATGTGCTCGATAAAATGGGAGATGCCGTTGTTCTCCCTATTCTCATACCTGCTCCCCGTTTTCCACCAGACGCCAAAGGAGACCGTGGGGAAATAGGGAAGGCTTTCCGTCACCACCCGGAGGCCGTTGTCGAGAACTGTTTTCCGGTACATTTATTCGGTTTTTCCCTGCGTTTCCCTCAACGCGGCCTTCCTGGAAAGCCTTATCCTTCCGTTCTGTTCCACCTCGATCACTTTGACCGGTATCTGGTCTCCCTCCTTGACCACGTCCGATACTTTCTTTATATAAGTGTCGGACAGCTGGCTTACGTGGACGAGACCGTCGACGCCGGGCAGGATCTCGACGATCGCGCCGAAATCGACTACCCTCGTGACCGTGCCCATGTAAATCGTGCCTACCTCTACCTCCCTGGTAATGCCCTTTATGATCTCGATGGCCTTGTTCGCGGAGGTTTCGTCCTGGGAAACAATCTGTATGACCCCCGAATCCTCTATGTCTATCTTAACCCCCGTCTGTTCGACGATTCCTTTGATCACCTTTCCGCCCGGGCCTATGACCTCCCGTATCTTCTCCGGCCTTATCTTGAGGGTCCAGATGCGCGGTGCGTAAGGGGAGAGGATCTCTCTCGGCTTGTCGAGCGTACCGGCCATGATGTCCAGTATCCGCCCGATGCCGCTCTGCGCGAGCTTCACGGCCCTGCCCATGATCTCCTTCGTTATCCCCTTAACCTTTATATCCATCTGGACTGCCGTGATGCCTTGCCTGGTGCCCGCTACTTTGAAGTCCATATCACCCAGTTGGTCTTCATCGCCGAGTATATCGGTGAGGATCACCTCATGGCCGTCCTTCATGAGAAGCCCCATGGCAATACCGGCCACCGGTTCCTTTATCGGAACGCCTGCGTCCATAAGGGACAGGCATCCGGCGCAGACCGAGGCCATCGAGGAAGAACCGTTTGATTCGAGAATCTCCGAGACTACCCGTATGGTATAGGGGAACTCCTCCTTCGGAGGCAGTACCTGTGACAGCGCCCGCTCGGCGAGATGGCCGTGGCCGATCTCCCTCCGTGAGGGCGCCCTGAGCATGCTCACCTCGC
Source organism: Syntrophorhabdales bacterium (assembly GCA_049521495.1). Taxonomy (GTDB): domain Bacteria; phylum Desulfobacterota; class Syntrophorhabdia; order Syntrophorhabdales; family WCHB1-27; genus CAWEPK01. The sequence continues at coordinate 33,848 of JBEKOT010000008.1, read as the reverse complement.
CGACGCTGAAGGGAGGGAAATTGTAATGGAGCATGAAGGACTTGAAGCTCTCCCCTTCGTGGATCGATTCGATCTTCTGCTCGTCCTCGGAGGTGCCGAAGGTGGTAACTGCGAGGGCCTGGGTCTCTCCCCTGGTGAACAACCCGGAGCCGTGCGTCCTCGGAAGGACCGAAACCTCGCAGGTTATCGGTCTGATATCATCGGGCGTCCTTCCATCGATCCTCTTTCCCGTCGACAGAAGAAGGTTCCTCATCGTCTCCTTGGTGATCTCGTCGAAAGCCTTGAGCACAATCTTCTCGTCAAGGTGGGCGTAATTCTGGAGGTTTTTGTCGAAGACCTCCTTCAGTTTCTGCGCCCGCTCCTGTTTCTTTTCCACTCCAAAAGCTACAAGCAGGTCTTTCTCAAGGGCCGCTCTTATCTCTTCCTTCAGCTCCGGCTGGACCTGTGCGACCTTCACCGGCCACTTGGCCTTGCCCGCCTTCTCTGCGAGCCGCTCCTGCATCTCAATGAGAGGCATCATGCTCCTGTGGGCGAGGTCGATGGCTTCGATGAGCGCATCGCCCTCTATGAAGTTGGCCTCCCCTTCCACCATCATTATGGCGTCCCTGGAGCCGGCGACCACGATGTCGAGATCGCATGCGTCGCTGTCCGTAGGATTGATGATGAATTCTCCTTCCTTCCTGCCTACCTTGACGGCAGCGATGGGCCCTAAAAAGGGTATGGGAGAGAGCACCAGGGCCGCTGATGCCCCAACGATTCCCAGCACGGCGGGGTCGTTTTCCTGGTCCGCCGAGAGGACCGTCGCGATGATCTGGGTCTCGTTGCGGTAGCCTTTCATGAACGAAGGGCGAAGCGGCCTGTCTATGAGCCGCGAGGTCAGGACCTCCCTCTCCGAGGGGCGCCCCTCCCGCTTAAAGAACCCGCCGGGAAACCTGCCTGCCGCGTAAGACATCTCCTGGTAATTTACCGTGAGAGGCATGAAGTCGGTGGTCGCTTCTTCCTTCTCCGCCACGGCCGTTACCAGCAGAACGGTGTCGCCGTACCGCACTGTCACACTCCCGTCCGCCTGTTTAGCGAGGGCGCCGGTACTGATCGTAAGTGGTCTGCCACAGAATTCAACAGTGATCGATTCTTCCATTTTGTCTTCCTTCTTTTTCATCCGTTATTTTCTCAAGCCCAATCGCTCGATGAGCTTCTTGTATCTTTCTGTATTGCTCTCTTTCAAATAATTGAGCAGCCTTCTCCTGGTGCCGACAAGAACCAGCAGGCCCCTCCGCGAGTTGTGGTCCTTGGCGAACTTCTTGAAATGCTCGGTAAGCATCTTGATACGCTCCGTCAGGAGGGCCACCTGCACCTCAGGGGATCCCGTGTCTTTTCCATGAACCTTGTAAGCCTCTATGATGGCCTGCTTACGTTCTGTGTCTAGCGCCATTGCTCCTGCCTCCTTAGCTATTTATTAATCTTTTCATCCTTATGCTTTTCGCGTCGGCATCGACCGACCCGATACCCAAGAGCATGCCATCCCTGGTCATTATCTTGGCGAGCTCTCCGTGCTTCCAGTCTTTCGGCCCTCCGAGAAGAGGAACGGGCATGCCGTTCTTAAGAAACTTCTCCAGCACCGGCTCGATCGAGACCCCCCTGATGGTTTGCAACACGTCTTCCATTGCAATCATGTATTTTACTATATCCTGCTTCGCCTTCAAATAGTCCAAAGTGACGCTGCGCTCGATCCCGAACTCACCGTGCCGCGTGCGCTTCAAAGCATGGAGGGCGGCGCCGCAGCCCAGCACCGTGCCGAGGTCATGGGCGATCACCCTGATGTATGTTCCCTTAGAGCAACTTATCTCAACATCGACATAAGGGTGGGCATAGTCAAGGAAGGTTATGTCGTAGACCTCGACCTCCTTGTGGGGAGGATCGATAGCTATGCCCTGTCTCATCCATTTGTAGAGGGGCTTCCCTTCCACTTTTTTCGAGGAATAGACGGGGACCTTCTGGGTGATCTTTCCCTTGAACCGTAAGAGGGCCTCCTTGACGACGGCCTTGTCGTACGGGGGCGGGGCCACCTCCGACAACTTCGTCCCATCCATATCGAACGTGTCGGTAGTGATGCCCAGGACGAACCTCGCCACGTATCGCTTTTCGCCATTTTCGAGGAAAGGGATAAGCTTCGCCCCTTCGTTCAATGCGACGGGAAGTATGCCCGTCGCATTCCTGTCGAGGGTCCCGATATAGCCTATTTTCCTAAATGAATGGAGCCTCTTAAGCCTCTTAATTACGTCGTACGAGGTCATGCCGGAACTTTTGTCTATAATCAAGAAACCGTTCATCATAGAGAAATTGCCCCTATCAGCCGATTCTTTACGCTTGCTATGTCGCCTTCGAGGATGCACCCGGCAGCCGCCCGGTGGCCGCCCCCTCCGAAGGTGCGGGCTACCGACCCTACGTCGACTTTCCCTTTCGCCCTCATGCTTATCTTATACTTCTCTTCACCCAGCTCGCGGATGAGGCAGGCGACCTCGACGCTCCCGATTTCCTTAAGATATTCCACGAACCCTTCCGCATGCTCCCGGTTCGTGCGGGTCGCGGCGAACATCTCCCTCGTTACGCATGCCGTTGCGATCTTGTCTTGGCGGAAGGTCTCGAGGGTCCCCAGGACGAGGCAGAGGAGCTGGTAGCGCTCCTTCGGATGGCTCTCGTATACCGCACTCGCCACGGATGCGGCGTCGACGCCGAACTCGGTCATCTCTTCACAGATGGAGAAGGCGCGCTTCGTCGTGCTGTTGTAGCGAAAAGAACCCGTGTCGGTGAGGACCGCCGTGTACAGGTTCGCGGCAATCTCATAGGTGAACCGAACGCCGAGAGACCTAAAGATGAGATAGAGTATCTCCGCGGTCGACGATGCCCGCTCATCGACGATATTGACCTGCCCGAAGTCGTCGTTGGCCTCGTGGTGATCGATATTGACGATAAAGCCCTTCCGGGCGAGCATCTCATGGCCGTCGCCCACCCTTTTCAGGTTTCCGCAATCGACGACGAACACCGTATCATACCCGTTTTCCGGCAGATCGTGAAGGATCATGGGGGGACCCGGGAGGAACCTGTACCTGTAAGGAACCTGGTCCCTGAGGTAGCAGGCCGCATCCTTCCCCATGTCGGCCAGGGCGAGGCACGTGGCGAAGGCAGAGCCCACCGCATCTCCGTCAGGGTCCACGTGGGTGGCTACGAGGAACTTCCTGCCTTTGTCGATCGTCTCCCTAATCTTCCCGAACATCTTCCACCCTCTCAGAATCCACCTTCTTCAGAATCTCTTCTATTCGGGAGGCCCGTTCCTGTCCGGTGTCGAGGACGAAGGTGAGCTCCGGCATAAGCCTGAGCTTGATCCTGTTTCCCAAAATGTGCTTGATGTAACCCTTGGCGCGCCTAAGGGCCTCCACGGTCTTCGTCTTCTCTTCCTCGCTTCCGTAAACGGAATAGAGTACCTTTGCGTACTTCAAGTCTTCCGTCATTTTCACCTCGAGGATCGTGATGAAGCCGATTCCGGGGTCCTTGATCTCCTGTTGTATGATCGATGAGATCTCTTCGCGGAGCTGATCCTGTAACCGAAACCGTCTATACCTCATCTCCTATCACCATGATCTCCGTCTTCGACCCGATAACCTTCCCTATGTACATAGACTCGATGTAGCGCGAGACGCTCTCTATGGTGGAGCTGACGTGGTCCTGCTTAACACCGATGACGGCAAAGCCGACGGTCGCCTTCTGCCACAGGTTCGTCTGTTCTATCTCCATAATCGATATATTGAACTTCCCCTTGGTCCTTTCCACTATTCTTCTTACCGCCTGCCTCTTATCTTTCAAGGAGTGATTTTCCGGCAAGAAAATCTCAATTCGCGAGAGACCTACTACCATTCCGCACTAAAGCGTCTGCTTTTCCTGTTCTTCGACGTAGAATTCCATCCTGTCGCCTTCCTTTATATCGCTGAATCCCTCTGCGAATGATATGCCGCACTCGTAACCGGCCGTTACCTCTTTCATGTCATCCTTGAAGCGCTTCAGGGACGCGATCTTACCGCTGAAGAGGGTTTCGCCTTCCCGTACAACCCTGGCCTCCGCGGCCCTCGTCACTTTCCCTTCCGTGATGTAACAACCCGCTATGGTGCCTATCTTCGAAACGGTAAAGACCTTCCTCACCTCCCCCTCCCCTATCTTGACTTCCAAGATGCGGGGGGCGAGGAGGCCTTCCATGGCTTTCTTCACGTCGTCGATCATGTCGTAGATTACCGAGTACGTCCTGATGTCCACCTTCTCCTGTTCGGCGAGGGCTTGCGTTTTTGCCATGGGCTTGACGTTGAAGCCTATGATGACCGCACCTGAGGCCATCGCAAGATTCACGTCCGTTTCCGTTATGGTTCCGACGCCGTTATGAATGACGTTTATCTCTACTGAGTCCGTCGAAAGTTTTTTCAGCGCCTCTCCTATAGCGTCGAGGGTCCCCCTCGCATCGCCTTTCAAAACGACGTTCAACGTAAGCTTCGCCGTCTCGCCCATTTTTGAGTAAAGCTCGTCCAGGGTTACGCGGGCGCTCTTCGTCTGTTCCTGCTCCCTGATCTTCTCCTGCCTGAAGCGTGAGACTTCTTTGGCGTAGCTCTCCTCCGTCGTAGCGATAAACGGGTCGCCGGCTCTTGGCACGTCCGAGAAGCCAACCACCATTACAGGCATCGACGGCGTTGCCTTCTGTATCCTCTTGCCCTTGTCGTCTATCAGAGCCCTGACTCTGCCGAAGGAGGCGCCGGCCACGAAGGGGTCCTGGATCTTGAGGGTCCCCTCCTGAATGATCACGGTGCCGAAGGGGCCGTGGCCCTTGTCGAGCCCCGACTCTATTATAATGCCCTTCGCCGCCTTATCAGGATTTGCTTTCAGCTCCAACAGCTCCGCCTGGAGGAGGATCAGCTCGAGGAGCTCCTGTATCCCGACTTTCTTCTTCGCCGATATCTTTGCAGCAAGGGTCGTTCCGCCCCATTCTTCAGGCTGAAGGCCGAGCTCGGTCAGCTCTTTCATTACCCTGTCGGTGTTTGCGTTCGCCTTGTCGATCTTGTTGATGGCGACGATGAGGGGCACCCGGGCTGCCTTCGCGTGGTCTATGGCCTCCCTTGTCTGGGGCATCACCCCGTCGTCCGCTGCCACTACAAGGACTACTATGTCCGTTACCAGGGCGCCCCTTGCCCTCATAGCGGTGAAGGCTTCGTGGCCAGGCGTATCGACAAAGGTGATCTCCTTCTTATCCACCTTGGCGACGTACGCGCCTATGTGCTGAGTGATGCCGCCTGCTTCCCGCTCGGCAACGTTCGTATTCCTTACCGTGTCGAGAAGGAGCGTCTTACCATGATCGACGTGGCCCATAATCGTCACGACGGGCGGTCTGGGTTTGAGGTTCTCGGCGGTTTCCGCTCTTTGCTCGCCTTCCCTCGTCATGAATTCTTCCTCGACGGACATGATCCGCTCCACGTCGAAGCCGGCTTCGGAAGCGACCAGGTAGGCCGTGTCATAGTCTATCGTCTGGTTGACGGTGCTGATGATGCCGAGACGGAGAAGCTTCGTGATCACTTCAGAGGCCTTGAGGGAGAGCTTCTTCGCGAGTTCGCCGACCTGCACCTGGTCCGCGATCTTTATGGCCTTGCGCGCAGGCCTTGCCTCGGCCTTCCTCTCCTCCTCGGCCCTGTCTTCCCTTCTCTCACCCCTGCCCTTTCTGAAAGGCAGCATCTTGCCCTTCTGCCTGCGGAAGGCGTAAAGGTCCTCTTCCTTTATGATGACTTTCCGCTTCGATACCCCCTTGCCCTTCAGCTTCGCTTCTTCAATCTCTTCTTCCTCTATCTTCTTGAGCAGCCGCTCCGCCTTCTTCTTCTTACGCTCCTCTTCGGTCTCCTCATCCTCGACCAGCGCAAATTCCTTGTCGAGGTCCTGCTTGTACACCTCTTCGAGGGCCCTCGTGATCTCCTGCTTTTTCTCTTCGCCTATGCCGTCGCCGGCCTCTTCGACAGCCTTGGCCGCCTCTTTTTCCACCGCCGCGGCCGCCGCCGGCGCACCTTCTGCCTCCTCCGCCTTGCGGGCTTCATCTACCCGCTCGATCATCTCGATTTGCGGCCGGCCGGCCTTTTTCTCAACCTTTTCCGTCTTCACCAGCTCGATCACGGGCTCTTCGGCCGCAGCGCGCCGCTCTTCGGCGGCTCTACGAGCCGGTCTTTCCTTCCTTAAAGTCACAGGCTCCTGCGGGGCCTCAGCCTCTTTTGCAGCCTCTTTAACCTCCGGTGCCGGCGGGGCTTGAACCCTTCTCCTGATGATGGTGGCGGCTATCCTTTTTTCTATGACGGTCTCCCCTGAGGCCGTCGATTTCTTCGTCTCCGATAGGGCTTGATCGTCCTTCTCTTTTTCCTTGTCTTTTATCTTCACCCCTATGCTTTTCAGCTTGGACAAGATCTCTTCATCCTTGATCTTGTCCGTCAGGGTCGTTATCTTGATCTTCGCCATTCTCCAGACCTCCCTTATTTCGCCACCGCACCGCGCTCGCTGCCCCGATGCGGCTTCCGGTCCATCGCCCTATCGCTTACCCTGTTTCTTCGACCGCCCGGTCCTCGGGCGCCGCTTTTTCTGCTCCCTCCTGCTGGGCTTCCGCCTCTTTCGCCTTTTCGGCCTCCATTTCGGCCATGGCCTTCTTCGCATGCTCGACGATCCTTGCGCAATCTTCTACCGAAATGCTCGTGATCTTATTTAATTCTTCCGGTGTGAGCCGGATAATATCACTCATCTCTCTCAGATATTCGTCGAAGAGTATGCGGGCCAGTATCTCATTGATCTGCAGCCGGGCCATAAGCTCATCGATGACCTTGCGTGATGTTTTCTCAACCTCGGATTCGCTCTTTATATCAGTTTTCCATCCCGTGAGGCGGGAAGCGAGTCTCACGTTTTGGCCTTTCTTCCCGATGGCAAGAGAAAGCTGGTCGTCGTGGACGATGATCTCCATCGAGTGCTCGTCATCATTGATGTACACCTTTGAAACCCTGGCGGGCGCAAGGGCGTTGCACACAAATTTGGCCGCCTCTTTGCTCCACGGTATGATATCGATCTTTTCACCCTTCAATTCCTGCACTACGGCCTGGACCCTGGATCCCTTCACGCCCACGCAAGCCCCGATGGGGTCGATGCTCGGGTCCTGGCTGTAGACGGCGATCTTCGCCCTTTCCCCAGGCTCCCTTGCTGCGCCTACGACTTTGATGATGCCCTGCTGCATCTCCGGCACCTCGACCTCGAAAAGCCTCACCAGGAACCCCGGATGGGTCCTCGACAGGAGGATAGTGCAGCCTCTCTGCGTTTTCTCCACCTCGAGGATGTATCCCTTCACCCTGTCTCTCCGCCTGAAGACCTCGCTCGGTATTGCCTCCTTAAAGGGAAGGATGGCCTCCGTCTTCCCAAGGTTTACAACATAATGGCTTTTTTCCACCCTCTGGATCACGCCCGTAACGATCTCACTCTTTCTGTCCTTGTAGTCGTTATAGATAACGTCGCTCTCCGCGTTCCGCACCTTTTGCATTATGACCTGTTTGGCCGTCTGGGCGGCGATCCGGCCGAGCGTCGACGTATCCATCTTTATGCCGATGCTGTCGCCTATTATGCATTCGGGGTCCTGCTCTTTCGCGTCCTCGACCGCTATCTCCATGTCCTCGTCTTCAACGTCCTCCACTACCGTCTTGAATCGGAAGATCTCTATCTCTCCGACCTCCGGATTGTATTTGGCTTCCAGATCGAGGTGATTTCCAAACTTCTTCTTCGATGCAGAAAGGACCGCTTCCTCGAGCGTCTCCACTATGATTTCCTTGGGAATTCCCTTTTCTTTTCCCACCTGTTCGATAACGTAGTTCAAGTCAAAATACATGGCGCTCCCCTTATAGCTCAAATTCGAGGCGTGCTTTTTTTATAGCGCTGAACGGGATCAAATACGCCTCCTTCTCTTCCCGCACTTCCACGACCTCTTCTCCCACCTCGGCGATTACTCCGGTGAACTCATTTTCCCCGCCGATTGCCGGGTTCACGACAATCCGGCACGTCCTCCCCTTGTATCGTTCGAAATCCGCCCTCTTTTTGAGCGGCCTCGTCAAGCCGGGTGAGGAGACCTCAAGGACGTAAGGATGGTCGATCATGTCTTCTACATCGAACAGCCGGTCAAGCTCTCTGCTGACCCACTCGCAGTCCCCTATCGTAATCCCGCCTTCCCTGTCTATAAAGATCCTCAGGAGCCACCGCTTTCCCGACGGCTGGAATTCCAAATCAACAAGCTCGATCGCTGATTCCCGAAGGATCGGCTCTACGGCGCGGGTTACCCTCTCGATGATCTCCTGCGGGGTACCATCCATGTCCCTAAATTAAAAAAGCGGGCAAAACCCACTTTTGAACATAAAATAATAGCATCTTCCGGCAATGATTTCAATAATACTAAATTGGGCCGGCCCACCCGCCTAGACCGACAGACCTCCGTGCAAGATCAATAATCCTTGTATGGGGCACGGAGATCCGCCTCCTCCGGTCGCCCCGGCTCTGAGCGGCAAGGGCAAAAAATCTCTTGTTTAGTCCCTACCGTTCCCGGTAGCATGGGGAAGCGGATACACAAGACAACCTGCCGGGAGGGACAAACGATGAGGAACTTTTGGCTTGCAGGGGTAGTATGAAACGAGAAACCTTCATTCTTTCGACTCTATTTTGCCTTCTCCTGGTCGGTTTTCCTTTTTCCGGACATACTGCGGGACCGGACGGTTTTGCCAACGTGCCCTGGGGTGCAACGAGATCCCAGGTAGATCAGGCGATGACCCAACAAGGGTTCAGGCCGGAGGGACAGGTAGCCGGCAAAAGCTACAATGATGGCAGCATCGGGTTCTCGTATCAAGGTGCAATAACAGGAGTGACCGGTCATGCGCAGTTTTGGTTTCTCAACGACACTTTTTTTCGCGCCGCTTTCAGCTTTTCTTACAATGACGACGGTAATGCTGAATGGCCTGCATACAACCGATTCTTATCGATCATCCAGTCCAAGTATGGGCCGCCCACGAATGGGGGGAGCATGAGCCCACCTTACAGAGGCTCGTACAGTGTATGGGACGGGCTTCAGGCCCCCGGTTCCTCGGATGTCGTCCAGATAGCCTTGAGCTACAGCGCGACATCGGAACGGTGCGGCGGAAACCTATGCAGCAGCTTTTTCAATGTCGTTTATCTGAACCAGGGCCTGCAGCAGCGTCTCGCCGGCCAGAACAGGAACGGGCTCTGAGCCGTCTTGCGCTCACGGCACAGGAAAAAGAGACGGAACGACGGGAGGGCTGGCTTCGCGCGGGGGGTAGAAAACCGTCAACTATCGTTCACTTTCGTCAACACCGTCTCTCTGAAAGGCTCGGGCAGAAGGCAAAAAGCAAGCAGCGGGGTCAGCCCGGCTGACCCCATCGTCCGGAGGTGCTTCCGGGAGCAACCGCATAAGGCCGGCTCGGCCGGTCTATGGGCGGGCGAGCTTGAGTGTTACCTTTGTAATGCCGTCGGGCTGCAGGCTGGCGGTGAAACCCATGCTCTTCACGAGCTTCTGGAGCCGCTCGTTTTCGGTGAGCGTGATTCCGTAGACCTCGTCGAGCCCCTTCTTCCATGCAATGCCGATCAGCACATCGACCAGTTTCCTTCCAAGGCCCATCCCCTGATAATCGTCGTGCACGAGGACGGCGAACTCCGCTTTCGCCCCTGATTCCATTATCAGCCTGGAGATACCGGCGATGCGCTTTTTCTCGCGATCCCGGACCTCGGCCACGATGGCGATTTCCCTGTCATAGTCGATGTTGCAGAACCTGGCGAGCATCTCGTGGGTCATCTCCTTCATGGGGCTGAAGAAGCGCTCCCTCACCGTCTCTTCTGACAGCGTGTAGAAGAGATCGTGCTGCAGCGGCTCGTCTTCCGGCCGTATGGGGCGCAGGACCACCTCGGTGCCGTCCGGCAGCCTCCACTGGCTGCCGTAGCGCGTCGGATAGGGCGTGATGACGAGGTGCGGGTAAGGGCCGCCCCTATCGGCCCGTGCGGGTGCGAGGATTATCCGGGTGTCGGATGCATATATCCCTTCGTCCCGCACAACGAGGGGATCGATGAAGATTGCCGTTATCTCCGGAAAGTCGACTACCATGTTGGAGAACTCGACCAGCATTTCCTCCAGGCGGGCAAGATGGGACGTCGAAAGAACCGTGCGGGCCAGCGACTCTTCGATGAGCCTCCTGGCAAGCGTCTGGTTAAGGGGAGGAAGTCCCACCCCGCAATCGTTCCAGATATGGCGGGTTATGCCTCCCAGGCCGAAGCGTATGACCGATCCGAATTCCCTGTCCCGCGTCATGGTCAGGTAGAGGTCCCACCGGACAGGACCCACCGGACGGCCCATGCCGGCCCTTTCTGTCGCGGTCGGCGGGAAGCCGTAACCTCTGAGGAAATCGGCGCACTCGTCAGGCGTCAATTCCGGCCTTCCTTCCTTGACGGCCTTTTGCGCTATCACCTTGAGGCGGCGGATGGGCACCCGGCCGGTCGGGAGTTCTGCAGGAGTCTCATACAGCAGGTCGAGGCTCCTCTTGTACCGGAACATGTCCATATAGGCCCTGACGGCCTCTTCCGGCGTCGTATAGACAGGCACCTTGTTGTCGCGAAGGAGCCTCATCCCCCGCCTCATTTCCGAGCCGCCCATCCAGGCGACGATAAGCGGTTTTCTTTTCTTTTTGGCAGCGCTCGCGACCGCTGTCGCGAGACCGCCGGGGACGGCCTTCGCAAGGGCAGCGCAGATTACGAGGAGACCATCGACGCCCGGGTCCTCGAGACAGGCGTCCATGCCCTTCACGTACCTGTCGATGTCGGCGTCGTCACCGAGATCGACAGGGTTCTTTCCTGTCGAGCCGTGGGGCAAGATGCGCAGCAGCTCGGCCGCCGTAGCAGGCGAGAGCTCCGCAACCCGCCCGTCCAGCTCGATGAGCGCGTCCGTCGCCATAGCTGCTATGGTGTCTGCGTTACCCACCACGCCGAGTCGCGGGCCTGCGGGTAGATAGGGAGAATCGAGGACCAGCGCCGCGTCGAAGAGGTCCTTCGCCTCCGCCACCCTCACCACCCCGACACGCTTGAAGGCGGCATCGTAGACAAGATCGCCGGCGCCCTCAGCGCCGTCGGAACCTGCTCCGGTCCCTTCCGGAGAAGCGTGCCGGCCGGGTTTGATGACGATGATCGGTTTGCTGCGGGAGAAGCCTCGGGCCGCGCTCAGGAATTTCCTGGCGTCTACGACGCGCTCCATGTTCAGCAAGACGCTCCTCGTCCCGTAATCGTCGCCGAGGAAATCGAGGAGATCGCCGAAGTCGACGTCGATCATGGAGCCGAGGGATACGAATATGCTGAAACCTACGTGCGCCTCCGGTCCCCATTTCAGCATGGCGCTCCCCAGCTGGCCGCTCTGGGCGATGAAGGCTATGTTACCGGGCTGTGGCCTTGCGCTGAGAAAACTCGCGTGCAGCCCCGTGGGGGGTCTTATGATGCCGAAGGAGGCGGGCCCGATTATCCTCATGCCGTATCCGTCCGCGATCCGGCGTAGCTCTTCCAACTCCACACCGTTCGGCGTAAAACCGGCAGAGATGATGAGCGCCCCTGCAGCCCCGGCCCGCCCGCACCTCTCGAGCGCTTCCGGCACAAGGGCCGCCCGGACGGCGATCACCGCAAGGTCTATCCCGGAGGGCAGGGCATCGGCCGATGGGTAGCAGGGAGAGCCGAAAAGGGTTTTCCTTCGAGGGTTTACTGGAAATATTCGCTGCCTGCCGGAACGGATGAGGTTCTTGAAGAGGGCCCTTCCTATGGTGCCCCTTCTTTCCGTGGCGCCGACGAGCGCGATCTGCTTCGGATCGAGCATCCTCTTCAGGCTCTTCATCGCTTTACGCCTTCTTCTCTGCCCGCCCTGTCCGTCCTTTAATGATAACCATCCCCGCCCTTCGACTTCAAGCAAATATACGCTCCCCCACCCCTTGTTTCTACCCGGCAAATATCGTAAGGTACAATAGGGCGGGGAAAAAGATTCCCGCGGAAAGGGCAGGAAAGGTCATGGGGAGAAACATCGTCGAAAAGGTACTCCGGGCGCACCTCAGGGAAGGCGCTTACATCCCGGGGGAGACGATCGGCATCAGCATCGACCAGACGCTCACCCAGGACGCGACCGGCACAATGGCGTTCCTCCAGTTCGAGACCCTGGGCATCGACCGGGTCAAGACCGCGCTGTCCGTCAACTATGTTGACCACAACACGCTTCAGGTCGGCTTTGAGAATAGCGACGACCATAATTACCTGGAAAGCGCCTGCGCCAGGTTCGGCGTTGTCTATTCCAGGGCCGGCAACGGCATCTGCCATCAGGTCCATCTCGAGCGCTTCGGCAAGCCCGGGAGCACGCTCCTCGGCGCAGACAGCCATACGACTACGGGCGGCGGGGTCGGGCAGATCGCCATAGGGGCGGGAGGTCTCGACGTGGCGCTGGCCATGGGAGGCAGCCTTTTCTATCTGATCTGCCCCAGGGTCTACCTCGTGCGACTTTCGGGGACACTCTCGGACTGGGTGACAGCGAAGGACATCGTCCTCAAGGTGCTTTCCATCCTCACCACGACGGGCAACGTCGGCGTGGTCCTCGAATACGGAGGCGACGGCGTAGCCGGTCTATCCGTCCCGCAGCGCGCAACAATCGCTAACATGGGCGCAGAAACAGGGGTAACCACGTCCATCTTTCCTTCGGACGAAGTATGCCGATCTTTTCTGAAGGCCCAGGGCCGCGAGGCGGACTGGCAGCCCTATCTTCCGGACACGGATGCAAAGTACGACCGCGTCATCGATATCGACCTTTCCAGCCTGGAACCCCTCGTAAGCCTGCCCCACAGTCCCGGCAACGTGGCTAAGCTCTCCGAGGCAGGACCCCTCCCGGTGGACCAGGTCTGCATCGGCTCCTGCACCAATTCCTCGTACCATGACCTCATGGCTGCTGCGCACGTCCTGAAAGGGCGGAAGGTCCACCCACGCGTCAGTCTGGGCATTGCGCCCGGTTCCAGGCAGGTGCTCCAGATGCTCTTGCAAAACGGGGCGCTCGCAGACCTGATAGCGGCCGGGGGGCGTGTGATGGAGTCGGCTTGCGGCTTCTGCGTCGGGAACCATTTTTCCCCGCGCAGCGGCGGTCTGTCGGTCCGCACGTCGAACCGCAATTTCGAAGGGCGCTCGGGAACGAAAGACGCGAAGGTCTACCTCGTCAGCCCGGAGGCTGCTGCCGTCGCCGCCGTGACCGGGCGCCTGATCGACCCGCGCGAATTCGGCATGGACTACCCGAAGATCGGCGAGCCCGACGCGTACCTCACCGACGACAGCATGTTCACCTTCCCCACGCCTGAAATGGCGCAAACTCCGATAGTCAGGGGACCGAACATAGGCGAGCCGCCGAGGAACGACAGAATGGCCCCGGACCTCGACGGCATCGTAGCCATCAAGGTCGGCGACCGGATCACGACCGACCATATCGTGCCTGCCGGCGCGCGCCTGAAGTACCGGTCGAACATACCGAAGTATGCCCGGTACGTCTTCGAGCACGTTGAACCGGGCTTCGCCAGGGCCTGTAGGGAGAACAAAACGAAGGGCCTGCACAACGTGATAGTTGCGGGCGAATCGTACGGGCAGGGCTCGAGCCGCGAGCATGCGGCTATGTGCCCCATGTATTTGGGCGTCAAGGCTGTCATCGCAAAATCCTTCGAGCGCATCCATGCCGCAAATCTGGTCAATTTCGGTATCCTCCCGATGCTGTTCGAAAGTCCCGGAGATTACGACCGCCTGAGGGCGGGCGACCGCCTGAGGGCCGAGCACTTCCGGGACGCCGTCGCCGGCGGCACGACCCTTGCGATTTTCAACGTCCGATCGGGCGAGAAGATCACATGCGTGTGCCCTCTCTCCGAGAAGCAGAGGGCCGTAGTAGCAGCGGGCGGCCTCCTTAATTACATGATCCTGGAAAGAGAGGCGGGAACAAAGTCCGATGCCGAGGATTAAGGTAAGGACGCCCATAGTCGAGATAGACGGCGACGAGATGGCCCGCGTCATGTGGGTCATGATCAAGGACCGTTTGGTGCTTCCCTTTCTCGATATCCCTCTCGAATACTACGACCTCGGCATCAGGAGGCGTGACGAGACGGACGACCGGGTGACGGTCGATGCGGCTAATGCCATCAGGCGTCACGGGGTTGGCGTAAAGTGCGCGACCATCACACCCGATGAGGAGCGGGTCGCAGAATACGGGCTAAAATGCGCCTGGCCGTCGCCGAACGGGACGATCCGGTCGATCCTCGACGGCACAGTATTCCGCAAGCCCATCCTGGCCGGGAACATCAAGCCTGCAGTACGCAGCTGGAAGAAACCGATCATCATCGGACGCCACGCTTACGGCGACATTTACCAGGGCGTGGAGATGGAGGTGGACCTGCCGGGGAGGGTCGAGCTCGTCTACACGGACCGGACCGGCCGGCAAGAGCGTCTCCCGGTGCACGACTTCGAGGACCGCGGCGTGGTTATGGCTATCCACAACCTCGAGAAGTCGATCCGTTCCTTCGCCAGGTCCTGCATAAATTACGCCCTCGGCGAGCGGGTCGATCTCTGGTTCTCGATGAAAGACACGATCAGCAAAAAGTACCATGCCTATTTCAGGGACATCTTCGGCCAGGAGGCTGCCCGACGCAAGGCCGACTTCGAGGCGGCCGGGATAGCTTACCGCTACCTGCTCGTCGACGACGCGGCGGCGCAGATGATGAAGCATGAGGGCAATGTCCTTTGGGCCGTAAGCAACTACGACGGCGACATCTTCTCCGACATGATCGCCGCCGGGTTCGGCAGCCTCGGCATGATGACCTCGGTCCTGGTCTCTCCCGACGGGAAGTACGAGTTCGAGGCAGCCCACGGCACCGTCAGACGCCACTATTACGATTACCTGGACGGCAGCCCGACGAGCACGAATTCCGTGGCCTCCATCTTTGCGTGGACGGGAGCCATCAAGAAGCGGGGCGAGCTTGACGGGACGGAAGAGGTGATCGCTTTCGGAGAGAAGGTGGAAAGGGCGGTCATCGCCTGCATCGAGTCAGGCATAGCCACGAAGGACCTGATACCCCTCATGGCGCCGAGGCCGGAGGGGTTTTGCAGCACCGAGGGGTTTATCGACGCCGTGGCCTCCAGGCTCGGAGCCCAAAGGGCGTGAGGAAGACCCGCCAGCGCACCCTTCCACCCGGTCGCACGCACCTTCCCTAAAGGAAGCGTGCGAGGTCCTCCCGCACCATCCCCTCTATCCTTTCAAGGGCCTCGGGGCTTCTTGCCTCGAAGCGGAGGACGAGGACCGGCTGCGTGTTGGAGGCCCTCACCAGCCCCCATCCGTCGGGCAGGACAACCCTTACGCCGTCCGTGTCCACTATCTCGAACCTCTGCCGGTAATATTCGGTGATCTTCCGCACTACGCCGAACTTTAACTGCTCGGGACAGTCGATCCTGATCTCCGGGGTTGACCAGGTCCTCGGCAGGTCCGCAAGGAACTCGGAAAGCGGCCTTTCATCCCTTGCCAATATCTCAAGCAGCCTGAGGGAGGCGTAGATCGCGTCGTCGAAGCCGAAAAACCTGTCTGCGAAGAACATATGGCCGCTCATCTCGCCGCCGAATAGCGCACCGGTCTCCTTCATCTTCTGCTTGATGAGCGAGTGGCCCGCTTTCCACATGATCGGCCTTCCGCCCCGTTTCGCGATATCGGCAAAGAGGTTCTCGGAGCATTTCACCTCCGAGACAAAAGTGGCGCCTTTGTGCCGCTCGGCGATCTCCCTGGCGAATATGATCATCAAGTAGTCGCCCCGGATAACGCCCCCCTCGTTGTCCACTACGCCTATCCTGTCTGCGTCCCCGTCATAGGCTATGCCTAGCTCGGCCGACCTGGCGAGCACCGTATCCCTCAGCTGGCCGAGGTTCGTCTCCACGGTCGGGTCCGGAAAGTGGCTTGGAAAACGGCCGTCCATCTCGCAGTTCAGGGCGATCACCTCGGCGCCCATTTCCTCCATGATCGGCACGGCTATTACCCCGCCGGTGCCGTTGCCTGCGTCGACCGCCGCCTTCACCGACCGGTCGATAGAGATATTTCCCCTGAGGAAATTGTAATAATCTTCCTTTATACCAAGGTAGTGGAAGAGCCCGCCGCGGCCGGAGACAAAGCGCCGGCCCTCTATGATGTCCGCGATCTCCTGTATCGCGCTGCCGAAAAGCGTGCTCTTACCGAAGGCCACCTTAAAGCCGTTATAGTCGGGCGGATTATGGCTCCCGGTCACCATGACGCCGCCTTCCACTTCCATCGTGAAGAGGGAGAAATAAAAAAGAGGCGTAGGCACTACGCCCAGGTCCGTCACCGACAGTCCCCCTTCCACCATGCCTTCGGCGACCAGGCGGCCGAAATCGTCCGAGCTCAGCCTGCAGTCCCTTCCCAGGGATGCCCTCGTTTTGCCCCTCTCCCGCATGTACGCAGCAACGGCCCTTCCTATGTTCCGTACAACGTCTTCCGTGAGGTCGGCGCCTACGATCCCCCTGATATCGTATTCCCTGAATATCTCCCTCTTCATCATCTCTCCTCGCCGCATTGCCCCCGGCGCCTTCCGCCCGCGCCTGACCCGGCGGTTTCCGAGCCTCGCCGATAAGTTTCCTTTGACTTCCCGCGCAGGTCTTCAATATTATATGTGAGGCAGGAAAAATCTCAAGGCAAAAGAGGAGATATGGAAAAACAGTATGTCATAGACGATATGACCCTCGCGGACTCATGGCGCCTTTTCCACATACTCGCAGAGTTCGTTGAAGGCTTCGAAAAACTCTCCGAGGTCAAGCAAGCAGTCACGGTTTTCGGCAGCGCCCGAACAAGGGAGGGGGAGGAGCTTTATGCAAGGGCCTACAACCTGGCACTGGCCTTAGGCAGGGCCAATTTCAACCTCATCACCGGGGGCGGACCGGGCGTTATGGAGGCCGTAAACAAGGGCGCCCTTGAGGCAGGTGTAAAATCGGTGGGCATCAATATCGAGCTGCCCTTCGAGCAGAAGCCGAACCCCTACATCAACGTCCCCTTGAGCTTCAGGTACTTCTTCGTGCGAAAGGTGATGTTCGTAAAGTATGCCATTGCTTACATCGTGCTTCCCGGCGGCTTCGGAACGCTTGACGAGCTGTTCGAGGCCGTCACGCTGATCCAGACAAAGAAAATAAGGCCCTTCCCGGTCATACTCGTAGGCAGCGAGTACTGGGGCGAGATAATCTCATTCATCCGCAACCACATGCTCGGCAACAACATGATAAACAAGGAGGACCTCAATATATTCAAGGTTATGGATGACCCGGAGGAGATAGTCGAATACATACGCCGCTTCGTCATCCTCTAGGGGCGGAAAATAGAGGCGCTGGAAACTGGAAAGGAGGAGGAAATGGCTTTCATGAGAGGCATGGTGATTTGTCTTTTGTCGGCTTTCTTCGCGACATTCTCCGCAGGAGGGTCGGCCTTCGCGCAAGCTAAGGCGGCGACGGTGGCCGATGTGGTGCAGGCGCTCGACGTGATCACGGGTGGCAGGGTCATAGTGCGGGCCGATATACCCTTCGGTACCGGCAACCCCTTCGTTGTTACAAAAAGCTCCGATATACCGGGCAAGGCTGTAACCGAAACGCCCGGGCTCGTCGTGGGCGACCCGAAGGCGCCTGTCCGTAAGCTCGCCGTGGGAATGACACTGACTGAGAGCGCAATCGAGCTGGCCGGGGCGACGGGTGTCGACGCCATCGTCGTCCACCACCCCGTTGCAGACGCGGCAAGCTCGGGAGGCGTGCCGCTGCGCGGTTACGTCGGCCTTTACAAGCTGGCGGTCCTCGAGGCCCACGAAGCCTTTCACGGGCGCCATCCAGGCATCGGCATAATCCACGGCCACATGCCCTTCAAGGTCTATATCGCCTATGGCGGGGTAATAGGGAATGTGGTCTTTATCGGAAAACCTTTGCCGGAGGTGAAGAAAGCGGGAGACATCATAAGCCGGCTCAACGACTTTGCCGACCTGTCCCGCGAGAGGGCTATCCTGAAGACGGAAGCGGAGGAGCGCCAGTCTCCCATGCTTCAGGAAACGAACATCGCGGCAGCCGCCTCCATCGTCAGCGGCTCCCCCGACGACCCTGTGGCTACGGTGCTCCATGTCTTCCCCCACACGGGCTTCACCCCTCAGCAGATGCGCGAACTCAAGAAGGAGTATCCTGATATAAACACGCTGGTTATGTCGATAAGCAGGGTGGGGAAGGACCATCCCCTCGTAGCGACCGCGAAAGAGCTGGGGCTGACGGTGATAGTCGGGAACTCCCACGCCCTGGAAATCATCGAGAACGGCATTCCCCTGGCTTATGCCCTTAAGAGCCTGCTGCCCGGCGTCGAGGTAGTGGTCTTCCGGGAGCGGATGACATCGTCGCCGATAGAGGCGATAGGCTCGAAGATGCAGCGCGAGTACGGTCAGGAAATGGCTGCAAAATACCTGGTCCCTAAGAAGCGGTAGGCTGAAAGGAAGAGCGCCTATTTCGCGAACAGTTTGCCCAGCAGCTCCATGAGGCTCCCACCGGGGAAGGGGGCCGGAATAAAGGAGAGACAGAAGATAAGGAGCACGAAGATGGCCAGAAACTTCCTTTTCCTGTCGAGGGGGGTCACGCCGTCGAGGGGCTGAGGATGGTTTATGCCGAAGACTAGAAGCAGTGCCGTGAGGACCACCCAACCGGCGCTGTAAAAGATGGCGAGGACAAAAAGAACCGGGATCAAGCATCTAAAAATCCACTTGCTCTTTTCGCCTGCAACTGCATAGACGACGTGCCCTCCGTCCAGCTGACCGACGGGCAGGAGATTCAAGGCCGTCACGAAAAGGCCTACCCACGCGGCGTATCCTACGGGATGGAGCACTAGCTCGTAATTGGGAGGAAGGCCCGGCACCAGGAGCCGCTCTAGGAGCTTGAAGAGCAATGGGTCTCCCAGCTCTATGACATTGGGGGCGGCGGCGCCCATCTTCATCGCCGTTGACAGCTTTATCCCGATAACCGCACATACCAGGGACAGGACGAAGCCGCAAAGGGGGCCGCTGGCGCCTATATCGAAGAGGGACCGCTTGTCGAAGATCACGCCCCTCATTTTTATTACCGCGCCGAAGGTGCCGAAGGGGAAATAAGGAAAAGGTATGAAATAGGGCAGCGAGGAGGGAACACCGTAACGCCTGCTCGTGAGGTAGTGTCCCATTTCGTGGGACAGGAGGATCGTCATGATCGAAAGGCTGTAGAGGCCGCCGCCCACCCAGTAAGTGGAGGCAACCGTCAGCAGGAACAGGATGATATGCAGGAGCGGGCGCCTCTCCACTTACACTCCCAAAAGGCCGGCTTCGAGATGCATGCGGACGTGCTTTGTCCCTCTCTTGATCCTGGAGTCAAGGCGCGCGAGCATGTCGAAGAGGGAGAGAAGGTCCTCCCTGCCGTATTCCCGGCTGGCCTTGGTGAGGTTGAAAGCATGAAAGGGCTTCTGAAAGGCCAGGTAGTTTCTCTTTTCCAGAGGGGCGGGGTCGAGGTCTTCCTTGAACTTTCCGAAAAACTTGGAGAAAGTGCGAAAATCGGCGTCGAACGCAAGAGAGCCTTGTCTGTCCCTTGCTTGAAGCAGCAACCTTATGCGGCGCGTCAAGAAGCCGTGTATGGCAAGCTCCCCCACGCCCTGGAAAAGAAGGGCCTCGAGGATAGCCACTACTTCCTTGCTGTTCTTACGCGCTATTGCCTCGGAGAGGGCGATGAAATCCTCCTCGGCCATCTCCGTCACTACCGCCGCTACGTCCTTGACCCCTATGACCTCCCTGTCCCCCACATAGCTTATCAGCTTTGCCAGTTCCCCTCCAAGCAGCGCCTCGTCACCTATGCGCTCCTTCAGGAGATCAAAGGCCTTGTCGGTCATCTTCTTCTTGTCGGCCCTCACTGCTGCCAGGACACGCTCCCTGAACCGCTTTTCCTTTTCCTGCTCCAGGCTTACCCGCGTGACATCGAGGGACGACGGAGGGGAGATACTCGGGGTCGTCGCGTAAATAACCACCCCTGCCCTATCTTTCAGCGTCTCCAGGGCCGTCCCTACCTGACCCAACACCTCTTCCGAGGGGTCGAGCAAGGCGAGGACAAGATTCTCCTCGATGAACAGAGCCGACGCCTTTTCAGCAACCGCATCCCTGATTGCCGGCCCTGCCACTGCCACGATACGGGGGTTGTCAGACCATCTCCTCGCAAGAAAATGGACATCTTCCAGGAAGTTCTCTTTGGACCCCGCTACCATGACGATCCCGCCCATCCCAATAGAGTACATATTAGCCGCTGCCTTTTCAACCATACCGGGGCCGAGGCGCTTTTTGCGCCTAATGCGCTCGACTGCGTGACCGCGCGATCCTCACATAGTTAAGATTATGCTCCGGTCGGCGGCCCCTTGTCTCACCCATTATCCATCAAAAATCGCCTCGGCCCGTGAGACCACCCGGACAACAAAACCGGCAAACCTGTGGCTCGGAACACTGGGGGATCAGGGGGTCGTAGAGCGGCAAGTATGAGGATGCAGATTTGGTGGCGTGCAAGCCTGCGGGAAGTGGAGGCGTACTGCTTCGTACGTCGGAACTTCACGCGGCGCAGCGCAACGCCAAAGATGCGCCTCAGACGCAGCCGCTCCGCCAACACAAAGTGATGGAAATTTTTGTTGAAGGGTGTTAATTTAATAGCACGGGACGTAGCTCAGCATGGTAGAGCACAGCGTTCGGGACGCTGGGGCCGCTGGTTCAAGTCCAGTCGTCCCGATTTTTTTTCCTATCTCAAAGAGCCGCTCATCGAGGCAGAATCCGGGTCCGGCCGGGACGAGGCCGGATGAAGGCGGACCATGAAGATCATCAACCAGCGGATCAGATTGGATACAAAAGGCAGCGGCGACCTCGTCGACATAACGGGCCGCGTGGCGGAAGCGCTCGAGGCGTCGCGCATGCAGACCGGAAGCGTGCTCGTTTTCGTGATAGGTTCGACTGCGGGCGTTACTACCTTCGAGCACGAGCCGGGCCTCATTGCCGACATGAAGGAGTTCTATCAACAAATCGCGCCGTCGGGCAGGCATTACTATCACGACGACACTTGGGGCGACGCGAACGGCTACAGTCACATACGTGCGTCCTTTACCGGCGCCTCGCTGATCATCCCTTTCGAGGCCGGCAGGCTCCTTCTCGGCACATGGCAGCAGGTGGTGCTCGCCGAGTTCGACAACCGGCCGCGCAATAGGGAGATCGTAGTCCAGATCACGGGTGAATAGAGTAGAATAATGCGGCCGCGAAGCTCACTGAAGACGCGCCGTCCGACCACTGATCGTAGCCGACGATCTTCCCCTGACATGAATCGAGCATAGAGAGGAGAAAATAGATCGGAGCCAGGCCGCAGATCCGTCTCTTGTCTCCCTCCTGCCGGACCGAGTCGAAAAAACCGGCCCCGTCGACCGCGGCCACCGCCCGGAGCAGCTTTTCATCCCTCTGCCGCGAATCCTGCAGCACCGACCAGTGAAGGGGCGGCGGATCGCCGAACTGTGCGCCTATATGAGCGAGGTCCGCGGCCGCTATGAAAACGCAGGGCCCTTCATGTGCCTTCAGGATCTCCTTTAGGCGCCCTGCCAAGTCGGCTGCCTCCCCTTGCCCGGGGTGCCTGCCGTCTTCCATGTACTCATGGAGGGAGCCGGTCAGAATAGAAAGGACCTCGAACTTTTTCCGGCCGAGAAGGAACTGGATCACAGGGAGCTGCAGCTCTATGGAATGCTCCTTCCGGTGAGGCCACTCGTCGACATATGCCCCGAGCGTCCGGTCTTCCCTCACGAGCCTCCCCACTTCTTTCGCACCCTTGATCTTGCCGAGGGGGGTGACCGTGTCCTTCAGCCCGATGTTCCAAAGCTTGGGGGCAAGCTTATGGCAGGTGCCGAAAATGACGAAGAGCGTGGCTGCCTCCCTTGGTAGAGATCCGTAGGCGGCCCGATACACCTCCATGCCCCTCCCGTAATCGATATGGGGCGCGACGATCGCTTTGACCCCGTCACGGCCCGCCGGCCCTTCCCCCCGCTGCGTCAGGTCTTCCATAAACGCGCGAAGGCCGGCCTCATCGCCGGGATACCCATTCCCGGCAAGGTATGCGGTCCGGAACGGCTCGGCGTCGTATGCTCCTTTAAGCGCCCGCAAGCAGTCCCGGTACCTATCGTTCGAAAGGAGGAAATGGGCATCGAGCACATCCACGACGGAGACGATGCGGTCCGTCATTATCAAGCTGCCGCAGGTCCTCATACAGACTTCCTGGATTTCCCTCATCGACCTTGTTCCGTCCATAAGATAGATAAGGAAAAGCATGTCTCTGGATACCAGAAGCGATTTTTCGGTGATCCCCTCGGGATCGCGGAGGAGAAACACGTCGGACCCATCGTGCTTCGTCGGCACAATGTCGAGCCATCTCACCTTTACTTTCTCCGACTGGTCCATCCCTCTCTTATAGCATAATACACCCCAAAACAGAAGGACGACCGAAAGGCGACCGCAGCCATGTATTGTGTTGTCCCGCAAAACATCATATAATAGGATCGTTCGCAGGGAGGAGCGAGTGATGGAAGGGCATATCTACAAGCTCTTCGACGAGGAGCTCAGAGAGCTGAAGACGAAGATCCTTCTCGAGGGGTCCCTTGTCGAGAAGGGCGTGCGCAACGCAATCGACGCCTTGCGGAACAGGGACTCAGACCTGGCGAGGCGCGTCATCGACGATGACGACGATATCAACAGGCAGGAAGTAGAGATAGAGGAGTTTTGTCTCAAGCTGCTCGCCCTCAGGCAGCCTGCCGCAAAAGACCTTCGCTTCATTACGACGGCTGTGAAGATCAACTACGATCTGGAGCGAATGGGGGACATGGCGGTCAACGTGTGCGAACGGGTACTGGAGCTTAATTTGGAGCCTCAGCTCAAGCCATACATCGACTTGCCGAAAATGGCCGAAATTACCCAGATGATGATGAAAGAATCACTCGAGGCCTTCGTGAAGGAAGACACGCAGTTGGCGCGGAAGGTCATGAACGAGGATGAGTTGGTAGACCATCTCACGGAGCAGGTGTTCCGGGAGCTTTTAACCTACATGTCTGAGGACCTGAAGACGATCTCCAGGGCCACGCGGCTTCTCTTTATCGCCAAGTACCTTGAGAGATTGGCCGACCACGCGGTCAACATTGCCGAGCTCGTAATATTTCTCGTGGAAGGAAAGATAGTCAGACACCTCAAGTACCCCGACGAATTAGCATGAAAATTGCGTTCGGCAGCCTGCTTCTTCTTTCACTCATGCCCTGCCTTTTCGCTTGCAACGACAAGGCACAGGGCACTTTCAAAGGCCGCAGGAGCACGGTCACCGTCGCAGGGTCCACCTCGGTCATGCCTTTCAGCGAAAAGCTGGCGGAACACTTCAAAATCGAGCGGCCCCGGATCGTAGTGGACGTGCAGGGCGGGGGCTCTTCGGCCGGCATCCAGGCCTGCATGAACGGTACGGTCGATATAGGCATGTCTTCAAGGGAGCTGAAAGGGGCTGAAAAGGCACTCAACCAGGTCGTCATATGCCACGACGGCATAGCGGTCGTAGTCAACCCCCGGAACCCGATAAAGAATATCACCAGCGAACAGGTGAGGGCCGTGTACAGCGGCAAGCTCAGGAACTGGAAATCCCTCGGCTGGATAGACAGGAATATAGACGCCGTCAGCAGGGAAGAGGGCTCCGGCACGAGAGGCGCCTTTGAAGAGCTTGTCATGGCCAAAACCGGTATCGACGACGGCACGATGGTGCAGGACTCGAATGGCTCCGTCAAGGAAGTCGTTGCCACGGATCCTTATGCGATCGGCTACATCTCGCTGGGAGTGGTCGATGCAAAGGTGAAGGCCCTCTCGATCGAGGACATCCGGCCTACACCGGACAACATAAAAGAAGGCAGGTACCGCATTGTCAGACCGTTTCTCTACCTCACCCGAGGGGAGCCCGGCGAAGCGGCCGGCCTCTTTATGGCGTACGTGCTCTCGAAGGACGGGCAGGGAATATTGAAAAAGGAAGGGCTCATTCCTGTCAATGAATAGAAGGCTGGTTAACAAGGACGCGCTCGTCAGGCTCGTGCTCGCGATGTTCGCCCTCTCGTCGCTCCTTTTTCTCTTCATTATCTTCGTTTTTATTCTGAGCGAGGGGCTGCCCCTTTTTTACGGAGTAGGAGTGAGGAACATCGCGCTGGGCATGAAGTGGGCGCCGACCAGGGGGTTCTTCGGAATATTCCCCATGGTCATCTCCTCCTTTATGGTCACCTTCGGAGCCCTCGTCGTGGGTGCTCCCCTTGCCCTGGCTTGTGCCGCTTACCTTTCCGAATATGCGGGAAAGAAAACAAAGATATTCCTTAAGCCGTCCCTCGAGCTCCTCGCCGGCATCCCTTCCGTAGTGTACGGGTTCCTGGGCGTTGTCTATATCGTGCCCTTCATCCGGGATTATATCGGGGGACCGGGTTTCTCGATTCTCTCCACATCCATCGTCCTCGGAATCATGGTTCTGCCTACCATAACGAGCATCTCCTTCGATTCGCTGATGAGCGTTCCCGCTGCCTTTCGCGAAGGGTCCTTCGCTATGGGGGCAACGAAATGGCAGACGGTCTACAAGATCGTACTGCCGGCGGCGCGGTCGGGCATTCTTGCAAGCTTCATACTGGGCATGGGAAGGGCAATAGGGGAAACGATGGCCGTTATCATGGTTGCCGGCAACGCCCTCAAGATCCCGACCAGCCTTACAGACCCGCTGCGGACCCTGACGAGCAACATCGCCCTCGAGCTGGCTTACGCGACGGGCGACCACAGGCGGGCCCTCTTCTCTACTGGCGTGGTCCTCCTCGTAATCATCATGGTCCTGAACCTGCTGGCCAACTTCTGGGTCAAAAGGAGGGTCGGAAGATGAGGTTGCCGCCCCGGTTTGTCGACAAAGCGATGCGAGCGGGCTTGCGTGCGCAGGCCATGTTCACCGTGGCCATCCTCGTGACGATCATCCTCATCATTTTTGTCAAAGGCTTCCCCTATCTCACAGCAGAATTCATCTTCTCCTATCCCGAAGACATGGGCAGACTCGGGGGCATCTTCCCTTCCATCGTCGGCACCCTCTTCCTCGGGCTCCTTTCGATCGTCTTTGCTACACCGCTGGGCATCGGAACGGCCATATTCCTGACAGAATATACACGAGAATCGAACTTCACCCGCATCATCCGCTTCGGCGTCGAATCGCTCGCAGGCATACCCTCCATCATCTACGGCCTTTTCGG
The DNA here is from genome assembly GCA_049521495.1 of Syntrophorhabdales bacterium. GTDB lineage: Bacteria > Desulfobacterota > Syntrophorhabdia > Syntrophorhabdales > WCHB1-27 > CAWEPK01. Next base: position 8,380 of record JBEKOT010000008.1, on the reverse strand, counting down.
TTTCATATTCTTTGTCATAAAGCTGAAGATGGGCTGGTCGCTCCTCTCCGGCACTCTCACGGTCGCTATCATGGTGCTTCCGACCATCATCAGGACAAGCGAGGAAGCCATCAAGGCGGTACCGAAAACCCTGAGGACCGTCAGCTTCTCCCTGGGGGCGACGAAATGGGAGACAGTGACCCGGGTAATCCTGCCCTCGGCGGCCCCGGGTATTCTCACGGGCATCATGTTGAGCATAGGCAGGGCGGTGAGCGAGACGGCGGCCGTTATCTTCACCATGGGCAGCTCTCTTAGGCTGCCGACCAGCATCATGGACTCGGGCAGGACTATGGCCGTCCATTTCTACATCCTTGCCAGAGAGGGGATCTCTATGGAAAAGGCTTACGCAACAGCCCTAGTACTCGTTTTCTCGATCCTCATCATCAACATCCTGGCTTACTACATCATGCACAGGATGATCGCAAGGTACTCCTGATGTGTACGACTAAGATTCGCGTAAGAAACCTATGTGTCAGCTTCGAAAAAAAAGATGTCCTGAAGGACTTGGACCTCGACGTCTACGAGAACCGCGTTCTGGGGTTGATGGGGCCCTCCGCAAGCGGAAAGTCCTCCTTCATCTCGGTAATCAACGGCATGATAAACTTCGAAGAAAACGGCCGTTTCGAGGGGGAGGTCCACATCGAAGGGTTCGGCACGCTTTGGGACGGGACCGACGACGTGGCGCTCAGGAAAAAGGTGGGTACCGTATTTGCCACCCCTATACCTCTGCCCCGGTCCATTTTCGAGAACGTTGTCTTCGGATCGAGGCTGAAGGGGATCAGGAAACGCTCCGACCTCCAGGCCATTGTCGAGGAGAGCCTGAGGAAGGCATTCCTCTGGGACGAAGTGAAGAACAGACTCTCGGAATCGGCCCTCAAGCTCTCGGGCGGGCAGCAGCAAAGGCTCTGCCTCGCCCGCACGCTCGCATTGAAGCCGGAGATCATCCTCCTCGACGAGCCTTGCTCGGGTCTGGACCCCATCTCTACTGCAAAAATTGAGGAGGCCCTCTCCGAGTTGAAGAGTGACCACACGATCATCCTCGTCTCGAATAACACGAAACAGATCGCAAGGGCCTCGGACTTTGTCGCTTTTTTCTATATGGGGAAGCTCATCGAGTTCGGCCCGACGGTCGATGTCTTCACAAAGCCGGAAAACAGACTTACGGAAGATTACGTATTGGGCAAATTCGGATGAAGGAAAACGTTTCGCAAGACATGCAAACTGCGCTTCGCACGAAGGATCTCAACCTCCATTACGGCCTTTTCCGCGCCCTGAGCCAGGTCGATTTCCAGGTGTACAAGAACTCGATCACGTCCTTGATCGGCCCTTCGGGGTGCGGAAAGTCGACCCTTCTTCGCTGCTTCAACAGGATGAACGATCTCGTCGACGGGGTCAGGATCGAAGGCACCATCATGATCAACGACTCCTCCATCGAAGGGATTGACATTATCGATCTAAGACGGAGGGTGGGCATGGTCTTTCAAAGGCCCAACCCTTTCCCCTTCTCGGTTTATGAGAACATGGTCTACGGCCTCTCCGTCCACGGGATTAAGAAGAAGCAGCACCACGAGATCGTGGAGCGCTGCCTTCACGCGGTCGGCCTGTGGGACGACCTGAAAGACAGGATGAAGCAACCCGCCCTGCTGCTGTCCGACGAGACAAAACAAAGGCTTTGTATAGCCCGGCTCCTGACGATCGAGCCGGAGATCATCCTCCTGGACGAGCCCTGCTCAGCCCTCGACCCGATAGCGACTATGCGCATCGAAGAGTTGATGATCGAGCTGAAAAGGGATTATACGATCCTCATTGTTACCCACAACATGCAGCAGGCGGCACGGGTCTCTGATTACACGGGCTTCATGCTGCTGGGCGAGCTTCTGGAGTTCGGCCCGACCGGCCAGGTCTTCACGTCGCCCAGGCATGAGAAGACGGAGGAATATATTACCGGCCGCTTCGGATAGGGGTCGAGGGCGGCTTTCGCCTGAGGGCCTTTGCAATTGCGGGCTTTGCTTGAAAAGCCCTTCATAAGAGAGTAGTATTCTGGAGGAGATCCTGGGAGCAGGATTTTCCTTCAGAAACAACGGGGTACCGGAGGGCATCGTGACCGATGGGCGAAGGGGCAACGGGGGCGAGGAGGAATCGGGCCGTGGGAATATGCCGGGCCCGAGGATGTTGAAGCTATTAGGGGCGTTTGTCCTCTTCCTGGTCCTTCTCGGCCTCCTTTCGAAGGCGTCCGGCTGGTTGATCGACTGGCTCTGGATGGGAGAGCTGGGCTACACCCCCATCTTCTTTCGCCTCATCTGGATAAAGCTGCTTCTCTTCGTGATCGCAGCCGCATTCGTATTCCTCTACCTATGGATCAACCTAAAGATCGCAGCGGGAAGGCAAAGGGGCGGCTTCATCCAGTTCCAGGCCCCGGACCTTGCGGACGTGTACGAGTTCCGGAAGTGGCCCCGCCCGGCCGGCCTGATCGCCATCGTCGCGGCTGCGGTGCCGGCGCTCATCTTCGGCCTTGGTTTCTCTTCCGCCTGGGACACCTTTGCCAGGTACCTCTGGGGAGGTCCGTTCGGCCGGGTCGACCCGCTTTTCGGCAAGGACATCGGCTTCTACGTCTTCGGCCTTCCCGTCTACGAGGCAATCCAGGGCAGCCTGTCCGGCCTCACCTTTCTCGCCATGCCAATCACCTTTGCCGGTTATCTGGTGTACAGGCAGATCAGGCTGACTCCCGCCTCTTTAAAAAACACGCGGATGTTCATTCATCTGTCGGTCCTGTTCGTTCTCTTTCTAGCCGCTTGGGGCAGCGGCCACTACCTCGGCATATTCGGGCTGCTCTATGAGAAGAGAGGGGCGGTCTTCGGCGCTGGCTACACGGATTACCACGTCGTGCGGGTCGGCCTCTGGGTCATGATGGGGGCGACTGCGCTCTTGGCCGCACTGATCCTCTGGAACCTGAGGTTGAAGAGAATCGGGGTGGCCCTTATAGGGATCGGCGCCTACCTCGCCGTCATGATCGTCGTCCTCGGCATCATTCCGGCCGTGACCCAGTCTTACGTGGTGCAGCCCAACGAGCTTGCCCTCGAAAGGCCTTTCTTAGAAAACAACATAGCCTTGACCAGACAGGCATACGGGCTCGACAGGGTGGAAGAACGGCCTTTCCCTGCGCTCAACGATCTTTCGACTGCTGCGGTCTCCCGGAACGCCGACACGTTGAAAAATGTCCGGCTCTGGGATTGGCGGCCCTTGCTCCAGAGCTTCAGGCAGACTCAGGAGATGAGGCTCTATTACCGTTTCTACCAGGTGGACGTGGACCGCTACCACTTGCCGGTGGAGGGCTACAGGCAGGTTATGGTATCCGCCCGGGAGTTGAGCGAGCAGGTGTTCCAGCAGGCCAGGACGTGGGTGAACCAGCACCTGGAGTTTACCCACGGCTACGGGCTCGCCATGAGCTACGTATCGGAGACCACGGAAAGCGGCTTCCCGCGCATGGTGGTAAAAGATGTTCCGCCGGAGTCCGACCTACTGAAGATCAGCCAGCCGGCCATCTACTACGGGGAGAACATGGCCGGCTATACCATAGTAAGGACAGGCGTGGAAGAGTTCGATTACCCGAAGGGGGACAAGAACGTCTATACAAAGTACCAGGGCACCGGGGGCATCCCCTTAGGCAGCTTTTGGAAAAAGCTGCTTTTTTCCTGGCACCTTGTCGATTCCAACATCCTCATCTCGAGCTACATGAAGCCGGACTCGAGGCTCCAGCTCTACCGGACGGTGCGTGAGAGGGTGAGCCGGATCGTCCCGTTCCTCTCTCTCGATCCCGACCCCTATCTCGTAGTGTCGGGCGGCAGGCTTTTCTGGATACAGGACTGCTACACCACCTCTTCCCGCTACCCCTATTCAGACCCTTACAGCGACAGGCTCAACTACATTCGCAACTCCGTCAAGGCGGTCATCGACGCATACAACGGCTCCGTCTCCTTCTACGTTTTCGACCGCGAGGACCCGATCCTTGCCGCATACGCCCGCGCATTCCCCGGGGTCTTCAGGCCGGCATCCGAGCTGCCCCAAGACCTGGCCGGCCACGTCAGGTATCCCGAGGACATATTCCGCATTCAGAGCGACAGGCTCATCACTTACCACATGACGGACCCGAGGGTCTTCTACAACAGGGAAGATGTCTGGGCCCTGCCCACACAGAAGTACGGGGGCAAGAGCTCCCCCATGGACCCGTACTACGCGCTCATCAGGCTGCCGGGGCAGCAAAGTCTGCAGTTCCTGCTCATGCTGCCCATGACGCCCTTCAAAAGGGAGAATATGGTCGCGTGGATGGCCGCGACGTGCGACACGCCGGACTACGGGCGCCTCGTAGTCTACAGGCTGCCAAAGGAAAGGCTCATCTACGGCCCCATGCAGGTCGAGGCAATGATAGACCAGGAGCCGACCATATCGCAACAATTCTCTCTCTGGGACCAGAGAGGCTCCAGGGTAATCCGCGGCAACCTTCTCGTCATACCTATCGAGAACTCTTTCGTCTACGTGGAGCCTGTCTATCTCATCGCGGAAGAGGTGAATATCCCCCAACTTATCAGGGTGATAGCGGTGTACGGAAACCGCGTGGCCATGCAGCGCACCCTTGAAGATGCGATGAAGGGCGTATTCGGCGGACTTCCCGCCGGCACCCCGGCTGCTGCCGCCCCTGCTGCCACCGCCGCGCCGTCTGCAAGGCCCCCCTCTGAAGACCTCCTCGGAAGGGTGCGCAAGGATTTCCGGCAGGCGGAGGAGGCGCTTAAGAAAGGGCAGTGGTCGGAGTTCGGGCGGGCCATGGACGACCTGAGCAGGTCGCTGGGCAAGTAATCCCCGGCCGTTCCACCGCTTTCCTCGGCAACCCGGTCTTCGCGGACCCGCGCTGATTTCTGTTGCATTCCGCGTGTACGAATGGTAAATCGTTACCGGTATCATCAGGGACCCCCAAGGTGATCCAGGAAAGAGACAAGATCGTTGCCGCGATGCCTGCACCGTTCCCCTCCGCGAAAAGAGGGCTTCCCGTGGTCATCAGGACCGCAGGTGCTCTGGCTCCGGCGGGCCTCTTTTTCGTTGCTCTCCTTTTGGCCTCCGTTGCACGGGCCGCGACCAAGCCTCATGACGCTTACCGGTCAGAGAAGCTCATAGTAAGAAACATAACTCCCGGACAGGACATCACGGACCATGAGTGGGGGATAGTACGGATCGAGATGGGCGTGGAAAAGAGGGGTGCGCCTGACAGCGGCGGAAAGACCAAGTCCGCGCGAAGACCTCTCACAGTCAAGGTGGACGACAGGGAAGTCGGCTGCTACGTCATTGACTCGGAAACGGGATACGACGGCAAAAAGACTTATGCCTACAGGACCGTCGCTGTCCGGCTTGGGGCGCAACCGGGCCCACGGGTCATTACGGTCCTTTACGGCGGCCTCGTAAAGAGCATCCCCGTCACGTACAACCCTTCGGGACAGCTCGAATTCGCAGACCTGTACGACCACCAGGCAATCTTCGGCAGCAGCCCGGTGAAGATAAAGTGGTTCGGCTGCTATCTATCGAAAGAGAGCGTCAAGATCAGCGTCAACGGCGAGGCGGCGCCGGCGGAGATGGAGGTCCCTCAGGACGCACCGGAGCTGATCGCCGGGCGCATATCGCCAGGAGAGAAGTTGAAACCGGGGCTAAACAAGGTGAAGATAGAGGCCCTCGACATAAAGGGCAACAAGTGTGAAAAGGAACTGGTTTTTCGGTACTATCCGGACAACAGGGTCCCTATGGGCGATGAGTTCGCGCTCAGTTTGGGCCTTGAAGAGCCGAAAAACGGACCCTTCTACGATGCTGTCATCGAAGGGGAGAGCATCAAGAGGACGCAACGGTTGGGCCTGCGGCCGGGACCGGAGAGAATGGGGGGCCAGACAATCGTCCCTCCCGGAAAGGCCGTTATTGCGTGGTTCAAGGCAGTACGGTCGGGAGAGAGCACCATCGCGATTACAGTAAGGCAATGCTCGACGGACGAGCCTATGGAGGTGGAAAAGGCCCGAGTAGCCGTTTACCCGAGGACGACCTCGCCCGACACGCGCCTCGAAAAATATCTTCAGCATCTCCCATTCTGGCCGGTACTACGGACCGGTCATTGACCCGTGTCGGACGGGGAGTGAACATCGATCACCCGGTCGCCGGCAACCCCGGGTTCTCATGACCAGTCTTATTAACTTAATGTTCTCTGCGGCTGCCGCCGCAGGCTAGTTCTTGGGCGTTATTGGAGTGAGTTGGAACATGCTGCCGTCATTAAGCATCAGGATTCCGGTCTTCTTGGCCATCGACAACCTGTTGCCCGTCTGCCAGTTCATGTAGAACATGCCGATAATGCAGCCGATCATCAGTGTGACGAGAAAATAGAAGAGCAGCTTGTGCACAACCCTTTTCGTCATTTGTTTCTCTTCTCCTGCAAACATCTCCGTCTTCAGCCTCTCGACCAGCTCATGGGACTCCATTACCCTGGCTATAACAGCGCTGTTTTCTCCCGCTGGTTCCATAATCCCCTCCTTTGAAGCTGCATGTGGTACAGTCTCAATACCTCTCTAGCCTGGTCCTGCGCCTCCTTCTTGTCCTTCCCTCCCTTGTAGCGCGCCAAGGCTTCGAACACATCTCCCTTCGACAACGAGAGCTTGTCTCGAAGGGTCTCGGCCCCTTCGAGGATGTTGACCGACGAGAACTGAGAAAATCGCTTCGTCTGAGCCTCCCCTTTATACCCCTTCTCGCTCACCGCGTCTTTTCTGAACCGCGACTCCGTGCGGAGCAGGCAGACGAGGAGCAGGGGGTCGATATGTGTCACTCCGGAGGCAGACCTAATCCATCGGTTGAGTGAAGGCACCCTCTCCTTTGGCGCCTGCAGATCGAGGAGCGTCTCCTCCACGACGTCCTTTTGAGCTGCCGGCATCACAATCGAGAACATTCTTTCGTTCCTGCTGTTCGCATAGAGAAGGCCAAAAACACATAAGACGATCAGAATGAACTTTAGCCCTATTTCCGGGTAGTTGAGCATCGCGAGCCTCTCCTTTCCCTGCATGGCGAAGGTTACCCTGGCGGCTCGGCTGTCTCGTTGAAATAGTCTCAATGGGCTAAACTAAGATCCTTAGCTTTCCGTCCCATCCTCACAGATGGTTTGGCTTTTTCAGGGTTGTCTAGAGTGTAGAACAACGTAAAACACTTGTCAAGGGAAAGATGGTCGAGGGCGGATACGTTTTTGGGTTAATCTAGCCAAAAGCGCCCACCCATGCCTTGGCAATAGGCCGGAATAGGCCTAATTTTTCATGCCAAACCAGACATATTATTGACAAGGTGTCTCTGATTTGACAACGCGATAAGGGGCAAATAAAAGATGATTCTCGCATTAAGAGGCTTCTCCGGAGTCAATACTGCTGCGGAAAAACGCAATAGTACCGTAGGCGGATTTGTTGCGATAACAGGACCGGGCATGTCCGCTTTGGTGGGCGCAAGCGCACGGCACAGTTTTTGCTACTCTCACTAGCGGGATGCAAGGTTTTCTTGATGAAGACCGGCGGGCGCAAGATGGCGACTTACCCCTTATCCGGAAGGCGGCGGATGCCGATAACTCTTAAGAGTGCGGGGGCAATTTTCGACGGCATGGAGAATCGGATCTTATAGAAGGTGTCAAGCAGACCGTGGGGCCTGAGAGCCAGAGGAGGGAATGAAAATGGCTTTTGACCTTTGCAGAATCGGACAATTACTGCGGGAAACACGGGAAAAGAAAGGATTGACTTTTGACGAGGTGTCGAACGCTCTGTGCATAAAGTGGGATCACCTCCCCCATCCGGTTTACGTCAAGGGATACGTTACACACTACGCTACCTTCCTCAACATGCTCGGTGCTCTCAAGAGTGAGCTAGCCTCAGGGGAAAACGAATCACCCGCGCATAATTTATCGGGCAGGCGTTTTGAAACAGCGGCCGATGAAGCTTGCACGGGGAAGGCGGATAGGATCTGGCGGTCAATATTCGCAACAAGCACGTTGAAGTTTTATGAATTGTGCCAGAAATGCTTTCTTTTGTGAGAGCAAAACGATCCGACGGGATTGCGTATTAAATATTTCCTAACTCCCCGTTGCGGCGGTATCCTCTTCTAAATTCGATCAAGTTTTCGTCCTCAAGGAATCTCTCTCGGTTCAATCAGGCCTGTGGGCACGTGCTTACCGAGGCTCGTCATCCGTTCCTGCAGGGTTTTTTCCTTTTCGGGGCTAACCATGATCTTTTAGCTCCGTCAAAGTATAAACCAAAAGGGGCCTTTTGTGAAGCCACTGGCGAGGGCCGGG
>JBEKOT010000007.1:0-62227 GCA_049521495.1 Syntrophorhabdales bacterium | reverse complement strand
TCCTTTTGTGCAGCCGTACCGCTCGGACCGTGGAGCAGCCCTTGCGTACGTCTGCTCCAATAACGCCTGCGCTTTGCCGACATCGAGCGCCGACGGGATGCTCCGGCTTTTAGGTGAGGCCGCCTGAGAGACAGCGCGAAATCAACCCGGCCGCGCATAATACCCCCACTGGATATTGGGGCCTAAACACGTTTAAACTATTTCAACAGACAGATCACGCCGCCCTTAGCGAAGGCGGTGCAAGAGAGGAGCATCATGATAATAGCCAAAGACAAAGCTGTCACAGTCAATTATACCCTTACGAACGAGGAAGGGGAAGTCCTCGAATCGTCGAAGGAGCGGGCGCCCCTTACGTATATCCAGGGGTCGGGGATGATAAGCGGTTTCGAGAATGCCCTTGAGGGAAGATCGCCGAAGGACGCCTTCTCCTTCACCGTGAAGCCCGAAGAAGCATACGGGGAGCGCCGGCCTGAACTCCTTTTCCTCGTCAAGAAAGAGCAGTTTAGGGAGTTGCCCGAGATTTCGGTCGGCATGGCGCTCAGGGTGCGCGCACCCGATGGGGCAATGGTGGCGACCATAGCCAGGATCGAGGAGGATAAGGTCCTCCTCGACGGGAACCATCCTCTTGCCGGCATGACGCTAAGCTTCGACGTAGAGGTCCTCGACGTGCGGGACGCGACTACAGATGAGCTCGCGGAGGCCCATCAGGAGACCTGCGGCTGCGGCGCCTCATCGTGCGGCAGCACGTGCGGCGAGGGCTGCGGCTCCTAAACTGCCGGTCGGGCGGGAGCCGCACCGAAGGCTTGGTCACGGATCACCGCATGGCGTGGGCGCCTAGGATTACTCCAGTTTGTACTTCCTGATCTTCGCGAGCAGACTTATTCGAGATATGCCAAGGATCTGGGAGGCCTTAGTCCTGTTGCCGCCCGTATAGGCGAGGATCTTCCTGATGTGGTCATTCTCGACTTCTTCCAGGCTTTTTACCGAAATGTCGCCTATGTTGTTGTCGCCTACTACGGTGTTTTCCAGAAAATAATTGGGAAAAGACTTCTTCCGCAGTTCGCCGGTCGATTCGATGATAACAGCGCTGTTTATGATGTTCATCATCTCCCGCACGTTCCCGGGGTAGTCGTAATGAGTTAGGAGCTTCATCGCTCCTTCCGATATCCTCTCGATCTTCTTGCCGTTGCCCCTGCAGAATGCGGCCAGAAAGTGGTTGGCCAAAAGCGGGACATCGCCCTTCCTCTCGCGCAGCGGCGGGAGGTAGACGGAATTCATATTGAGTCGATAAAAAAGGTCTTTCCTGAAATTGCCCTTCTTTATCTCTTCGTGGAGGTTCTTGTTGGTGGCGGCGATAATCCTCACATCGACCTTCTGGTTCTTTGTAGAGCCGAGGCGGAAGAACTCGCCCTCCTGAAGCACCCTGAGCAGCTTTACCTGTATAGGTAGAGCCAACTCGCCTATCTCGTCCAGAAAGAGCGTACCCTTGTCCGCCTCTTCCACAAGGCCCCTTTTGTGCGAGGTTGCGCCCGTGAACGCGCCCTGGCTGTGCCCGAAGAACTCGGATGCGAAAAGCTCGTTGGCGAAGGCCCCGGCGTTGACTGCGATAAAACTCTGGTTGCTTCTCTTGCTGATGCGATGGATGGCCCGGGCTATCAATTCCTTTCCGGTTCCGCTCTCGCCCCAGACGAGGATGCTGTTCTCGGTCACGGCCATCTTCTCAACCATTGAAAAGAGTTTGTGCATCTTTTCATTGCCCGTGACAATATCCTTGAAGGCGTCCTTGAACTCCAGGTCATCGGCGGAGACGGACTCCCCCTCCTCGATAATCTTCTGGTGCCTCCTGTGCTCCAGGGCGGTATTGATCAGCCTGAGAAGGCGCTCGTTGTCCACGGGCTTTGTCAGGTACTCCATAGCTCCCAGCTTCACCGCCGAAACTGCGAGCTCCACGTCCTCCACACCGGTGAGGACGATCGTCTCGATGTCGATATTGTTCTCGTGGATGTTCTTCAGTATGTCGAGCCCGGTCACATCGGGCATGTCCATGTCTAGAATGAGGAGGTCATAGGAATTCTTCCAAATCTCGGCCACTGCCTTCGTGCTGTTACTGAAGGTGGTAACGTCGAATTGGCCCGACTGGAGCAGAAAAATTTTCAGATAATTGAGTACCGCCTGGTCATCGTCGATTACCAATATCCGGTTCATTTCATCACGCCTCCGCCTGCGCAGCGGGAAGGTAGGTGCAGAAAGTTGTCCCCACCCCAACCTCGCTGACCACCTCTATCCTGCCCTTATGTTCCTTGATGATGCCGTAAGCGATGGAAAGGCCGAGGCCGGTCCCGCCCTGGTGCCTCTTCGTCGTAAAGAAGGGGTCGAAAATCTGGCTTATGGTCTTTTCCTCCATGCCCTTTCCGTTGTCCTTCACCCTGACGATCACTTCTTTGCCGTCGAACTTTGTGGAGACCTTGATGGTCCCTCTCGGCTTGTCGATGGCTTGGGAGGCATTAATCAGGATATTCAGGATTACCTGCTGCAGCTTCTGTGAGTTGCCCATGATGGCGGGCAGCTCCTCCTCGAGGCTGGCCCTGACGTCCGCAGTGCGCCTGATCTGATTGTCCACCAGCCTGAGGCAGCTTTCCGTGATCAGGTTGAGGTTGACGGCTTCGTTCAGGAACCCCTCGTCCCGCTTGCCGAATTTGCGGAGCCCGTCGACAATGCCCTTGATCCGGTTCGCGCCTTCCGCCATATCCTGCATGAGGACCGGGATGTTCTTCCTGAAAACATCGTAATCAAGGCGCGCGATCTTCATGTCCGAGTGAGCCCCGTAGTGTTCGTCAAGGATGGGGAAGATATCTCCCATCGCCTCCTGGACGATGAAGAGGTTGCCCCGGATAAAGGTATTGGGGTTGTTGATCTCATGGCCGATACCGGAGACGAGCTGCCCGAGAGAGGCCAGTTTATCCGCCTGAAGGAGCTGACGCTCCATGTTTTTTTCCTTGGTGATGAGTCTCGATATCTCCAGGATGCCCGTGATCCGGCATTCCGCGTCGAAGATCGGGTAAGCCTGGAGCAGGTAGTATTCGTCGTCCACAACCTTTTCCATGGAGACGGAGGTCCTCTCGGTGAAGACCTTTTGCGCGAGGCATTCCTGGCAGCGCTCTTCCTGTAAGAAGACCTTCTTGTAGCACTTCCCCCTGCCGATGTGCTTCTGATTGCACATTAGGATGTTGAAGTCCGTATCGATCACGGTAACGGTGTCCGTGATGGCCTTGAAAAGCGTCTGGAGCCTGGTCTTGTGCTCTTTCAGCTTTTCGGTCATTGCTTTCAATTCCTGGTTCTTCTTCATGAGAAGGTTTTTCTGGTTCTCAAGGTCGACCGTCCGCTCGAGGACGCTTTTTTCAAGGTTTTCGTTTTGCTCGATCAGCTTTTTTTCCAGCTCGTGGCGCAAGCTTATGTTTTTATAGGCCGATTCGATGCAGCGTTCCCCGGCCAGGTCGATGAATGCGTACGAAACCAGAACCGGGACGGGGTTCCCGCACCGGTCGAGGAGGTTCAATTCGATATCCTCGAGCATACCGTCTTCGAGGAGCCTCTGACAGACCTTGGTCCTCACTTCGGGCGTCTGGTAAAGTCTGTCCCTCATGAAGTTCAGCTTCGCCGAGCCGTCGGCCGGATAGTCGAGTAGCTTATAGAAGGCGGGGTTCGCCTCTAGGATGTCTCCGTTCAGCCGCGAAATGAGGAGAGGCGTCGGCGCCTTCTCGAAGAGTTCCCTGTATCTTCGCTCGAGTCCGCTCGACGTCGCCCCGCCTTTGCCGCCCTGCGGCCCTTCTTTTGCTTTTGAGTCCTTTTCAAGTCTTTCCCCGTCCGGATGTGCCATGCGCCCTACCTCTCGATCAGTTTGCATACTATAACATATTAGTTCCCCAGCGGCACTTTGCGGCCGGCAATCATTATTCGCTCACTATCGTTTTTCGATCTGCTTCCCTATCATCAGGTCGAAGTAGTTCTCGTCGAAGAGGCACCGCACCTTTTCCTTCGAAGACGTAGTCACGTCCAGGTCGAAGAGGGCGAATCGCCCCTTGCCGTCGGGGGTCATGAATGCTTTCTCGAAGAGACCCTTGCCCCAGAAGGGGCCGTCAGCGATCATTCTATAGAAGGGAACGGCCTTTCTGATCTCGTTCCCGACGGCGCGCGGCCCTTTCGGGGCCAGGCTTACGCCCATAGCTTTCGCCAGGGCATCCAGTATGCGCCAGTTCTCCATCCCTGCCGCCGGCGCCAGTATCCTGGCCGTTCTCTGAAGCCTCCTGTCGCAGGCGGTGAAGGTACCCTCCGTCTCGATGGGCAGCGAAGCTGGCAGCACTACGTCGGCTTCTCTTGCCGTTGCCGTCATGAAGGAGTCAACTACAACCATGAATTCCGCGCCGCTTGTCAGCCTCAAGTTGGAGGTCGCGAAAAGCGGGTCCTCGCCGAAGATCATGAGGGCCTTGATACGGTCCGCCTCCATGGCCTCCCTTAGGTGGACCGGCTCAAAAACGTCCTGCAGCGTAACGCCCCAGAGCTTTTCGAGCGCCGAGATCCCCGGCCCGTCGCCGCGCTTCACATACCCCGGCAGGTATCCCGTATCCACGCCCATATCTAAAAGACCCTGGGCATTGGCGAAGTCCCGCAAAAGAATTATACCGTTCCCCCGTTTTCCGACCCTGCCCGAGAGCATCATTAGGTTCCCGAGGGCCTGGAGGTCGTTCTTCGATTTTTCCCACAACGAGTCGATGTTGTAGACGACCACCACGTTATTTTTGGGGTCTCCGACGAGGTCGAGCAGAACCTGGAGCTTCTCCCTGCTGACCCCGGTTATTTCAGCTACCAGCCCCGCGTCGAAGCGGGCCGTCGATTCCCTGAACTCCTCGAACCCCTCGGTCCTCTTCTTTATGAAAGAGGCGCTTTCCCATCCCTTTTCGAGGATATACCGGCAGATGCCGCATACCAGGGCGGTGTTCGTACCCCGCTTCGAGTCTATCCAAAGATGGGAGAATTTGACGAGGGGGATTTCCGATGAGGCGACGGTTATGACCTTCGCACCCCTCTTAAGCTCGGCCTTTATCTTGATCTCCGCCACTAAAGCGTCCCGGCCCGGATCGGTGTTTATCACCAGTATTACGTCCGCCGCCTTCAGATCGTCCATAGTGGCAGTCGAGACAGTGAGGCCGAACATGGCGTCGAGAGCGTCCTTTTCACCCCCGCCATCGATGTTCGAGAAGCTCCCTATATTGTTGGTCCCCAAACCTTGCCGGACAAACTTCTGCAGGAGGTAGAGCTCTTCGTTCGTCATTTTTGGCGAGCCAAAAGCTGCCACCGAGCGCGTGCCTGACTTAGCTATTACTGCCTTGAGCCCCTGCGCCGCGTACTTTATGGCTTCCTCCCACGTGGTCTCCCCCCACCGGCCCCGCTTCCTGATCAAGGGATTATGGAGGCGCTCCTCCTCCATCATGTACCGGTAGCCGAAGCGTCCCCTGGTGCAGAGGTAACCCTTGTTGTGAGAGCCCCCATTCACGCTCGATACCGTGAAGAGGCCGTCGTGGAAGACCCGGTAGTTCAGGACGCAGCCGACACCGCAGAAGCTGCAAACCGATTCCTTTTCCTCAAACGTCCAGGGGCCGGGCTTGCGGAAAGGCAGCTTCTCGGTGATGGCACCCGTCGGGCAGGCATCTATGCAGTTGCCGCAGGAGATGCAGGTAGTCTCCAGGAGGGGCTTCTCCATGGACGGCTTGACCACTGATTTGAACCCCCTGTTGACGAAGCCGAGGGCCGATATCCGAACTATCTCGGAACAGGTTCTGACGCAGCGGCCGCAGTTGATGCACTTGTTGGGGTCGAGTGAGATCAGGGGGTGGCTTGCGTCTACCTTGTACCTTCTCGTATCTCCGGTGAATTTGGCGATATCGACTCCAAAATCCGTGGCGTATTTACGAAGGTCGCAGTCGAAATAGGCCGTGCAGCCGCACTCGAGGCACCGGCCTGTTTCATTTGCGACCTGTGCTTCCGTGAAACCCAGCTCCACTTCCGCCTGGCTCTTGATCCTTTCCTCGACGGGCAGCTCGGCCATCAGCTCCCTCTCGACCCGCTTTACCTGGAGGAATTCACTTTGCGCCATCTCGCCGAAGGCTTCCTTTCGGGACAGAAACGGCTTTGCTCCGTAATATGCGCTGCCGGTCTGCAAATACCGATGTATAGCCAAAGCTGCGGCTCTGCCGTGGGCAATCGCGTCGACCGCTACCGCCGGCCCTGTTGCGACATCGCCGCCGGCGAAGACGCCCGGGATCGAGGTGGCGAAGGTCGAGTTATCGACAACTATGGCCTTCTGGCGGGTTGTTTTAAGGCCGCTCTCTTTGTCGATCGTTCCCAGGTCGATATCCTGCCCGATCGCAGAAATCACGAAATCGCAAGGGATGTCGTACTCCGAGCCATCGACCGGGACGGGGCTGCGACGGCCGCTGGCGTCCGTCTCGCCGAGCTCCATGCGGATGCACCGGAGAGCTTCCACCCGGCCATTATTAGCAACTATGGAAAGGGGCGCCGACAGGAAGATCATCTCGACCCCTTCCTCTGCAGCCGCATCCACCTCCATGGGGTGGGCGGGCATCTCGCTCACGGTCCTCCGGTAGAGGATGATAACTTTGCCGGCGCCGATCCGCAAGGAAGTCCGGGCTGCGTCGACGGCCGTATTGCCGCCTCCCACCACGATGACCGTTCCCGATATGGCCGGCCGGTCGTCCGTCTGCATCCGGCGCAGGAAATCGACGCCGCCTATGATACCTTCGGTCGTCTCTTCGCCGGCAATACCCATAGCCTTTGCCTTCTGCGCTCCGAGGCCGAGAAAGACCGCGTCGAATCCCATTGCTTTGAAGTGCTCCAGCGTTAAATCCTTTCCCAGCTCCATCCCCGTATGAACTTCAATCCCCAGGTCCGTAATCCACTTGATCTCCTTGTCGAGGAGCGCCTTTGGAAGGCGGTACTCGGGGATGCCGTAGCGCAGCATGCCCCCAAGCTTCGGGGCGCTTTCGAATATGGTTGCTCCGTAGCCGTTGAGGGTGAGGAAGTAGGCGCATGTGAGACCGGCAGGCCCGCCGCCCACGACGGCCACCCTCTTGCCGTTCCTCGCAGGCACCTCGGGGGTCCACGGGTCTTCTATATCAACGTCCGACGCGTAGCGCTTCAGGTAGTCGATGCCCACCCGATCGTCGACGAGATTCCGCCGGCAGGCTGTCTCGCATGGGCGCACGCAGACGCGGCCGCAGACTATCGGCAGGGGGTTTTTCTCCTTGATGAGCTTTACCGCTTCCCTGTATCGGCCCATGGACATGAGGGCTATATAGCCCTGCACGTCAACGCCGGCCGGACATGCTTGCGTGCACGGGCCCAGGCAGTCGGCGTAGTGGTTGGAGAGGAGCAGCTCCAGGGCCGCTTTCCTCGATTGGGTGATCCTCTCGTTATTCGTATGCACCGCCATGCCGGGCACGACCGGGCTCGAGCATGAAGGGACGAGCTTTTCCGTCCCTTCCACCTCAACTATGCAGAGGTAGCAGGAACCGTAAGGCGGCAGTTTCGGGTCGTGGCAGAGTGTCGGTATTGTGTCTACTCCATACCTCCGGACGACATCGAGTATGGTTTCGCCCGGACTGGCCTCGTATTCCCTGTCGTTGATCTTTATCTTGATTGGTTCTGTCATGGCTCGTCTCCATTTAGTCCTTGAGCACTGCGTCGAACCTGCATGTCTCGAAACACTTGCCGCACTTTATGCAGGAAGACGGATCGATGGCATGGGGTTTCTTTTTTTCTCCGCTGATGGCCTCGACAGGGCAGGCCTTGGCGCAGGCCATGCAGCCCTTGCACGCCTCTTCCCTTATCGTATAGGTCAGAAGGGCCGGGCAACTGTGGGCGGGGCATTTCTTGAGGCGGATATGGGCATCGTATTCTTCCCGGAAATACTTGAGGGTGGTGAGAACAGGGTTGGGCGCCGTCTGGCCCAGCCCGCAGATAGTGTTGTTCCTGATCTGGTTCGCCAGGTGCTCAAGAAGAGCCACATCGCCCTCCCTGCCGTTGCCGTCGGTGATCCGTTCGAGAATCTCAAGCATCCTTTTGGTACCCACCCGGCAGAACGTGCATTTGCCGCAGGATTCGTCCTGGGTGAACCGAAGAAAAAACTTCGCCATCTCGACCATGCAGGTCGTCTCGTCCAGCACGACCAGACCGCCGGAGCCCATAATGGCGCCTGTCTTATTGATCTGCTGATAGTCTATCTGGAGGTCGCCCATCGACGCGGGGATGCATCCACCCGAGGGACCGCCCATCTGCACGGCCTTGAATTTCCTGTCGCCCTTTATGCCGCCGCCGATCTCGTAGACTATCTCGTTTATCGTGATGCCCATGGGCACTTCTGCCAGACCGCCCCTTCGGACTTTGCCCGCAAGGGCAAAAACCTTGGAGCCTTTGCTCCCTTCCGTGCCCATCGACGCAAACGACTCCGCCCCGTTCGTGATGATCCAGGGTACGTTTGCATAAGTTTCCACGTTGTTGATATTTGTGGGCCTCCCCCACAGGCCGCTCTGGGCGGGAAAGGGGGGTCTGAAGCGGGGCATCCCCCGTCTGCCCTCGATGGAGGCTATAAGGGCCGTCTCCTCGCCGCACACGAAGGCCCCTGCCCCTTCCTTTATCTTTATATAGAAATTCATGGCTGACCCGAAGATGTTGGCGCCGAGGAAGCCTCTTGCCAGAAGCTCCCGGATGGCGTGCTTCAGCCTCTGGACCGCCTTGGGGTACTCGGCGCGCACGTAAATGTAACCCTCCTGAGCACCGATGGCGTAGGCGCAGATCATCATCCCCTCCAGCACGGAGTGGGGGTCCCCCTCCAGGGTGCTCCGGTCCATGAAGGCGCCAGGGTCGCCCTCGTCCGCATTGCAGATGATGTATTTCAGCGGGCCGGGAGACTGCCTGCAGAAACGCCATTTCACACCGGTAAGAAAGCCCCCGCCCCCTCTGCCCCGCAAGCCCGAGGCCGTGATGATTTCTATAACCTCTTCAGGCGAATACCCGTTCAACACTTTCTGGATGGCCTGATATCCGCCCGCTGCGATATACTCGTCTATCGAGTTGGGGTCTATGATCCCGCAGTTCCGTAGCACGATCCTTCTCTGCTTCTTGAAGAAAAGGTCGTCTTCCGAAGGCCTTTCGCTCTGCACGATCCATTCCTCGATGGGCGTCCCCTTCTGCACATGCTCGTCGAGGATCCTGATGGCCTTCTCAGGCGTCACCTCGCCATAAAGATAGGAATTACGGGCCTCGTCGATCACCTCGAGCAGGGGCTCCCTGTAGCACATGCCGTTGCAGCCCGTCTCTTTGACCAGGGCCTGAATGTTCTTTTGCTCTATCTCATGTTTGACCGCTTCGAAGGTCTTCTCGCCACCGGCCGAGACGCCGCACGTTCCAAGTCCGATTCTTATAGTCTTCATCTGCTCCCTCTCCATTTATTGCCGATTCCGTTGCCGGGGCCCGTCTCGCGTCTCCTCCCTCCTTCAGGGCTCTAGCTCCCTGTATTCTTTGAGGAGCTGCTGTATTTTCTTGGCTGTAAGGCGCCCGTAGGTCTCATCGTTTATCATGACCACGGGCGACAGCGAGCAGCAGCCGAGGCACGCCACCTTCTGCAAGGTGAACATGCCGTCGTCGGTCGTTTCGTCCCCGGCGACACCCAACTCGCTCTCGATGGTCTTTATGATGGCGGACGAGGAGTTCACGTGGCACGCCGTCCCGTCGCAGACCTTGATGATATTTCTCCCCATGGGCTTGAGGCGGAACTGGGAGTAGAAGGTGATGACGCCGTATATCTCTGCATCCGGTATGCCGACGATCTGGCTGATGTGGTCGATGGCCGACGGGGGTATATAGCCGTAGGCGTCCTGGGCCGACTGAAGCAAAGGTATGAGCGCACCATTCTCACCCTGATATTTCCAGAGCTCGACCTTGAAGGCCACTTTGGAGCTCGAGAACCCGTTTTCCAATTTGTCCTGTCCCGATTCTGCTTGCAGCATCGCTCTTCTCCTGCCAATCCGATCACGCTTCGAAGAGCGTGATTATCGGGTATTCCTTGATCCTTAGCACACCGTCTATGGCCTTGAACTTGTTCCGGACGGCGGCCTCGATTTCGCTGAAGCTCGTCCCTTTTACGAGAAGGACGACGTTGAATCTCCCGTCCGTGCAGTCGCAGTTGACTACCTGGTCGTTGAAGTAAAGGGCCGGGTAGATCCCTTCCATCTTTTCCTTTTCCACTTCAAGCATGACGTAGGACGAAACCCTTGTTCTCGCTGCCTGGTTGGAGGCGGCCACGTTCTCGCCCTTGTCCCTGCCAAGCGCCCTGTCCACAGAGCCCATTATGCTGACAACGTTGTCTGTAAGCATTGGCGCATCCACGGGAAGCAGGGAGACTTCGGCTACGCCTTTCATTCCCTTGATCTCCTTTTCCGCCACCTCTTTGATGTCGTCGAGCGTTGGGGCCTGCAAGAGGAGCACCATGTCGCAGTCGCCCCTCGTGGCGTCGCAATAAAGGACGTTACCGTGGTAGTAAAGGGTGCGGTAAATATCCAGGAGATTTGCTTCTTTGCCTAGACGAATGAGGGCGTAGGCGCTTGTCGATTGGGCCGTCGCCGTTTTCTCCTTCGGAGGCGGCGGGGCGGCATCCGGCGCGGGCGCCTCGATCGCCTCCAGCACCTTGGCCAGGTCTTCCATGGTAAAGGGTTTCTCCAGATAGCCGTCTGCCGTCCTCGCCTCTTCGGCCACTGTCTCGCTTCCGTAACCGGTGATGATAATCACGGGGAGTTGGGGGTAGCTGAACTTTATCACCTTAAGGAGCTTCAGGCCGTCAATGTCCGGCAGCCTGATGTCTACTATGGCGCAGTCGAGGGACACCTGCTTCTTCTTGTAGGTTTCCAGGGTCTGGAGCGCCTTCATTCCGCTCTCGCATGGCTCCGTCTGATAACCCTTCTGCATGAGTCCCATTGAGACGCTTCTTCTCAGGGAGGGTTCGTCATCTATCAGCAGCACTTTCTTTTCCATCGTCTATCCTCCCTTTCAGGTCTTGTATGCAATGAACTCTCATTTGCAATAGAGATGCCACTCGCACAAATAATTGATATTACTGCCATTAAGGCGCCACCAGCCCCTCGGAGAGCAAGGGCAAAAACGATAACAAAACAGCCGCTTTTGATGAAAAAGCAGGCATTTACGCCCCTTTTGCCGGTGTTAACATTCTTCTCGCTTATCGGAAAAGGGAAAACCCTTGGTAAACGGGCACTTTCTGCTGTTAAATTTCTTTACAGCAGCAAAGTTTACACATCGCTTTCAGCGAACGCTCGGGATTACGCCCCGCACCGGTTGCCGCGAGCTCCGCCCGCGCTCAGGGACATGCCCCTGCTCCTCTTCGGCAACTTGTGCCGTGATTGCGAATTGAAAAAAAGAGACTCCCTTGACAGCAGGCCCGGAAGGGTTGAGAATTTGATAGGCCCTTCCGGCCGGAAAGGAGCAATCCCGTGAGAGCGCGATCCCTGCCCTTTGTCTTCGTTCTGTTGGCGGCTGCCGTCCTTTGCGTCTCCTGTTTCAGGATGAAAGTGCAGCTCGGCGTCCCTTCCGGGGAACCCCTTAAAGAATACGCTATCGAGGGCAAGGAGAGGGGGAAGGTGCTCGTAATCCCTGTGTCCGGGTTCCTGTCGGATAAGCCGAGAAAGGTTTTTTCGGGCAGCCGCGCGAGCGCGGTCCAGGAGGTTGTCTCCAGGCTGCGGCGGGCGGAGAAGGACAATGAGGTGAAGGCGGTCCTCTTCGAGATCAACTCGCCCGGCGGCTCGATCACCGCAAGCGACATACTCTACCGCGAGATCTCCGACTTCAAGGAAAAGACCGGGGCCAAAATAGTGGCTGTTTTGATGGACGTCGCCGCATCGGGGGGTTATTACATGGCGCTCCCTGCGGACCTGATCATAGCCCATCCTACTACCGTTACCGGCTCCATCGGCGTCCTCCTCGTTACACCGAAGGTATCGGGCCTAATGGACAAGCTCGGTCTTGCCGTTGAGGTAAGCAAATCGGGCAGCGAGAAGGACATAGGCTCGCCCTTCCGCCCGTCAACTGCCGAAGAGCAGAGGATATTCCAGGGTCTCACGGATGAGATGGGTAAAAGGTTCCTCGATCTCGTCGAGCGCCATCGCAAGGTTGGGCCGGAGAACCTGCGAAAGATCGCAAGCGCCCGGATATACCTTGCCGATGAAGCGCTACGGTTGGGGCTCGTCGATTCCGTCGGCTACGTGAAGGACGGCCTCAGGGAGGCTAAGAGGCTTGCGTCGCTCCCCGAGGGCGCGAGGGTCGTAGTATACAGGCACGAGAAGTACCCGGAAGACAACCTTTACAATTCCGCCGTTGACGCCGGAAGCGGCACACCTTTGCCCCTCGTGGACATCAATCTCCCTGATATCTTCTCCCCCCTCGAACCGGGCTTTTATTACCTCTGGCTGCCCGGGACAGGCCGGAACTGAGCGTAGTCCCCGGGAGTGGGACCATCCAATGAAAACTTTTATGGGACATGGATGCTTCGGATTTGTCTTGGTCTTACCGGCCGGCGGCCATGAGTTCCCTGATGCGCGGTATGGCCTGTTTCGCCGCCCTGATGCCCTCGTCCATTAAGACCTTCTTCCGGCCGAAATCGAAGATCGAGGTCCCTTTCGTATCGGGCTCGATCAGCACGTCCGCGGCTTCCATCTTTCCCTTGCTCGACTCGCGCATCATGATGTCTATCGATTGGGCGATAACGTCGATGAGGGACTCGATCTTGTAATTCTTAATGTCCTTCTGGAGATTGACGGCGATCACTATATCGGCGCCCCTGGCCTTGGCGATGTCGCAGGCGCAGTTGTCCGTGATGCCTCCGTCCACAAGCATCCTGTTGCCGAAGGCCACAGGTACGAAAATGCCGGGGATCGCCGCAGAGGCGTGGATCGCCTTAGCGAGGGAGCCCTTCTCCAGCACCACCGTCTCTCCCGTATTCAGGTCGGTGGCAACGGGTATAAAGGGTATCTTGGTATCCTCCACCCTCTTCACCTTAACGTTCTGCTCGACGAAGCTCTCCAGCCGCATGCCCTGAACGGGGCCCATCTTCGAATACGCTATGGAGAAATCGAGTATGTCGGGACGATCGATTTTGAAGGCGGTCCATTCGAGCTGGAAGCTGTCCGGGTTCGCGGCGTAGAGCCCCCCTATCAGGCTCCCCACGCTCGTCCCGATGATCATGTGGATTGGTATTTTTTCCTGTTCCAGCACCCTGAGCACCCCAACGTGGGCAAACCCTTTGGCTGCCCCTCCGCCGAGGACAAGGGCGATAACAGGCTCTTTCTTTGCAGGCTTTACGGGCGCCGGCGGGGCAGCGGTCCGACCTATCCGTCCCGCCTCGCAAGAGAAAAGGAAGAAGATGGAAAAAAGTGCAAGGAGCAGCCTTGCGCTACCGGCCCGAACCGACATAAGGATTGCTTACCTTCTCCACTCCGATGGTGCTCTTGGGATATTCGCCGTAGTTGTGCCCTGGAAGAACGACGGTCGCGTCGGGGAGGACGAAAAGCTTGCTGCGGATGGAGTTGACGAGGGTCCGCGAGGAACCGCCCTGCAGATCGGTCCTTCCCACGCCCCCGATGAAGAGCGTGTCGCCCGTAAACACGAGACCGTCCGTGTAAAGACAGATGCCCCCCGGCGAATGACCGGGTGTGTGGAGCACCTTCAGGGAAACATCTCCCACTGTTATCAAATCGTTTTCTCTCACCGTCACGTCGGCGGGCGGGGATGGCTCCGCCCCGAACATGCTCATCATGTCTGCGGCCTGGTGGGCAAGGTACGGCGCTTCCGCCTCGTGTATGACAATTTTGGCGCCCGTAAGATCCTTCATCCTCCTGTTGCCCATCACGTGGTCGATGTGGGAGTGCGTATTGACGATGTACTTTATGCGGAGCCTGTTCCTCTCGGCCTCTTTCACGAGCCGTTCCCCATCGGCTGCCGGATCGATGACGAGGGCCTCCCCCGTCGCCTCCGAGCCGACGATGTAGGCAAAAACCGCAAAACTGCCGACTTCCAATTGCTTTACGAACATCCAGACTTCCTGAATTGAGTTGCCTTATTTGAGTTGCCTTATCATACTATTTTCGGCTATAGTTTTTCAAACGTTTTCGGCAGGGGGATTGGGCAATGATGGAGCCGGTTCTGATAGAGGCCAGGGACCTTCCCGACGCCTGGTTTCAGTGCATATACAGGATTTTCGAAGACGATCGGGTCCATGAGTACGAGGTGGAGAGAGGGTCCTTCAGGGGGGTCAAGAGGCGGGAGTTCGATCTGGTGATGGTCCATATCGCCCATCCGGGGGTAAGGCCGCTGATACCCGATATACCGGCGGAGCTCGCTATCCCCCAGCCCACAAGCATGGACTACGTGGAAGACTATCTTCAGTACCTGATGACCGACAGAAAGAGGGAGAATGAGGTATATACTTACGGAGAGAGGCTGACCAACCCGAAAGTGTCTATAAGGGGGACCGAGTTCTCCTTCGGCGTCAACCCGGTCAAGGAAGTGATCGACATCTACCGCAAAAAGACGCATGGTACGAACCAAGCCATAATGGAAGTCGGCATGCCCCAGGACATCCTGCTCGAAGACCCTCCTTGCCTGCGCCTTATAGATACGCGCGTCGCCGACGACAGGCTGCATTTTGTTCTCTATTTCCGCAGCTGGGACCTGTGGGCCGGTTTCCCGTCAAACCTCGCCGCCATCCAGCTCCTCAAGGAATACATGTGCCAGGAGATAGGCGTTGGGGACGGATCGATGGTGGCAGTGAGCAAAGGCCTTCACCTCTACGAATACGCCTTCGGCCTTGCCCTGCGCCGGCTCCGGCGGCAATAGGGCAGCCCGAGCTTTTAGAATTCTCCCTCGAGACCGGAGATCTTGAGAAAGAGGTCTTTCGACCTCATCCATAGGGAGGCAGGGTCCATAGAGAAAGGCGCCGTTCGGCAGGCCTCGACGAGATATTTCCTCGCCTGCGGCGCATCGCCCTTCTTTACGTAAGCAAGGCCCAGGTTGTAGGCCGATTCCCCTCTTACCTTGGTATAGGCGGCAACAAGGCCGCCCATCCGCTGCTGTCTCAGGTAGAGGGTTTCCTTCTGGTCCTGAGAGAGCGCTTGATCGTTGTTCCGCGCCTTCTCATAAGCCTCCCCGACGCAGGCCATAAGCTGCAGGTTGTCGACCGCGTAGCTATGGACCGCCTGAAGCATCCTCAGAGCCTCGTCGATCTTTCCCTTATTGAGCTGGTCCTGGGCGCTTCTCAGAGACTCCTGAACATTCGCGTCGTTTACCGCTGCGACCGCAGGGCCGGCCGGGGCGGCTCTCGCCACTTGTCGCTTTGCCTTCTTTTCGGCAGCTATTGAAAGGTCGGGCAAGACGAGAGCGGCTATGAATAAAATGAGCAAAGGGGCAAGGATTGCCCCTTTGCTCTTCAGGGCCTTTATTTCAGCGCCTCCTTCAGTTTATTGCCGGGTTTGAATTTCGGCACGCTGCAAGCGGGAATCTTGATCTCCTTCCCGGTCCTCGGGTTCCTGCCTGTCCTCTGGGCCCTCTTTGTGCACTGGAAGGTGCCGAAGCCCGTCAATGTGATCTTATCACCCTTCTTCAGCGCCCTTTCGATATTGTCGATGAAGGACTTAAGGACCTTTTCCGCCACGGATGTCTTTACTCCTGCAGCAGTTGCAACGCTGCCAACCAGCTCCGCTTTCGTCATTACGCCCACCTCCTCAGAATTTAGCGCGCAGACCAAGAACTGTGCTCTATCAATATGGCGGTGCAGGGAATTGAACCCCGGACACTGCGGATATGAGCCGCATGCTCTAACCGTCTGAGCTACACCGCCTTACATCTTCATATAAGCTATAGCGCCAGTATTGTCAATAGTAATCTGCATTTCACGGGGTGGATGTGGGGGGCCCGGATCTTTTCGCGCCTTTTCTCTGTCTCTCTGACCCGGTCCCGCTCGACTTGCGACCCGCCCCGCCGCCGAGGAGCCGGAAATAGCCCGGCCCCGGACTCCCGCCTATGGGAGTACTTTTGAGTATATCAGGACCCCGCGGTCCGCAGTCGAGCAGATCAGGCGCAAAAAGCGCCCTGGCGGGCAGGTGAAGAAATCCCTTGACCAAAATCCGTCCGAGGGGATAGAATGAGGTTATTCGGTTCCGGTTCACCAGGTATCCAGGAAAAGGCATGCAGAATACGGTAAAGGCGACGAAGCCATGGCATAAGGCTTGCTCCAGGTGCGGAAAGCAGGTCTTCTCGGACCTCCTCGACAGCGAGGGCATGTGCGACTATTGCCGGGAAGTGAAATCCATGAAAGCCTCGATCACCCACAGGATGAAGGGCCGGAATAAGGAGAAGAAGTAAGACCTTTCATCCCCTCCTTCTGACCTCGTAACCCAGGGCTTCCATATCACCGATAATCTCTTCCAGGTGGGCGGGCTTCCGCGTTTCTACAATGAATATTACCCTTGTCTTTCCTATGGGCAGATCTGCCTGCAGCCTGTCATGCACCACATTGAGAATGTTCGCCCGGCGGGAGGCAACGACGGCGGAGAGCGCGGCAAGGCTGCCGGGCACGTCATCGGCCGTAACCTCGAAGACGACGATCCTGCCCGACGTCAGCAGACCTTTATAGATCATCCTGTCGATGAGCGTCGAGTCGATGTTGCCTCCACTGGCAACCAGAACAATTCTTCTACCCTTGAAGCGTTCCTTGTTTTCCAAGAGGGCCGCCAACGGCGCTGCGCCCGCGCCCTCCACGACGAATTTGATTCGTTCCATAAAGAGGAGGATAGCCATAGCGATCGTATCTTCCCTGACCGTCAGCATCTCGTCCACGTACTCTTTCATCAGGGGAAAGGTTTCCTCACCCACCCGGCCGACGGCTATACCGTCTGCCAGCGTCCTGGCAGGCACCGCACTCGTCGGCACCCCCTCTTTCAGAGAAAGGAACGCGGAAGGGGCCGCCAGTGCCTGTACTCCTATGACCGAGGTCCGGGGGGAGAGCTCTTTCATGGCCACGGCGCATCCTGCGATCAGTCCTCCGCCGCCCACCGGTATCAGCGCACAGTCGATGGAGTCTAGCTCTTCGGCGATCTCGAGGCAGATCGTCCCCTGGCCCGCTATGACCTGCTCGTCGTCGTAAGCATGGATAAACGTATAACCTTTAAGAGAGAGGGCGTGTTCGAGCGCCTCCTGGAAGGTCTCCCCCCAAAGCAGCACCTCTGCCCCATAGCCCCTCGTCGCCTCTTCCTTAATTATGGAAACGGTCTTCGGCATGACGATAAGGGCCTGCATCCCCATCTGCTGCGCCGCAAAGGCGACCGCCTGCCCGTGGTTCCCCATGGACGCCGCCACCACCCTGCCTTTCCCGATGCGGGCCATCTTGCTGAAAGCCCCCCTGACCTTGAAGGAGCCTGTCTTTTGCAGGTTTTCGGCCTTGATGTAAACCTCTGCTCCGCTGAGTTGGGAGAGGGACCTGGAATGGAGAAGGGGCGTTTTGTGCGTGAAAGGCCCTACCAGCTTCCTTGCCGCCTTTATGTCATCGAGGGTTACAGTGTGGGCCACAGGGACTGAATCAGTAGAGAAACATGGGCTTGCCCAGCATGTTCCGCACTTTCGGCCTGTAGTTCTCGGGGTCGTAGAGGGCCGTAACGTCGACGCGTTTCTTTGCGGCGGTCACCAGCTCGAGGGGCACGGTCGTATAAATTCCCTGCTGGAGCGCGACCATGCGGCCGGTCGAGCCGAGGGCTATCTGGTCGAGGGCCAGAACTCCGTAAGATGCGGCGACCATACGGTCGAGCGAATCGGGGGCGCCCGACCGCATTATGTAGGCCAGCTGCTGGTAGATTATATTGACGCCGGTTCGTCTCTTGATCTCACCGGCGACAATCGAGCCGATCCCCCCCAGCTTCTTATGCCCGTAAGCGTCTGCCTCGCCGCTTTCCAGGATAGTACCGCCCTTCAAATAGGCGCCCTCGGAAATGGTCAGGATGGCATAACGGGAAGGGTTGCGGTCGCGGTCTTCCGCCAGGAGTCGAGCAAGCCGCTCGATGTCCACAGGGACCTCCGATATGACTGCCCGGTCCACATCGGCGAGATATGCGGCAAAGAGCGACGTCTCCCCCGAGTTCCTCCCGAAGAGCTCTACCACCCCGATGCGCTCGTGGGAACCGATCGTCGTGCGCAGGGCGTGTATGGCATCTACCGAGCGCGTGACGGCGGTGGAGAAGCCGAGGCAGAAGTCGGTCCCGAAGACATCGTTGTCCATGGTTTTCGGGATTGCCACGACCCGGAACCCTTCCCTGTGCATTCGGCTTGCAAAACTGAGCGTATCGTCCCCCCCGATGGGTATCATCGCCTCTATGCCGAGTTTATCCAACACCCTGATGATGTGGCGCGTACAGTCGACCGTACCTTTCTCGGTCGGCTGCCTGTCCTCTTGCCGGACGAATTCGGGGACGTCCTCGGGGCCAACGTTGCTCGGGTTCGTCCGCGAAGTGTGGAGAAAGGTGCCCCCTGTCCGGTCGATGGTACGAACGTTTTCCATGGTAAGCCCAATGGTGTACCGGGAAATTGTGGCCGGGTCGTCGGGGTTGACGCACAGAAGACCTGCCCACCCAGTCCTGATACCTATAACGCTGATGTCATGGTTTTCGGCCTGCGAGACTACCGCCTTTATGGCGACGTTAAGACCTGGAACGTCGCCGCCGCCTGTCAGAATACCTATCTTTCGTTTCTCGGTCACCTTTACCCCGCTGTTCGGTTATTTATACGGCCGGTCCCTTTCCGGACCTACCCAATAAAGTATGCTGGGGGCCATTTTTTGTCAAGCAATCCCAGCAACGCGCCGTCACTTGCGGCCTGCTTCATTGTTTCCAAGGAGAGAAAACATTCAAGGGAAAAGACCTTTACAGAGTGCAATACGTGCACCATTTTTCTTTTATGGCATTTTTGGTAGAACCGGTATATTATGACGACGACAATGATACTGTAGAATCTGCGAGGAGGATACCATGGCGAGCGAGCCTACACAGGTAAAGGTCCCGGCGGATGTGCCGCAGGCTTCGGTGGACTCTTTTATGAAGAATTACATGACTATCACGAGGGAGACGGGGCGTCTGATGCTCTATGCCGGAGATCAGAAGGTGGAGCACCTGAACGATGACTTTTTTGGGGAGGGTATTTCTTCGGACGACAGTAGCCCGGAGCACCTCTTCCGCGTAGCAGACAAGGCTCGGATTGGCGTTTTTGCTACCCAATTGGGGCTTATTGCGAGGTATGGCCGGGACTACCCCGGCGTGCCTTATCTGGTGAAGCTCAACTCGAAGACGAATATCGTCAAGACCTCTCAGCGGGATCCAATTAGCCCACGCTGGTTCGGCGTCAGGGAGGTCGCCGATTTCCATAAGAATAGCGGCCTTCGTATAATGGGTGTCGGCTACACGATCTACCTTGGCAGCGAATATGAATCGACCATGCTCTTAGAGGCGGCCCAAACGGTGTATGAGGCCCACCTGCGCGGATACCTCACCGTGCTCTGGATATATCCACGGGGCAAAGCGGTGAAGGATGAAAAGGACCCTCACCTAATCGCCGGTGCGGCCGGCGTGGCTGCTTGCCTGGGGTCCGACTTCGTAAAAGTGAACTATCCCAAGAAGGAAGGCGTGAACCCGGCCGAGGCCCTGAAAGAGGCCGTCCTCGCCGCAGGCCGCACGAAGCTCGTTTGCGCGGGCGGCGAGAGCGACGATGCAAGGCTTTTCCTTCAAAAGCTCCACGACCAGATACACGTGGCAGGAGCGGCGGGGAACGCCACGGGCAGGAATGTCCATCAGAAACCGCTTCAGGAAGCGATCAGGATGTGCAATGCCATATACGCCGTTACAGTGGAGGACAGGACCGTAGAGGAAGCATACGGTATATACACGGGTTGAGTAACCTCGCTTTCCGATTTGGGCTCCTCACTTGAGGGGCTTAAAGGACTTCGTTATGGCTGCGAAGAGGTCCTGGTTCTTCTGGGCTTCCGAAGCAGGCGTGCTGAAGCCTATGACATAGAAGCCCGCCGCGGCCGGGACAACTACGAATCTCTCCATAAAAGAAGTTCTGCTCGTGAACAAGAGGGCCCGCCTCCGAACGAGAGAGACGTCCCGTTCCACGATTTTGGCTCGTCTTCCGGCCACGGTCGTCTCCGTGAGCCTGGCTGCGGGAGGGATAGTCCTTTCGGCCCGCCCCTTCTGAAAGACGCCCCTGAACGTTTTCTGCATGTCTTCATAGGCTTTGACGGCCCAGGCTGCCAGTGAGGGGCTTTTCTTTTGCTGCTCCCCTATCAGGAGGCTCTCGATATACCAGGCAGCGCCGAGCGCCCCGGTGCTCGATTCCGGTCCGTAAAACTCTACCGACACGCTTGCCGCAGACGCGTCCTGCGGCGAGGTCCGATAGGCGGCGACGCCGTAGACCCCTTTGTCTCCTTCCGGGTTTTCAATCTTTAGCCATGCCCCCGGGATGGCGCACGTGAAGAGGTCTTGCGCCATGTAGTTCTCAAGGCCGGTAACTTTTGTCGCCTCATGCCTCCCGGCAGCGGTGGGAAAGGCATAGACGGCGACTCGTGCCTTCTCCACCTCTGTCGGCTCGTCCATGGCGTACTGTTTCAAAATTGTGGCAATGGTGCTCTCTCCCGTACCTACTGCCCTGAACGAGGCAAGGATCGTCTGTCCGGCCGGGATGATCGTCTGTCCCCCCATCCTCTCCGGCCCCGGCCGCTGACCGAACTCACCCGTCTTCAGGACGCTTCCGCCTTCAACGACCGCATCCAAAAAAGGCCCGTTTTCGGTCTCTTCCAGGCCAAGGTTGAGCACGAATTCATCACCCAGAGGGATCCTGCTGTCGGGATAGTAGTGAAAAACCAATTCCTTTTGCCTTTTCGAGCCATTCGTATCCACCGCCTCTATCCTCACCCTGTTTTCGCCGGGCGCCAGCCGATCTCCGGGCGATATGCGCCCTCCCAGCAGGTCGGGCGCGTCGGCAGGCACTTCCATGTCCGTCGCTATTGTCTCACCGTTAAGGCTAACCTTGACGCTTTCTTTCAGGAGGTAACAGCCGAACCAATGTATCGTCACGGACTTCTTGCCTAAAATTGCCTGATGTTCGTAAAGGTCGGTGAAATCGAGCTGCCCCGATGGGCTGTAATTGACAGGAACGTTCTTTACGAGGCCGTCGTAAAGGACCGTAATGACCCTCGGCCCCGGTTTTGGGCCGAGCCGAATAGCAACGGTTCTGTAAGCATATGTCTTCTTACCTTCGTACCCGGTGGAGAAACCGACGACGTAACAGCTCACTTCCCTGTTGTCCACTTTGACTCTTAGAGGGCTCCGCCGGAGCTTCATCTTCTTGCCGCTCTCAGGGGCCCCTTTCTTTTCGATGCCGACTTCGAGCCTCACCATTCCCCACTCGTGGCTGGTGATATCCTGTCCCGGCCCTATGTTTTTCACAATGAGCCGCTCGGCCCCGCGGCGCTCATGACCCTGCGTCGCACCAGGGCCAACAGGCGAAGCCAGGATAAGGGCGACGAAGAAAACCGAGAGACCGGCGATCCTCGGATTCACGGAAAGCCCCCTTTAATGGAAAACGTTACAAGGGCAAGTAAGCCAGTCCGCCTTCTGCCGGCTTTCCCAATAATCTCATGCGGCAGCGATTTTCCCGCACCCCCGGCTAGCTGCCTTACCCGTCGGCTGCATCCCCTGCGCTTTCCCGGGCCTTTCGATCTCCTGCTTGTAAGCCTCGATAACCTTCGCATGCCATCACGTGCTCTTCAGCTGTTAAACGGACGCGAACTTCCGTGATTTCCATTCCTTCTGCCCCCATGTCACGATCTCTTTTTCCTCCCGGGCGCTTTTTTTCGTCCGCCACGTAAAGCTAAATTGTAAAGAAAGACTCCAACAGTGTTCATTTATCAGACAGTCGGAGCGGAACGGCCGCCCGCGGACCGTCCTCCGCTTTGTCCTTTTCGCGCAAAGATTTTTCGGCCATTGCCGGGCGCCTCAAGACCGCCTGCGCGTGTCTGCCGCTCCTACCCCTGCATCTTCCGTACCGTCGTTGCCGGCGGTCTGCCGGGAGAGGAAGGAATCGCCGAACTAGTTTGCGGCAAATGCAGAAAATAACATGCCCGTGCGCCTCCAAAACGGACCGGCAGCAATGAGCCGTTCACGGCAGCTGTAAGGGCCGGCCCGTCTTTTTGGCCCCCTGCCATCGCCCGATTTTTATGCCCGTCAACGCACACCGGGGCGACACCGCCCATGCTTGGACGGGGCCTACCCCGTCAATTATCCAACCGGGCTATATGACTTTTCGATTCTTTGCGGTTTTTTAACAGGCGGGCCTTCAGGGTATGTTTTCTTTCTCGAGAAGGCCGTACTTGGCCAGGAGCTTCCTGATCCTTAAGCGGTTCAACCCCGCATCAGGCCTATCGGGCCCTATCGGAGCCGGTTTAAAGCCGTCTACGAAATCGCAGTAGGCCAGATCGGGCCTCGGCACAGCGATTATTCTGTCCTTTCCGGGCAAGGGCAGGAAAAGATAGGCATCAGGCCCGAAGGCCGATGCTTCCGAATCGGGAAGGGATACCGCCCGTAGTCCGTAGCGGCGGAGATGGGCGAGGTAGTTATTGAGCAAACGGGTATATTCTTCCTTGCTGAGACGGGAGGCGGTATAGGCCCGCACAGCCTGCTCGATCTGCACGAATCGCTTTCTGAATCGGCCATCTCTTCTAACAAGCTCCCAAAACCAGCCTTCAACCGTGAGGTTATCAAAATGAGGCCGTTTCTCGCTTCCCATGACCATTCCGGGCAGACCACTCCTCCTGCCCTTCCATCGATCGTTTCGCGGCCGGGGCCCGTCCGCCATTCTCATTGTAACAACAAGTCGACAACGAAAGTAAAGCATATTATTCTTCAAGGCGCCCTTTTAAAGGAGCCCGGCTCTTTTCGCGTCCGATGGGGGCGTTTCCCCGATGCGACGTCCTCTGCCTTCGCGGCCCACGCCACAGCCGGGGAACATAAGTCGCAAAGGTCGAAGCGTCATGAGCAGCAGCGCGACAAAGTGAGGCGTCGAAATGGCCAGGCCCTAAGACCCCTTGTTTGACAGGCCTTTTCCGTCATGCTACTCTAGCAATTCGAATGGCAAAAGCATACACGACAGGGGGAGGGAGCCGATTTTTCATGCTCGGCGTCATCCACGGGGACGGTGAGGGCAAGAGGCTCCTTTCAGACTGGCTGGAGTCGGCAGCGCCCGACGCAATCACCGTGGAGCTGTCGCGCTACGGACTCCGTTACAGGCAATCGAAGGGCGAGGCGCTCAAAGAGAAGGTGCGGGCTGCAGTGGGGGAGCTGAGGGCCGAGGGGCTCGCAATCGATAATGACGCCCTTGGAAGGCTTTTCTCTTACATCGACTTACCCTTCGAGTTCACATCCCCCCGCGATTACGCAGCAAAGCACGGGGTGCCTCTTTTTCCCATAGACCTGGACGAGCACTCCTCTCTTCGCCTCTCCCGGATGGAGGAACTCATAGCAAAGAAAAATCTGGCTTTGTTTCTTTCGCCGCAGGGACGGTCCGCTATCGGCTCGCAAAGGGCGATGGCGCGGCTTTACTTTGAGAAAGGCATAAATGCCTTCCCCTATACCGAGGAGATGCGGCTCCGGGACAGACACATGAGCGGCACCATAGCGCAGCTCCTGAAGCTCAATACGCCGGCCCGCCTAGTCCATATATGCGGGTGGCAACACCTCTGCGATCCCTTCGATGAGTATGGCCCGCTCCATCCCAGGAAGGTCTTCATCCATGATAAAGCTTTTTGTGTTTGACCTCGGGAACGTTGTCCTGCCCTTCGACAACACTCAGATTGCCGAGAAGCTTTACGCTGCGTCCGACATGAAGGATTCGTGCTCACCTGCCGAAATCTTCCGTTATCTTTTCGATCTTTACAGCGGTTCCATCAACGGTTACGAAGAGGGTGAGTCCTCGTCTCTGCAGTTTTTTCTCGATGTGAGAGACCGCTATCGGCTGGGCCTGGATTTTGATGAATTTAAGGACATATGGAACAACATTTTCCGCGAAAACCTCGAAGTGAACGAGATAATCGTTTACCTCAAGGCCAGGGGCTTCCCCCTGTTTCTTCTCAGCAACACGAACGAGCTCCATTTCACCCACATCATCGAACGCTATCCCATCGTCCACCTCATGGATGAATGGATACTCTCCTTCGAGGTAGGCGCGAAGAAGCCTAAGAAGCGCATATACGACGCCATATTCGAGAAGTTCGATGTAAGGGGGGAAGACATCCTTTACATCGACGACACTGAAGAGTACGTGAAGTTCGCCAGGGAAATGGGCATCAACGGTCTCGTCTTCAGGGAGGCAGGGGACTTGTGGAGACTGCTCAAGGTGAATAACCTGTGATCCCCTACCCTCAAATTCACCCTGAGATTTTCAGATTAGGCCCCTTTGCCGTCCGCTGGTACGGCATGATGTATGTATTGGGCTTCGGCGCGTCCTATCTTCTTGTGATTCATCAGATCAAGCGGAGCGGAAAGGGCGTCACGAAGGCACAGATCGACGACCTCTACTTCTACCTGGTGCTCGGGCTTCTCGCCGGCGCCCGCCTTGGCTACATCCTCTTCTACAATCTGCCCTTCTACATCGCCCATCCCCTCGAAATCTTCGTGCTCTGGCACGGCGGCATGTCCTTCCATGGGGGCGCCGTAGGCACATTTATCCTGGGCTACTGGGCGATGAAAAGAAAGGGACTTCCTTTTCCGAAGACGGCCGACCTCATCATCCTTACAGCGCCCATAGGGTTGTTCTTCGGGAGGATAGGAAATTTCATCAACGGAGAGCTGTACGGAAAACCGACGACAGTCCCCTGGGCTATGGTCTTCCCCGGCGGGGACAACGTCGGAAGGCACCCTTCGCAACTCTACGAAGCCTTGCTGGAAGGCCCGCTGCTCTTCCTTATCCTGTGGCTGTACCGGGACAGAAAGAAACGCGAAGGCGATGTCTTCGCGGTCTTTTTGATATGCTATGCCCTGATTCGCATATTTTGCGAATTCTTCAGGGAGCCTGACGTGCAGGTGGGATATATCCTCGGTCTGTTCACCATGGGGCAGGTGCTCAGCTTCGCCATGCTCGTCATCGGGCTCTCGCTCAAGTTCTTCTTCCTGCCCCGCTATGCCGCGAAGACCGTCTATCGAGGCGGCGAGAGAAAGTAGAAGGGCCAATGCCCCTCCTGCACCTGCCCTTTTTCACGCGTAGAGGGCCCACAGACGACTGGCAGAGCGGTAAGGGGACTTACGGATGGAACCCGCGGCCGGGGGCCGCGGGGCCTGGCGCCCTGATCCTGAGGAGCTGGCGCATCGCTTGGCCGATGACGCTGATCATGCTCTTCGAGTTCCTCATCGGCTTGACCGACGTTTACGTCGCGGGGAGAGTGGGCAGGGATGTACAGGCTGCTTACGGATTCGTAATCCAGCTCTATTTCATTTTTGTCGTTGTCGCCAACGCCCTAACGGTCGGCACCGTATCCGTCGTCTCCCGCCTATATACTTCCGGTGACAAGGACGAACTGACTGCTGCGATTTTCTCCTCCCTCGCCGTAACCGGGGCGGCCGGCGTCCTCTTCGCTCTCGTGGGCGTCGTTTTCACCCCGGAGCTGATAAAGCTCCTCAATATCCCCAGCCAGCTCAAACCCATCTGCATACCCCTGGTCACCATATACTCCGCCGGCCTTTTCTTCGAGTACCTCCTCACGAACTGCAACGGGGTTCTGAGATCGTGCGGCAGGATCACGACCTCCTTGCGGACGATGGCCGTCGTCTGCGCTCTCAACATCACCCTGAACATTTTTTTCGTCTTCTATACCCCCCTGAGCTTCAAAGGGATTGCCCTTGCAACCGCCTTGAGCGCGTTTGCGGGCAGCCTCATCAACCTGTCCAAAGTGCGAAAGGTGATGACCGGCGCCCTGACTTACTCGAAGAGAACGGTCAGGCGCATCATCGACATAGGGTGGCCCATGGGCGCGCTGCAGGTCCTCTGGCAGCTCGGAAGCATCGTCCTTTTTTGATCCTCAGCGCCCTCCCCCAAAACAAGGTCGAGATCCTTGCGGCCCTCACAGCCGGCCTCCGCATCGAATCGGCAGTCTATCTGCCCGCCTTTGCCTTTAACATGGCCAACGCGGTAATCGTGGGCAACTTACTGGGAGAGAAGAAAGAGGAAGAGGCTTACCGGAGCGGCCTGGCGACCGCCCTCACGGGGGTTTTGATGGTAGCGCTCCTGGTCGCAGCCGTCATACTTAACGCGCGGCGTATCGCCTCCCTCCTCTCGCAGAACCCTATAGTCGTCAGGGAGAGCGTCAGGTACCTCAAGATCGCCATGATCAGCGAGCCCTTCATGGCCTGCGGCGCGATCCTGGGCGGGGGGCTCTCGGGCGCCGGCGATACGAGGAGCGTCCTCGCCCGCGTCGCCTTCAGCATCTGGGTAGTAAGGATACCTTTGGCATATCTCTTTATCGTAGTACTCGGATTCGGGGCCGCTTCGGTCTGGTGGTCGATGAACATTTCCCAGTTCGTCCAGTGCTATCTCATTTATCGCCGGTACGCGAGACGTAAATGGCTTCTGCCCTCATGAGGCAGGCTCAGATATACTGTTCCAGGAGCAAAGACAGGTGCTGCTCGACCGACCCCGGCGCTTGCTCTTCCATCTGCCTGATCGCCTTTTTCAAGCGTTCGTAGGTCGCCTTGTCGGCGAGGCCGTCCGTGCCCCGGTAGACGCCGGCCCTCCGCCCCACGCGGAAGACCAGCCGCTCCTCTTCGTTCAGCTCGAAGTAGCGGTCGATTACGGACAGGATCCGGTCCTTTTCCTCGGGTAATTTTCCGTCCACCTCCTCGAGCAGGTTGAGGATGTGGTCGCTTTTCACGGTTGAGGCCGTGCAGTTGAGGCTGCCGATGAGGAGCCGCAGCTCTCCGAGGATCTCCTCGTCGCTCTCCAATACGAAATCGCCGCTCTCCACCTTCTCGAAAAGCGGCATACCTCGCGTAACCTTAAGGGTCCTGATGCGGATGAAATCAGGATCGATCCCACTGAGGGCGTCTGCCGTCTCAAGCGCGTGTTCCTGCCACCACCGCTTTCCGCCCAGGCCGGCAATGACGTACTCGGACAGCTCTATGCCCGATTCTTTGACGAGCTGTCCGGCAGCTATGTGTTGTGCCTTTGTGACCCCTTTGCGCATATAACGTAGCAGGGCATCGGCGCCGGTCTCCAAACCGAGGTGAAGCCTCGTCAAGCCCGCTTGCTTGAGGCGCTTCAAATCGTCGGCAGTGAAAAGCTGTGCGATTGTCTGGGAGCGGCCGTATGAGGTCACGCGCTCGACCGTAGGAAAAACCCGCCGTAGGTAAGTAAGGGCCTCGGCAAAATCATCCTTCTTCATGACCAGCGAGTTGGCGTCCTGGATGAAGACGTTTTTAGAGCCGGAATACATCCAAAGCGCCACGGTCCTGAAGAAATCGTCATATCGGGGATCGGCGAATATCCCTTTGAGCAGGCCGGGCGACAGCCTTCCTCCCTCTCCCCTTTTCCACGACAGGGCGGTAACCCTGTCGTGTATCGCCTTAACCGCGTCGATGTCTTCCTTTATCTCGGCGACTGGTCTTCTTTCAAACCGCCTGCCCTTGTAAAGCTGACAGAATTCGCACTTGTTCCAAGGGCAGTTCCTGGTGAAGCGGATGAGCAGACTATAGGCCTCGCTGGGCGGTCTGATAGGCCCTATCTCGTACCGGAGTCGCCTCTCCCCCTCATCCGCTTTCATGGGGCTTGTCCCGCCTTGACGGACCTCCCGCCGCGAACACGAAAGGTGCAAGCCGCGGCATCAGGCCTTTTTTTCCGGGTGTATGGGAAAAGGGGGCGTGGACTGTTTCGACTGGACCTTCTTTCTCTTCCTGCCGAGATTGGTCTTCTTTCTCTTCCTCTTTGTCTCGGTGATCTTGGTATTCGACGGCATCGTCCCTCCTTCGCGCAGGCTAAAAGATAGCACAACACCGGCGGCCTTTCAAGCGGCCGGGGCTGTTTGGCGCCTGCTCGAAACCGTCAACTTTCGATCACTTTCGTAAACTGGCCCTCCCCAAAGCCCTTGCCGCGGAAGGGAATCCGGAGACGGGGGCTCCAGGCTCAATGACGACGGCCATGGAAGTTGTTTATTTGCAGGCGGAAAATGGTGTAAAATCTCTTTGGAATGTACGGGCTTTTGGTCAGCGCGATCGTGCTTCTCGCCTTTTGTCTTCCGTCCCGAGGATGGGCAGGTGAAAAGGAGTTCCTCGTCACAAAGGTAATCGACGGCAATACGATCGTGCTCGAGAACGGCGACATAGTTCGCTATATCGGGATCGATGCGCCTCATCTGAAGAAGAACGAAGGGGGGCCCCAGTTTTATTCGCGGGAGGCTGCAAGATTCAACAAGAGTCTCGTGCTGCTGAAAAAGGTGCGCCTCTACTTCGACGGGACCGCAAGGGATGGGCAGGGGCGTCTCCTCGCATATGTCTACGTGAAGAATATGTTCGTAAACGGGGAGATGGTCAGACTTGGCTACGCCAGGGTCGATGCCTCTCAACCCAAAGGAAGGTACGGCGACTTATTCTTGCGCTACGAGAGGGAGGCGGCCGCAAGGTATGCCGGCCTCTGGCAAGAGGAGAAAAAGGGTACAACACCCTACTACGTCGGAAACAAGCGCACCTATACGTTCCATAAGCCATCGTGTCCGCTCGCGGGCAAGGTGTCCGAGAAAAACAGGATCATCTTCAGAGACCGGGGCGACCCGATACGGATAGGCTATGTGCCGTGCAGACTATGCGAACCGTGATTCTGCGTAGACCTTAATAGCTTGATTGGCGGGCAACAGGTCTGCAAACGCCGTCCTCTCAGGCGCCCGTCCTCAGCACTCTCTTGTCCCCCATCCTTATCGTTAGCTTGATGTCGTCAAGATACTCGAGGAGGGGGATCATGTACTTTCTCGATAGGCCGAAAACAGCTTTGAAGTCCACGGGGGACATCTCTTTTTTCAGGCTAAGATGATCCCTGACGGTCCTCTTCAGTTCATCGATGCGCGCTCCGCTGAAGTACATGTCGCCCTTGACCTTCACGACTTTCCCCTCGTAGACCAATTTCCCCATGAGGTCGCGCACGCCGGCTTCGGGGAGCTTAAGCTCCTCCGCAATCTCGCCGCAGGTGGGCGGCGTGAGTCCCCGCGCATCAAGAATCCTGACGATCTCGGCTCCCAGCTTCTCGGCCGACTGGTCCGGCCCCTGCGCGGAGTTCTTTAGTCTAACCCTATCCTTTTCGATCTCCGCGACACCGCCACCCACCAATTCCTCGAGCGCCGCTTGAAAGACCTGCTGGTCAGTCTCAGGGAGTCTCGTCCTCAGCTCTTCCCTAGAAATGCCTATCTTAAGCGGGTTCTTGGCGTGAAATTCGCTCAGCAGCCCTTCGAACAACTTCTTGTAGCTTTCGAAGCGTTCTTCCAGAAGGACTGTTTTCCCCACGGCCTTCACCTTCCTTTCACGGGCCAGATCGTCCACTAGGGCGTCCAGGCCGTCCCTTCCTACACCTAGGAGCATTGCCAGGTAGTCCCTGGCTATGCCCCTGTACTGGCCCTTCCCAACGTGGTACTCAGCATTTTGTCGCTGTGACCCTCGCTGCAGGAGGCTATATACGGCGCCAAGGTCGCCCGAAAATCTCTTGTGCCTGCCGGGTGCGATATCGAGGACCGTGCCGCCCGCCAGGGTCTGTATTGCGTAAGAGCCCCTCATGATGTAACGGTCGCCGGGAAGGACGACGGTGGGCTCGAAAAACGAGAATTGGACGAATGCTTCCTGCCCCGGTTC
This sequence comes from Syntrophorhabdales bacterium, assembly GCA_049521495.1. Taxonomy (GTDB): domain Bacteria; phylum Desulfobacterota; class Syntrophorhabdia; order Syntrophorhabdales; family WCHB1-27; genus CAWEPK01. The sequence continues at coordinate 32,180 of JBEKOT010000007.1, read as the reverse complement.
TATCTCATTCCGGTCAAGAAGGATGAGCCTCGCTTCCACCTGGGCCGTCGCAATGTGAAAGCGGAGTATGCTGTTATTCTTGATGGGCTTGAAGGGGAGCTTAAGATAGCGCAGGGTGGCGTCGATACGGCTCGTGAGGAGCAGTGTATCGGGCCGCCCTATGATAGCACCCCTCTCTATCTCCTGCTTCTCTACGCCCTGCAGGTTGAGGGCAACCCGCTGGCCTGCCCCTGCTTCCCTGACGTCTTCGTGGTAGGCTTGAACCGTCCTGATCCTGGCCCTCTTCCCCGAAGGGTAGATCTCCGCTTCTTCCCCGGCGTATATGCTGCCGGAAATGCAGGTCCCCGTGACGATGGTCCCGAAGCCCTTTATCGTAAAAACCCGATCCACCGGAAGCCTGAAGATGCCCTCTTTAGATCTTTCGTTTATCTCCGTCGCCCTCCGTCTTATCTCTTCCCTAAGGGCATCGATGTTCTCTCCTGTCGTCGACGAAACGGGGATGATGGGGGCGCCGTCCAGGAACCTGCCTTTCACCAGCTCTTTCACCTCTTCAACGACGAGATCCACCATCTCCGGGTCGACGAGGTCTTTCTTGGTGATCGCAATGATACCTTTCTCTACGCCCAGAAGCTCGCATATGTCCATGTGCTCCCTGGTCTGGGGCATGATCGATTCGTCCGCTGCCACTACGAAAAGCACCATGTCGATACCCCAGGCCCCTGCCACCATGTGTCTGACGAAGCGCTCATGGCCGGGCACGTCAACGATGCCCACGAGAACGTCGTCTCCAAAGCGGTAGTAGGCAAAGCCGAGCTCTATCGTGATGCCCCGCTCCTTCTCTTCCTTGAGCCTGTCGCAATCGATGCCGGTCAGGGCCTTTATAAGCGCCGTCTTCCCGTGATCGATGTGGCCCGCCGTTCCTATGACGACCTTCTTCATGATCAAAATGATACTATAAGGGCTGGGAAAGTGAAAGTGCCTACAAATGGAGCCGCTCTTTCCGCGTGTAGTTTTGCCGTCGACCTGCGAGAAAGGCGCTCCGGACAAGCTTATAGAGGCGATTCGGCTCTAGAAATTATTGCTTGAAAATACGGCACTGCCCGTATATACTCCTGCGACGATGAAACCAGGAAACTATGACAAAATTGGCGAAAGGTATTGCTTAAAGCGCGAACATGGTATATAAAGAAATTGTGAAGCGGGCATTTCTTTTCTTTCTTCTGGTTTTCCCATTATCCCTCTTCGCTTCCGAGGCGACGGATATTACCGCAGATTCCTATCTGCTCGTAGAGAGGGATTCTTTTGCCGTAATCGCGGGAAAGAACTACCATACACCTCTTCCGCCTGCGAGCACCACAAAGGTGATGACCGCCATACTCGCCCTCGAGCACCTCGGGGAGGAAGACAGCGTCGTGCCGACGAAGAAAGTGCTTTCCATTCCGGCCTCTAAGCTGAGTCTTTTTCCCGGCCGGCCTTACAGGGCGATAGATCTTATCACGGGTGCCATGGTCGAGTCGGCGAACGACGCTGCTTACTCCCTGGCGCTTGCAGTAGCGGGGAGCGAGGAGCGGTTCGCCGAGATGATGAATGAAAAGGCCCGTGAAATAGGCGCGACGGAGAGCCATTTCGAGAACGCCTCCGGCCTCTACGAGCCTGGGCACTACATGTCTGCCTACGACCTCGCCCTTATCTTTCGTTATGCTTTGCAGAATAAAAGGTTTCAGGAAATAATCGGTATGAAGTACTTCCTCTTCAAGAGGGGCAATGAGGACATAAAATACATGAATCACAACCGCCTCCTCTTCTGCTTCGCCCCGTCCATAGGAGGGAAGACGGGGTTCACCCATGCGTCGAAACATTGCTACGTGGGCGCCTTCGAGAAGGACGGTAAGGTCTACATCCTCTCAATGCTCGGAAGCAAGAATCTGTGGGCGGATGCGGTCGATATCCTGCAGCAGATATACCAGGAAGTGCCAAGCCAGCGGGAGATATCGCTTGTTAAGGCGAGCAGCGTCGTCCTGACTACGTATGGGCTCGGGAACCAGAAAAAGATCAGGCTCTCCTCCTGCAGCCTGAAAAAAGAGAAAAAAACCTCAGGTAAAAAGAAGCTCAGAAAGGCCAAAAAAAGGAGACGCACCAGATTCAGAAGGGTCTGATAAGCTTCAAGCGTGTCATAGCCGTCCTTGCCCTCTGCTTTTTCCCCCTGTCCTCGTGGGCGTTGACCCTGGATGAGGAGAGCAAGTACGGCAGGGAAACGTACCTCGAAATTGTAAGGTCCGCGAGGCTCTACTCCGATCCCTACGTCTGCATCGAGATGGCGATCGTCAAGAGGAGGCTCGAGGCGGTTTCGGACCTGCCCTTCCCCATAAAGCTCAGCATCATAGACACGCCCACCCTCGACGCGTTCGCCATGATAGGGGGCTACGTGTATGTGACGACGGGCATCCTGGAGCAGGCCGATAGGGAGGATGAGATCGCGGGGATCCTCGGCCACGAGTTCACGCACGTAGGAAATCGCCACGTGTCCAGGACGATGGAAAAGGAAAAGCCCATAAGCTATGCGTCGCTGGCGACGATGCTTCTCGGCATGCTGGTCCCCAACCCGGCCCTGAAAGCCGCCGTAATGACGGGCAGCATGGGGGCGGGCCAGGCGCTTTCGCTGAAATACACCAGGGAGGCCGAGGAGGAGGCTGACAAGGGTGGCGTCGAAAAGACGCAGAATGCTGGGTACGACGGCGCCGGCAGCGCCGACCTCCTGAAGAGGCTTGCGAGCACGGGGCTTGAGAAAACGATGCCTCAATACCTGCTCACCCACCCTTACTCGGAAGACAGGGTCGTCAAGATACAGGAGATGGCAAAGTCGAGGAAGACCAGGGTGGACGTGTCCCTGTTCCCTTTCGTGGTGGCGAGGCTCCAGATTATCGGCAAGCCCCTGGGCGCGCAGAACGAGGAAATATGGTTGAAAAAATACCAGAAAGACCCGAAAGACCCGGTCAGCGTCTATGGAGCAGGCCTCGTTTATTCGCTCAAAGGGGATACGGACAAGGCAGTGGCTATGGTAAAGACAATAGATTCACCCCACACGCCGCTCTTTATTGGTGAGTTCTACGTCGCAGGCCGCCGGTTCAAGGAGGCCATTGCGGTCTTGCGCAACGAGACCCATCCTGTGGCCCGGTTCTACCTCGCTAAGGCATACGAGGGACTTGGCGACCTCGCCATGGCCGGGACCGTGCTCAATGAATTGGCCCCCTACGCTGAAACCTTTCCCGAGATCGACCAGAGGATGGGGATGGTATTAGGGAGGCAGGGCAACGAGGGCGGCGGGTACGAGTACCTCGGCCGCTACTACTTTGAGACAGGCAGATACCAGGCCGCAAAGGTCAACCTTGAAAAGGCCGTAGCCAAGTACGGCATAAATTCCAAGGAAGCGGAAGGTGTCCTTAGGCTCCTCGATGTGATGAAATCACCCCGGGATAAGAAACAGCAGACAAGGCCTTAGAGGGCGGCTGCAATCAGGCGCGCGATCTCTTCAACCGGAGGCGGTCCGCCTGCGCAGTCTATGATCTTGCCGCCTCTGGGGCGCCATACGACCGGATCTGCGTCGAAGAACAGGGTAATCGGGAGCAGGCCGCACCGGGCGGCGAAGTGAGCCATTCCCGAGTCATTGGAAACAAAGATGCCCCCCTGGGAGAAAAAGGCCGCAATATCGGAAAGCCGCTCGAAGGAGAAGGAAGGGAGACCGGATAGATCGAGACCGGGCTGGCGCATGAGCAAAACCTCCACGTCCTGCGTCCTTAGATGCTCCCAGACCTCACAGAACCGGGCGACAGGCCACTTTTTTTTCTTGTAAGGTCTCTCCGGGTAAAGAATGACGAGCCTTCCCGTCTTTCTCTCCGTCTTCTTTCTTACCGGCTTTATTCCGTACCGGGAAATCTGCTCGAGCTGGTAGTCTTCCACGGGGACGGCGCGCCCCTCGGGGTACATGTCGATGAAGAAGATCTCGTCCGCAAGCCTTTCAAGCCCCTTCCTGAAGAATCCCAGCCGGTCTTTGCCTATGTAAATAACCCTTTGCAAAAACGGCCCGGGGGCCGAATCGGAAAAGAGATAGGCCTGACTCCTCCTGTCCGCCGAGTCTACACCCGTGAAGTACTCGCGGAACACATCGAGGACCGGCTTGTTGCCCACTGCCCGAAGCCTGCCGAATTGAAGCTCGACCGAGAGGATCGTCGATTCGGAAAGACAAACGTCTCCAAGACCCCCGAGGTGGACGAGCAGGCCCGCCCCTCGCTCTTGCGACTGATCCCTCGACATCGTACAATTATAGGCCGGAACGGCGGCAAGGACAAGGCGTAGAGGCGGTGGACTCACCGCATTGTTTTCCTTTACATACCCGCGGCAGGCGGCTCGCCGAATTTCTTCTTGAGAAATACCCATGTTCATTGTATACTGAAGGCTGCTCGTTATTCTGCACGCCTTTCAATCGGCAGAGGGTGCACGGCTCTTCGTGTCTCGGGCCGAAGCGCGAAAGGCGGAAGACAAAACCAGGAGGTCCGATGTCTAATCTAACCATCAAACAATTGCTTGAGGCCGGCGTCCATTTCGGACACCAGACAAAGCGCTGGAACCCGAAGATGAAACCGTACATCTTCGGGGCCAGAAACGGCATCTACATTATCGACCTGCAGAAGACGCTGAAGATGTTCAAGGAGGCTTACAACTTCGTCAAAGAGGTCGCTTCCCGGAACGATTACGTCCTATTCGTAGGTACGAAAAAGCAGGCCCAGGAGGCCATCGTCGAAGAGGCCAGGCGGTGTGGCGCCTTCCACGTGAACGTGAGGTGGCTCGGAGGGACGTTGACCAATTACCAGACCATAGAGAAGAGCATCGACAGGCTGAGGAAGTATGAAGAGCTTAAAGGGAGCGATATCTTCAAGGTCCTTCCGAAGAAGGAGGCCCTGAGCATAGATCGCGAGATAGGGAAGCTCGAAAAACATCTGGGCGGCATAAAGGATATGGAGAGACTTCCGGGCGCGATCTATATCGTGGACCCGAAGAAGGAGTACATAGCAGTAAATGAGGCCAGAAAATTGGGAATACCTACGGTCGGCATCGTTGACACGAACTGCGACCCCGACGATATCGATTTCATCATTCCGGGGAACGACGACGCCATAAGGGCCATCAAACTGATCACTTCGAAGATCGCCGACGCCGTGCTCGAAGGCAGGGCGCTTTATGTGGAAGAATTCCAGGGCAAGGAAGAGGAGAAGGAAGGACCGAAGCCTTTCATCGACGAGAGCGTCCTGGGGCAGAAGTATGAGGCTGGTTTTGGAGAAGGAGAAGGAGGAGGCTATTGATGGAGATAACGGCGGGGCAGGTAAAGACGCTGAGGGAGAAGACCGGCGTCGGTCTGATGGATTGCAAAGAGGCCCTCAAGTTCGCGGGCGGGAACATGGATAAAGCTGTAGATTACCTACGCGAGAAGGGTCTAGCGAAGGCTCAGAAAAGAGTAGGCAGGGCCGCTACGGAAGGGACGGTCGCGGTCTATATCCATATGGGCGGAAAGATAGCCACAATGGTGGAGGTGAACTGCGAAACGGATTTCGTCGCCAAAACTGACCAGTTTCAGACCTTTGCGAAGGACGTGGCCATGCAGGTGACCGCGGCGAACCCGATCTATGTAAAAAGGGAAGACGTCCCCGAAGAGGTGCGCGAGAAGGAAAAGAACATTTACAGGAAGCAGGCAAAAGAGGCAGGAAAGCCCGATAAGATCCTCGACAAGATCGCCGAGGGTAAACTTGAGAAATTCTATGAGGAAGTCTGCCTCCTCGATCAGCCGTTCATAAAGAATCCCGACGTCTCCGTGAAAGGGCTGCTCGAAGACCTCATCTCAAAGATGGGTGAGAACATACTGGTGAGAAGGTTCGTGAGGTACCAGTTGGGCGAGACGGTCGAACAATAGAATGGCCTATAAGAGGATTCTTCTCAAATTGAGCGGCGAGGCCCTCATGGGAAAGGAGGGCTACGGCATCGACCCGGAGACCCTGGGCGAAATCGCCGATGAGATTAGGGGCGTCAGGGAGACAGGCGTCGAGCTGGCAGTCGTCATCGGCGGCGGAAACATTTACAGGGGCATGCGCGCCGAAGGGCAGGGCATTGACAGGGTCACCGGCGATTACATGGGTATGATCGCGACTGTCATGAACAGCCTCGCCCTCCAAGCCCGGCTGGAAAAACTCGACGTGCCCGTGCGGGTGCAGAGCGCCCTGGTTATAGGACCCGTGGCTGAGCCGTACGTGAGGAGGACGGCGTTACGACACCTCCGGGAGGGGCGGATCGTAATATTCGCCGGGGGGACGGGAAACCCCTTCTTCACGACGGACACCGCGGCCGCACTCCGTGCCGTCGAGATCGATGCCGAGGTGATGCTCAAGGCGACGAAAGTGAACGGGGTCTACGACAGGGACCCGGAGAAGCATGGCGACGCGGTCTTTTTCCCGGAGATCACCTACATGGAAGCGCTCAGGCGGAACCTTGCAGTGATGGATGCGACGGCCATATCTCTTTGTATGCAAAACAGCCTGCCCGTCATAGTTTTTAATCTGAGGCAAAGAGGCAACATGAGGCGCGTTGTTCTCGGTGAACCTACAGGCACTATTGTGAGGGGGTGAATATATGGCAAGCGAGGTGATCGCGGAATTCGAGGAAAAGCTTAAGAAATCGATGAATACCCTCAAGAAAGACCTCTCCAAGCTGCGAACGGGGGTGGCGTCGATCTCACTTCTCGAAGACATAAGGGTAGCCTACTACGGCCAGGCAACCCCCCTCAACCAGATAGCGACCATTGCGGCGCCTGATTCCAGGACCATTACCATTCAGCCATGGGATTCATCTTCAATAGGGGAGATAGAGAAGGCCATCCAGAAGTCGGACCTCGGCGTCAATCCCATGTCCGACGGGAAGGTGATACGTCTTGTTTTTCCGCGCCTCACGGAGGAACGGAGAAAGGAACTGGTGAAATTGGGCGGTAAGATGCTGGAGACGACAAAGGTGGCCATGCGCAATGTGAGAAGAGAAACAAACGAAAAGCTGAAGAAAATGGAAAAAGACAAGGCTCTTTCGAAAGATGAGGCCTTTAAGCTGCAGGAGGAGGTACAGAAAACCACGGACAGGTACGTCGGTGCGGCCGAGGGCATTTACTCCGAGAAGGAAAAGGAGATCCTTGAGATCTGACCGATATGGACCTCAATAAGGCAAAGCTCCCCAGTCATGTTGCGGTCATCATGGACGGCAACGGAAGATGGGCGAGGAGCCGGGCGCTGCCCAGGGTCGAAGGGCATATTGCGGGCATAGGGTCGGTGCGGGATGTAGTTACTGTAACGAGAGAGCTTGCCATCCCTTACCTGACCCTTTATGCTTTTTCAAGGGAAAACTGGACGAGACCGAGGAGCGAGGTAAAGGGGCTCCTCGAGCTTTTGGCTGTCTATCTCGAAAAAGAACTTCCCCTGATGATGGAAAAAGACGTGAGGTTCAATGCTATAGGCGCTATAAGCGATCTTCCCGGGGCGTTGCAGGAGCAACTCGGAAGCGTTATGGAGAAGACCGCGGCGAACATGTCTTTGGTCCTTAATATTGCCCTTTCCTACAGCGGCAGGGAAGAGATCCTCCGGGCCGCCAGGATGGTAGCGGATGCAGTCGCCAGAGGTGACGAGAAGGGCATAGACGCGGAAAGCTTCGGCAAGTGCCTGTATACGGCCGGTATGCCCGACCCCGACCTTCTCATCAGGACGAGCGGAGAGATGAGGCTTAGCAATTTTCTTCTTTGGCAGATGGCGTATACCGAGATATACGTGACCGAAACGCTGTGGCCGGACTTCAGGAGGGAGGCTTATCAGAAGGCTTTGAAGGAGTTTATGGGCAGAAAGAGAAGGTTTGGCAGCCTGAAGGCGGTTTAAGTGGGGGAACTCCGGAAGAGATTTTTTTCCGCCCTGGTCATCGGTCCCCTCGTCGTGGTCCTGTTCCTTTTCCTGCCGGTAAAACTCTTTTTGGGGTTCATCGGATGCGTTCTAGTGTTGGCGGCATACGAATTCTCATCCATGGCGCAAGCGGCGAACCGGGAAGTGATCACCGCGCTGGCTGCTCTTACCCTCGTGCCCCTCTATTTCGGCCTGTCCATGTACCCCGTCTGGCTTCTCTTGTCGCCGGCGGCCTATCTCGTCTTCAGGATGGCCGCCAGGAGCCGCGAGGAGCTTTCGGCTATCAGGGAGATCGGGACGTCCGTGGCCGTTCTGGTACTGGCGGAAGTTTTTCTTGCCCTGCCTCTTTTCTTCCTTTATCGCCTCAGGGAAATCGACCGCCTGGCTCCGCTCGTTCTCGTCCTCGCCATATGGGCGAGCGACACCGGCGCCTATCTCATAGGGCGAAGCGCAGGACGCCACAAGCTGGCACCCCTCATAAGCCCGAAGAAAACCTATGAAGGTCTGCTGGGCGCATTGGCGGGGGCTGTACTCTTGACACTGGCCTTCAGGGGCGTTTTAGGCCTGTCCGCCGTCGCTTCGGTCGGCATGGGTCTCATAGTCGGCCTCCTCGGGCAGCTCGGGGACGTACTCGAGTCAGTAGCAAAGAGGTTTTGCGCGGTAAAGGATTCCTCACGCCTCATTCCGGGTCACGGGGGCCTGCTCGACAGGCTTGATAGCTTCATCCTTGCGGCGCCTTTCGTTTACTACTATTTATCGGGGTTCAGGGTATGAAAAAAGGTATCATCATACTTGGGTCCACGGGGTCGATCGGCCGGTCGACTTTAGAGGTGGTCGCAAACCAGCGGGACGAATTCGAAGTCGTAGGACTGGCCTGCCGCGAAAATGTCAGGCTTTTCAGCGAGCAAATAAAGCGGTTCAAACCCCGCTTCGCGTGCCTCTTTCAAGAGGAGCTCGCAGGCGAGGTAGACTTCGGAGGGGCCCGGGCGCTGACGGGCCGGGCGGGTATGAAATACATCGTCGGCACGGACGGAGAGATGGTCGTCAACGCTTTGCCGGGGAGCATCGGGCTCGAGCCGACGGTCGAGGCGCTCAGGATGGGCAAGGTTCTGGGCCTCGCCAACAAGGAGAGCCTCGTCATGGCGGGGAGGCTGATATCCAGGCTGGCGATGCAGGACAGTGCCGTCCTTCTCCCCATTGACAGCGAACATTCGGCGCTCTATCAGCTTCTGGAAGGCGTCGACAGGAAAGATATAGAAGGATTGATCATCACGGCCTCCGGCGGCCCTTTCAGGGACTTGTCGGTCGAAGAGTTGAGAAATGTTACGACCGAGCAGGCCCTTTGCCACCCCACCTGGCAGATGGGCAGGAAGGTGACGATAGATTCGGCGACCCTGATGAACAAAGGGCTCGAGGTCATCGAGGCCCACTGGCTTTTTGACGTTAGCGCGGAGAAAATCAGCGTGCTCGTCCATCCGGAGAGCGTCGTCCACGGCATTGTCTGTCTCGTCGATGGGGCCCTTTTGGCCTACCTGGCATATCCGGACATGAGAATCCCCATTGCCTTTGCCTTGAACGGGGGGCGGCGAAAGGCCGCACCTTTCGGCAAGGTAGACCTCGCCGGCCAGGGCAAGCTCACCTTCCATACGCCGGACGTCGTGCGCTTCCCTGCGCTGAGGCTTGCCTATGAGGCGTTGGCTGCCGGAGACAGCGCCCTTATCACTCTCAATGTAGCCAACGAAATTGCCTCTTCCGCTTTTCTCGACGGGAGGATCGGCTTTACAGACATTCCCCGCCTTGTCGAGGAAGCTCTTGCCCACCACCCGTCCGTTAAAGAGATAGAGGAACTGGACGCCGTCTGGGAGATACAAGGGTGGGCACAAAAGTACCTGGAAAAGCTCCTTAAGGAGGATTGATGCTTAATCTGCTCTACTTCATCATCGTTCTGAGCATCCTCATATTCGTGCACGAATTCGGCCATTTTCTCGTTGCCCGGATGAGCGGCGTGAAGGTTCTCACCTTCTCGCTCGGTTTCGGCAGGAAACTCCTCTCCCTGAAACGCGGCGAGACGGAATATGTCGTTTCCGCCCTGCCCCTCGGCGGATACGTCAAGATGCTCGGCGAATCGACGGAGGACGTAGTACCCGAGGAAGAGGCTGCCCGATCATACTCCAATAAGTCCCCCATCGTGAGGATACTGATCGCCTTTTCCGGGCCCTTCTTCAACATCCTCTTCGCAGCGGCGGTCTTCTTCGTCATCTTCCTCACCGGCTATCCCGTTCCTTCAACGACTACCGAAATAGGGCAGGTAATGCCGGGTGAAGCGGCTTACGCCGCCGGCCTCAAGCCGGGCGATGTCGTGCTGCGGATCGACGGAAAGGATGTCGCCAAGTGGAGCGACCTCCAGAAGATCGTCAGCAGTTCGGACAGGGGCGCAATGAAGTTCGAGATCGGAAGAGGCGGCCGGACGATAGTGGTGTGGATTACCCCGAGGCCCCACGACGAGAAAAACGTTTTCGGCGAGACGGTAGGCAAAACGAAGCTTATAGGGGTCGCCCCCACGGCCGAAATTAAGAGGGAGTCTCTGGCCGGCGCAGCGTCTAAGGCCTTCATTGACACGGCAAACATGACCGAGTTGACGGTAGTCGGCATAGTGAAACTAATAAAGGGAAGTATTTCCGCGAAGAACGTAGGCGGTCCCCTGTTGATCTTCCAGCAGGCAGGCGAGCGGGCGAAGGCCGGGAAGAGCAGTTTTCTTTTCTTCCTCGCTCTGATCAGCGTCAACCTCGGCATTATTAACCTGCTGCCCATACCGATCCTCGACGGCGGCCACATAATCTTCTCCTTCATAGAGATTGCGGTGCGCCGCAAGATCCCGGTAAAGGCAGTTGAGATAGCGCAGAAGGTGGGCCTGGGCATCCTGGTTTCGGTTATGGTGCTCGCGACGTTCAATGACGTTATGAGGCTTCTTCATGTCAGATAGGCTTATCCTCGGCCTCGACAATTCGATGGATTTCCTTAACCTCGTCCTTGGCACGGAGGATCGGCTCATAGAGGAACGCCACTCGAAGATCGGGCGCCATCCTTCAGAGGTGCTGCCCGGAATGGTCGGGAGCCTCCTCGCGGACCACGGATACGTCGCGGGGGACCTTTCCATGCTCCTTGTGACGCTCGGCCCTGGCTCCTTCACAGGCGTAAGGGTCGCCCTCGCTTTTTCAAAGGGCCTTGCAGAAGGCCTGGCCGTCCCTCTTTTCGGCATACCGACCCCTGACGTCCTCGCTTTCCCCTTCGCTTTCATGGAGGGTTACTACCTTTGCCCGCTAATAGACGCAAAAAAAGGCGAAGTCTTTTTTGCCCTCTACCGCGCAGCAGGGGGGGAAGCCGTCCGTATAAAGGGTTTTCACTCCCTGAAGCCGGAAAAAATAAAGGAGTCCATCCCGAGCCCCTGCCTTTGTTTCGGGACGGGGGTAGAGCTTTGCAGGGCAGAGCTTGCCGGCATCGAGGGACTGCGCCTTATCGACGGCGCTAGAAGGGTCTCCGGAGAGGCGCTCCTGCGAGCAGGGATTGCCGCACGCGCCGCCGGTCATAGCCTGGGGGTAAAGCCGATCTATGGGAGGAAGTCGGAAGCGGAGATAAAGTTCAATATAGATATCCCCTAGCCGGATCCGGGCGGACCAAGGAGGACCATGAGGGTTTTTAAGGACGTCAACTTTTATCCCTGGCAATCTTATCAGGAGAACAACGCGAACTCGGTCTTTATCGAGGGCGCCGTACCCACCCTGATCGACCCTGGCCATGCCCACCTGTTCTCCAACCTTGCGATGGCCATGGCGCGCGACGGGGTCGATCCGGGACGCCTCAAGCTGATTCTGTTCACTCACGGTCATCCCGACCATATAGAGGCGACCGACCTTTTCGACGAGAAAGTGCTTCGTGGGATAGGCGGGAAAGAATACGCGTACATGAAGGAGGACGGAAAGGAGCTTTTCATGGCCCTCGGCACTCAGTTACCCGCCAGGCCGTTCAAGCTGCTTCTGAAGGAAGGCCCTCTCTTTCTCGGGGAAAAAGAACTCCTCGTAATCGACACCCCAGGTCACTCACCGGGCTCGATCTGTCTCTATCTAAGGAACGAGGGGGCCCTCATATCAGGCGATACCGTTTTCTCCCTCGGCGTAGGAAGGACGGACCTGCCGGGCGGCGACGCCGGCCTCCTTGCGGCGAGCATCAAAAAGCTCTCGAAGCTGGACATCGAATACCTGATCCCCGGCCACGGCGAGATGCTGAAAGGGAGAAAAGCCGTAAAGAAGAACTTTGAGATGGTGCTATCCGAATTCTTCGGATAGGAGCCTTTTTTTCACCCTATTGACATTACGGGGCCGCGCGGCATAGTATGTAGGCATTCGAAAAACCATTGCATCGCTTAGCGGGCTCTGCATGGACTGCGGTCGTGTAAAAAGGAGGACAGTGCGCGATGATACCAGAAGAATACGTATGCGATCTGTGCGGATGTTTGTTCCTCCCCCTGAACATGAAAAACATCTTCTGCCCGAGCTGCGGAAGCAGCCAGGTTAAAAAGGAAATGGGCAGCAATGAGATGTCCGACGAGGATGTGTACATAGGCATTCTCAACGGCAAAGAGAAGGCAAGCTTTCTCTTCTAGAAGGGAGAAAGGCACCTTCCGCACCCCTCTCCCCTCGTGAGTTGTTCCTGTGATCGCCTTTCGGCCAGGGTCCGGGAATGGCCTCGTCGTTTTTTCCTATCCGCCTTTGCAAGTGTTGCTATCGAGAGGGATATACGGGCGGTTGTTTTCCGGCCACCATTAGACCGGGTTGTAAACGGATTTCAGACGCCTTATACTAGGGAGACCAAAATACGATCTCATCACGCAAGGAGGAGCAATAGGAATCATGGAAGGCGAGAAGTATGAATGCAAGAGATGCGGCCGGCCTTTTCAAGCGAAGGAGAAAGAAAAGGAGCCCCGGTGCGTTCACTGCGGCAGCAGGGAGGTGGCGCCTCAGCCTGAGAGGCCGGACACCGCTTCATCGTGCCGGCCGCGCGGTCGCTTCACCTGACGATAAGGACGGAATGGCGGCGCCATTCCCTTAATCGACGGACCGAGAGGAGGAGGCATGAGCAAGGCACTACCATTAAATGACGGAGATTTTGCAAAGGAGGTCGAAGAGTCGAGTCTTCCGGTTCTGGTCGATTTTTGGGCTACCTGGTGCGGACCCTGCCAGATGATGGGGCCCGTCCTCGACAATGTGGCCGACGAGTATGAAGGCAAGATCAAAGTAATGAAGCTCAACGTCGACTCTAACCCCCTCACTCCTTCAAAATTCGGTGTTAGAGGCATACCGACGCTCATCTTGTTCCACAAGGGCGAGGCTGTGGACCGTGTCGTCGGGGCCGTCCCGAAGGGGACGGTAGACAGCCTCATCAAGAAGGTGCTTGCCAAGACAGCGTAAAGGTCGGGGAGGGAAGCAGGCTTACTTGGGCGTGATGAGCGCCTTGGCCCTCTTGTCTTTCTCGCCCTCCACGTGGACCCGGTCCTCGTTTATGTAGTAGGTAACCGTGTTCCCCGAGACCCTGTCATTGCCGGAGAAAACGACAACGTCCCCTTGCAGGATGATCTCGCCTTTATCGTTGTAGAAAAAGGCCTCTTTGCAGGTCGCCGTTCTATCGAGCTTGACGATTTTCACGTTACCTTCTGCCTTGGCTCTGTCGATCTCGTTCGTCTCTTCATTTATGTATGCGGTGAGCATGTCAGAAAAAAGGTAGAGGTCTACCTGCTTGGCAATAACGTTGCCCTTGAAGACGATGATCTTCCCTTTTTCCAGTCCTTCCATCGTGTCGGCCACCACATCGACCGGCTTCTTTTCGGAAAAGAATCCGAGGGAGTCTTTTTTGTCGCCCGTTTTTTTCGACTGCTGCTTCTCTCCGTCGCTCGCGGCGCCTGCTGCAGCCGGCGCTTCCTGACGCGCAGCCGTTGCGGTCTTGCGGGCTTCTTGCCCTCCCGCCTGTGCTTGCGATGATCCGCCCGGCCCTCCGGCCGGAGCCTGGACCGAGCCTTTCGGGCTTTCACTAGCTTTTGCCTCAGTCTCGCCCCCTTTTTGTGTTTCCTCCGGTCTGAGATCGATCTGCCTCACCTTCTGTTCTTCATAAGAAAAGTCGGCCGGCCGGGCAGTCGCCGCCTTTCCGTCCCCGCCGACGGTCGGATTGGCAGCGGCAACCTGCAAGGTCTTTCGCTCACGCTTTACGGACCGGCCGTACGTGCCGTTCGGATATTCCTTCTTGAGCCTGTCGAGGTAGCTTTGTGCTTTCTCGGGGTTCTGCAGCTCCCTATAATCCTGAGCCAGGTAATAAAGGGCCTTGTCCCTGTCTTTCGCTTTGGGATACTTTTCGAGAAAGTACTCGAGGCGCATAATGGAGGCATTATACTTTCCGTACTTGAGGTAGAACTCGCCCACGTAGAATTCCCGGGCCGCCAGCTTCTGGGTGAGGTTCGCAAGATGGACCTCGGCATCCTTGGCATAGGGGCTGTCGGGATAACGATTCTTTAAAAAGGTGAAACGCTCCAGCGCCTTGAACGTATTCGCCTGATCGCGTTCGATTGAAGGAGACGTTTTCTCGTAGCATTCCGCGAGGCGCCTCAGGGCGTATGCTGCGTTTTCGTCCTCAGGATAGCTGTTGATAAAGTCCTCATAGATGCCGGCGGCGGCGGCGTACGACTTTTTATCGAAGTTGGCGTCCGCCTGTTTTATCTGCGCAACCAGCGCGATAGGGTCGAAAGGGTAGTTCTCACGGACTTTGCTGAAGCTTGCTATTGCCTTATCGTAGTTTTTCTTTTTCATGAAGGCCAGACCTTCGATGTAAAGGTTCCCGGGGCTGTCGACCTTTTTCACTTCGGTCTTCTTGCCGCCGCAGAAGGCAACGGTAAGGCAAAGGATAGCAAGCATTAAAAGACTTTTGCGCATCGTTTACTATAACAGAAACGAAGAATTTATGCTAACCTTAATGTCGAGGATTCGCGCCCCTGAAACCGAACGGAAGAGCCAAGATAGAAGCACTCTCGGAGAGTGCGTCATGGACAGTCTGGAAGAGCTGATCGCGGAAGGCCTTGCCCACTTCCGCATCGGGTGCGGCGCCCGATGCGTCTCCAGTCTCGCGTCTTACGTACGAGAGCTTGACAGGTGGAGCCGGACGATGAACCTAGTCGGCCTCAAAGGAAGCAGCCGGGTCGTCGCCGAGCTCGTGTATGACGCCTTTTTCCTCCACTCGCGCATAGCCGGTGCGAGGTCGCTTCTCGACCTCGGCTCAGGATCGGGCGTGGTCTCTGTCTCCATGGCAATACTCGACCCCGAAAGGAGGATTGTATCGGTTGAGAAAAACCTGAAGAAGGCCCAGTTCCAGAGGCATGTGAAACGGCTTCTGGGTCTGGACCGGCTGGAAATCGTCCACGGTCGCATAGAAGAAGCGCCGCGCACGGGCGTCGATGTTCTCATCGCAAAGGCTTTCGGCCCGGTGCCTGTCGTCCTCGACAAGGGAAGAAGGCACCTCAACGAAGGGGGATCGGCCTATATCGTCAAGGGCAAGGGGCAAAAGGCGCCTGCCCACGAGGGGTTTCTATTACAGCGCGAGGAGAGTTACAGCCTGCCGGGGAACGACAAGGCGTACCAGCTTTTCGTGTACAAAAAGGTTTCATAGAAAGATTGTTTTGTGCTAATGTATCTTGTCTATGGGTAAGATCATCGCGATCGCAAACCAAAAAGGCGGTGTGGGAAAAACGACAACGGCAATCAACCTCGCGGCGTCGGTCGCCGTAGCCGAGCATCGGACGCTTCTCGTAGACATGGACCCCCAGTGCAACGCGACGAGCGGCGTCGGCGTCTCTTACGGGAAGCTGAAAGAGCACCTGTACCGCACCGTGATAGGCGACGCGGCCATAGAACGGGTCATTGTGAAAACGGCCCTTCCGATGCTCGACCTTGCCCCCGGCCATCCCGATATGATCGGAGCAGAGATCGAGCTCCTCGACATGGAAGAAAGGGAGCTGATCTTGAAAAAGGCCATAGCAGGGGTAAGGGAGAGCTACCTTTTCACCATTATCGACTGCCCCCCTTCCCTGGGCCTCCTCACCGTCAACGCGCTGGCTGCCTCCGATTTTGTCATCATTCCTCTTCAATGCGAATACTACGCGCTGGAAGGACTCGTCCTTTTATTGAAAACGATCTCTGTCATAAAGAAAAGGCTCAATCCGGAACTGGAAATTCTTGGCGTGCTTCTTACCATGTTCGACAAGCGGAACAACCTTTCCTTCCGCGTTATGGAGGAAGCCCGGAGACACCTTGGAGACAAGGTTTTTCGGACGGTCATACCGAGGAACGTCCGGTTGAGCGAAGCGCCGAGCTACGGGAAACCGGTGATCCTCTATGACGCGGCATCGAAAGGCGCCGAGAGCTACCTCGACCTGGCAGCAGAAATATCGTGTGACGGGAGTTAAATGCGCAAGAAAGACCCGCTCGGAAGGGGGCTGTCGGCCATCCTGAGGGATGTGGACGAGGGGGGTGTTCATCCCATCCCCGTCCAGCAGATATTGATGAACCCCAACCAGCCCCGAATCGAGATAAGGCGAGAATCTCTTCAGGAGCTCGCTGCTTCCATTGAAGAAAAAGGTGTTCTGCAGCCGATCCTCGTCAGGAGGAAGGAGGGCGCCTACGAGATCATCGCGGGCGAGCGCCGCTTCAGGGCAGCGAAAATGGCGGGGCTTAAAGAGGTTCCCGCTATTATCAAGGAAGCGGACGATCGGGAGGCCCTCGAGCTCGCTATGGTGGAGAACCTGCAGAGGGAAGATTTGAATCCTCTTGAGATAGCGACCGTATACCAGCGTTTCGTAGACGACTTCGGCTACACCCATGAGGGACTGGCAAAAAAAATGGGCATCGAGAGAAGCTCCGTTTCAAACTATATAAGACTCCTCAAACTCCCTTCATGGATAAAGGATCTCCTTGCATCGGGCAAGCTGACGCAGGGCCACGGCAGGACCCTTATAACACTGAAGAGCGAACAGGAGCAGAAGCGATACGTGAGGAGGGTGCTCGACGAAGGCCTTTCGGTGAGAGAGCTGGAGAGGGTCAGGAAAACAGGCCGCGGCGCGAGCGCCTCGCCCTTCCTCGATGCTGAGGAAATGCTGCGCGAGGCGTTGAAAACAAAGGTACAGGTCACATTCAAAGGGAATAAGGGCAAGGTTATTATCGAATTCTATTCCAGGGAAGACCTCGATAGGCTGCTGGACTGCCTCGGCGTCGCGCCTTAAGAGTAAGGTTCGGACAGAAATGGGTTGAAAATCCGGGTGATTCCATGTTATGAAAGGTGGCGAGCAAATTCTCGCGTCTGACAAGGCTCGGGGGGGCAAGTATGATCGAATTTAACTATACGATTATTATACAGTTTTTTCAGTTTCTCATCCTCCTCATCCTCCTCAATACGCTGCTCTTCAGGCCCATCCTCGGCCATCTCTCGAAGCGCAGGGCCGCCATCCGGGACCTTGCGGAGAGGGCGGAAGAGAAGAAGGAGGAGGCTGAAGGCCTCTCCCGGACTTACGACGAGGGCCTGAAGGAGAAGAAGCTCCCCATACTCGAAGAGAAGGAGGCAGCGCTCAAAGAGGCGCACGCTGCTTCGATGAAGGTCATAGAAGAGGCGAGGAGAGAGCTTGCAGGCGAGCTCGCCAAGGCCAGAGAGGCGGTAAGGACTGAGGCGGAAAGGACCCTTGGCGCCCTTGTCGGCGAGTCCGACCGCCTTGCAGTCGAGATAGCGCATAAGGTTACAGGAAGGGGTGCGTAATGGGACTCGGAAAGGACCTCCCCCTGTGGCTGCAGCTCCTGTTCCAGTTCATCAACTTCGGGCTCCTCGTCTTCGCCCTTGTCTACCTTTTGAGAAAGCCCCTTGGCGACTACCTCCGCAAAAGGAGCCAGTCCGTAAGAGAGAAGATGGAAGAGGCCGGCCGCCTGATCGCCGAAGCAGAGGAGGCAAAAAAGCTTTATGAGGATCGGCTCTCCAGGCTCGATGCCGAGATTGCGTCCTTCCGGAAGTCGATCCTCGAAGAAATGGAGAAGGAGAAAAAGAAGATCGCCGACGAAGCACAGGCCCTTGCCTTGAGGATAAGCGGCCAGGCCCGCCTCGCCTACGAGCAGGAGATGCGAGAGGCGACGGCTAGGATCAGGGCCGAGATCGCCGATCGGACGATAAAAACGGCCGAAGAGAAGGTGCGCAAGATCTTCGGAAAGGATGACCACGACCGGATGGTTGAAGAGTTTATCCGAAAGGTAAGGAGCGTCAATTGATACGCCAGTCGATCGCTAGAAGGTATGCGAAGGGTCTTTTTGCCGTGGGCGAAAAGGATGGAAGATACAGGGACTACCTGGGAGAGGTGAACAAGGTCTTGTCCCTTGCAGCCGGCGAGCCGAAGATCGAGAAGGCCCTCATGCTGCCCCTGGTCGAGATGAAAAAGAGAAAGGAGCTGCTCTCCGACATCGTGGCCGCTTTGAGCGTCTTGCCCCCCGTTGCCGCAATCCTGGGCCTCCTTTTGGAGAAGCACAGGATGAACTACCTGCCCCTCATACGCGACGCCTACGAGGAGATGGTCGACGACAAGGAGGGAAGGGCAAGGGGCGTATGTCATTCGGCCTATCCTGTACCCGTTGGCGTGAAGCAAAAGATCGAGGAGGCCCTCACGGAGAGGCTCGGAAAAAAAGTGGATCTCAAGGTGGAGGAGGACAAAGGCCTCATCGGGGGGATCAAGGTGATCGTGGGCGGGTTGAGGATCGACGGCAGCGTCAAAAGACAGCTCGAGCTACTGAGCGAACGCATCATGGAGGAGTAGAATATGGCAGTTAAGGCCGACGAGATAAGCAGAATTATAGAGCAGAAAATATCGGGCTTCGAGAGAGAGATCGACCTGCAGGAGACGGGTGCCGTTATCACCGTCGGAGACGGTATTGCGAGGATTTACGGTCTCGAGAACGCCGAGTCCGGGGAGCTGATCGAGTTCCCCCATAACGTCATCGGCATGGTCCTGAACCTTGAGGAAGACAATATAGGCGCCGTTATCTTCGGCGATTACACAGAGATAAAGGAAGGGGACCTCGTCAAGAGGACCGGAAGGATCGCTCGGGTCCCTGTGGGCGAGGGCCTTGTCGGTCGGGTAGTCGACGCCCTGGGGAACCCGCTCGACGGAAAGGGGCCTATCGAAGCAAGCGAGTACAGGAACGTCGAGCAGAGGGCGCCGGGTGTTGTCGTGAGGCAGCCGGTGAAAGAGCCGCTCCAGACGGGCATAAAGGCCATCGACGCCATGATCCCCATCGGAAGGGGACAGCGGGAGCTGATCATAGGTGACAGGGGCACGGGGAAGACGGCCATCGTCATAGACACGATCATAAACCAGAAAGGTAAGGGTGTCTTCTGCTTCTACGTTGCAATAGGCCAGAAGAGATCGTCCGTAGCAAGGATCGTCGACGTTCTTACGGCCTACGGCGCCATGGAATATACTACCGTCGTGGCGGCAACCGCAAGCGATACGGCGCCTCTCCAGTACCTCGCCCCCTTCTCCGGCTGCTCCATGGGCGAATACTTCAGGGACACGGGCCGCCATGCCATGATCGCTTACGACGACCTCTCGAAGCATGCCGTCGCTTACAGGCAGCTCTCCCTGCTCTTGCGAAGACCGCCTGCCAGGGAGGCCTATCCGGGCGACATATTCTACCTCCACTCGAGGCTCCTCGAGAGGGCTGCGAAATGGGACGATGCCCACGGTGGCGGCTCGCTGACCGCCCTGCCAATCATCGAGACCCAGGCAGGCGACGTCTCCGCCTATATCCCGACGAACGTCATCTCCATTACCGACGGGCAGATATACCTCGAACCCGAGCTCTTCTATTCCGGGAACAGGCCGGCCATCAACGTGGGCCTCTCCGTCTCCCGCGTCGGCGGCAACGCTCAGACGAAGGCGATGAAGCAGGTGGCCGGCCGCCTCAGGATCGACCTCGCCCAGTACAGGGAGATGGCCGCCTTCGCGAAGTTCGGGAGCGACCTCGACAAGTCCACCCGGGCCCTTCTCTCGAGGGGCGCGCGCCTGCAGGAGCTTTTGAAGCAGGGCCTCTATTCGCCTTACCCCGTGGAGAAGCAGGTAGTACTGCTCTATGCCGGTACGAACGGCTACACGGACGGCTACCCTGAATCGGCCGTATCGAGGTACGAGGAGGAGATGCTCGCCTACATGGAGAAGGAGCACGCCGACATACTTGCGGCGGTCCGGGACAAGAAGGAAATCGACGCAAACATCGAAGGCTCACTGAACAAGGCTCTCGCCTCCTTCAAGGAGCGCTTCAAGGCGTGACATGGCTACCCTCCGCGATATAAAAAGAAAGATCGGAAGCATAAAGAGCACGCAGACGATCACGAGGACCATGAGGATGATCTCAGCCTCCAAACTGCGGCGCGCCCAGGACGAGCTGGAGAGGGTTACGGCCTACGCGCGGGAGACCGAAGAGCTCCTCTCCCGCATCGCAGGCCCGGAAGTCGCCCATCCCCTCATGGCGGAGCGCGAAGAGATAAAAAGGGTCCTCCTCTTTCCCATCGCTTCCGACCGCGGCCTGTCCGGCGCTTTCAATCTCAACGTGGCCGCCGCAGTCGAGCGCTTCATCCTCAAAGAAAAATCGCGCTACGAAAAGATCGGCGTCTACCTCGCGGGAAGGAAAATCAGGGACTACTTAAGGCGGAGAAGGATCGAGACGGAGAAGGAATGGCTCGACGTAAAGACGGCGGGGTACGAGATTGCAGGCAGGATGGCCGCCGAAATTACGGATCTCTACCTTTCCGGGGCGTATGACAGAGTTTACCTCATTCATACCCACTTCCGCTCGGCCGTAAAGCAGGAGGTCAGGTTCGAGCAGTTCCTGCCGCTTCCTGCAGGCAAGGCCGACGGCGTGGACTACCTCTGCGAGCCGGATAAAGACACGATACTTTCCCGCTTTGTTCCCCATTACGTGCGCACAAAAATATACTTCGCCCTCGTCGATTCGCAAACATCGGAGCACGCGTCCCGCATGGCGGCAATGGAGAACGCAACAAACAACTGCGGTGAGATGATCGACCACCTCACCCTCGTCTACAACAAGACGCGCCAGCAGAGCATCACCAACGAGATGATGGATATCGTAGGCGGCGCCGAGGCGTTGAGCTCATAAAGGAGGCAGCATGAACGAGGTTACAGGGAAGGTCGTGCAGGTCATAGGGACCGTGGTAGACGTCCGTTTTCCGCCTGAAGCCCTTCCACCAATCTACGGGGCCGTTTACCTTACGAACACGACAATCAATGACAGGAAGGAGAATCTGGTCCTCGAGGTGGCCCAGCATATAGGGGACAGCACCGTCAGGTGCATTGCCATGGAGACGACGGACGGGCTTAGGCGCGGCCAGGAGGCATCGTACAAGGGGACTCCCATCGTCGTGCCCGTGGGCAGGGAGGTGCTCGGCCGCGTGCTGAACGTCGTAGGCGAGCCCGTCGACGGCAGAGGACCGGTCGAGACCAAGGAAAAGTACTCCATTCACCGCGCCGCCCCTACCCTCGTCATGCAGAACACGAAGATCGAGCTCCTGGAGACCGGCGTAAAGGTCATCGACCTCCTCGAGCCCTATCCCAAAGGCGGCAAGGTGGGCCTCTTCGGAGGAGCCGGGGTGGGTAAGACGGTAATCATCATGGAGATGATACACAATATAGCCATGCAGCACGGCGGCATCTCCGTCTTCGGCGGCGTCGGCGAGCGCACCCGCGAGGGGAACGACCTGTGGCTCGAGATGAAGGGCTCAGGTGTCATCGACAAGACCGCCCTCATATACGGCCAGATGACGGAGGTTCCCGGCGCCAGAGCGAGGATCGGCCTCACCGCCCTTACGGCGGCCGAGTATTTCCGTGATGAAGAGGGCCAGGACGTGCTTCTCTTTATCGACAACATATTCCGTTTCACCCAGGCTAACTCCGAGGTGTCGGCGCTCCTCGGCCGTATGCCCTCGGCCGTCGGCTACCAGCCGACCCTCGCCACCGACCTCGGTGAGCTGGAGGAGAGGATCACATCGACTCTCCGCGGCTCCATCACCTCCGTTCAGGCCATTTACGTGCCGGCCGACGACCTCACAGACCCGGCCCCGGCTACGACGTTCGCCCACCTGGACGCTACTACCGTTCTCTCGCGCCAGATCGTCGAGCTCGGCATCTATCCCGCAGTCGACCCCCTCGATTCGACGAGCAGGATCCTCGACCCGAAGGTGGTCGGCGACGAGCATTATTCGGTCGCAATGGGTGTGCAGCAGACCCTCCAGAAGTACAAAGACCTCCAGGACATCATCGCCATCCTCGGCATGGACGAGCTGTCCGAGGAAGACAAGCTCGTCGTCTCGAGAGCGAGGAAGATCCAGAGGTTCCTCTCCCAGCCCTTCTTCGTTGCCGAGGCCTTTACCGGCTCTGCCGGCAAGTACGTGCCCATAAGCGAGACGGTGAGAGGCTTCAAAGAGATCCTCGAAGGCGGTCACGACGACCTGCCCGAGCAGGCCTTCTTCATGGTCGGCAACATCGACGAGGCCGTAGAGAAGGCAAGAAAGATGATGGGTGAGTGATGGAGAAACTCCGGCTGGAGATTATCACACCGGAGAGGGTAATGGTGAGCCAGGACGCAAACCTGGTAGAGGCCCCGGGTGCGCTGGGAGAGTTCGGCGTCCTGCCGGGTCACGTCACTTTTCTCTCCACCCTTAACCACGGCGAGGTGCGCTATACTTTCGAAGGGAGGACCCGCTTCATCGCTACGAGCGGGGGCTTTGCCGAGGTCCGGGACGACAGGGTGCTCCTGCTCCTCGACACGGCAGAGTTCGGAGAAGAGATCGATCTGGTAAGGGCCCAGAGGGCAAAAGAGAGGGCCGAGACCGCCCTGAGGGAGCTCTCCCCCGAGGAAGAGGAGTATGAGGTCCTGCAAGCGGCGCTTTTTAGGGCCGTTACGAGGATCTCGACCGCGTCTAAGACCGCCCAATGAAGTTCTCGATAGATGAGAGGCTCTTCGAGCTTTTCTCCGATCTCAAGATCGGATTCCTGGTGTGCCGCATAGACAATAGCCGGTACGGCGAGGACTCCCTGGACTCGACCCTCGAGCGCATACGGACCGGTTTCCGCTACGAGAAGCCCCAGGACCATCCCCATATCAAGGCATGGCGGGAAGCTTTCGGGAAGCTCCGGATGTCTCCGTCAAAGTATCAGAGCTCCATCGAGTCATTAGTGAGGAGGGCTTTGAAAGGCGGCTTTTTCCCCAGGGTCAACCCTCTCGTCGACCTTTACAACACGCTCTCCCTGGAGTTCATGGTGCCCATAGGCGGCCATGACCTTGCCCCTTTGGAGGGCGACTTGTATCTCGGTTTCGCGAAGGGCACGGAGACCTTCACACCCATGGAGGGCGGAGAGGAGGAGACGGCCGAAGAGGGGGAGGTTGTTTACAAGGATGACCGGTCCGTCCTAACCCGGAGGTGGGTCTGGAGACAGTCCGGAAAAGACAAAGTAACGACCCGCACGACTTCCGTGTTCATTCCAATAGATGTCCT
This sequence comes from Syntrophorhabdales bacterium, assembly GCA_049521495.1. GTDB lineage: Bacteria > Desulfobacterota > Syntrophorhabdia > Syntrophorhabdales > WCHB1-27 > CAWEPK01. The sequence continues at coordinate 8,568 of JBEKOT010000007.1, read as the reverse complement.
CGGGGGGCTTTCCCCGACCATGCCCGAAGAGGCGATGGAGCGGTTCGGCTCCCACTTCCGTCAAAACCGCAACGGGGAGGTCATTTACAGCGATGTCCTTTCCACCCTTAAAACCTCTGCGGAGTTCACCTTCTGAGGACTCCGCTACTGATGTTCCTCGTCCGGCCCGAACGGCGCAGGATGAACCGGCGCCGCTGATCCCGCCGGCTCCCGATAGCGCAAGAAAACAGTTGACATATGCCGTTCCTCAGTAGTTAGATAGTTAGGAATTTCTCCAAGTTTTTGGCGCGCTGCCCGGAGGGTTCTCTCGTACCAAAAAACTGCAAGGAGGTCTAAATGGGGTTTACAAAGGCTTATAGGGTACTGCCCGCACTGCTTACCTTCAGTCTTGCGCTTTTTCTAGGCGTGGGGCCAGCCCTCGCGGGCGAGGCAGACATCGTGCTGCCTGATCTCAGCAACATAAGCTTCAATATCTTCGGCGGCATGCTGAACGGCATCCACATCATGTACTTCGGCCTGCTGATTTGCGTCCTCGGCCTCGTGTTCGGCCTTGTCCAGTCGAATCAGACGAAGAACCTGCCCGCTCACAGTTCCATGCTCAACGTGTCGGACATCATATGGGAGACCTGCAAGTCCTACCTGGCCCAACAGGGTAAATTCCTCGTGGTCCTCTGGGTCCTCATCGCCATCTGTATGACCTACTACTTCGGCGGGTTGCAGCACGCGCCCCTTTTCAACATAGTAGTGATCCTCTTCTGCTCGGTCCTCGGCATCCTCGGCTCGTACGGCGTCGCCTGGTTCGGAATGAGGATCAACACCCGGGCGAATTCCCGCGCCGCCTTCGCATCGCTTTACGGCAAGCCTGTCAACGTGGTCGCCATCCCCTTGCGCTCGGGCATGAGCGTCGGCCTCCTCCTCGTAAGCGTCGAGCTCTTTTTCATGATCTGCATCCTGGTCTTCCTCCCGAAGGAAATGGTCGGTGCTTCGTTCATCGGGTTTGCCATCGGCGAGTCGCTGGGCGCGAGCGCTCTCCGCATCTGCGGCGGCATTTTCACGAAGATCGCCGATATCGGCTCGGACCTGATGAAGATAGTCTTTCATCTGCCCGAGGACGACCCGAAGAACCCCGGCGTTATCGCCGACTGCACGGGCGACAACGCGGGCGACAGCGTGGGACCGACCGCGGACGGTTTCGAGACCTACGGCGTTACCGGCGTTGCCCTGATCGCCTTCCTCGCCCTCGCCCTGGCGCTCAATCCGGTCATGGCCGGGACGCTGATCATATGGATTTTCTCCATGCGGATCCTCATGATCCTCACCTCCCTCGTCTCCTATTTCATCAATGCGGGCATCACGTCCGCCGCATACGGCGACAAAAAGAAGTTCAACTTCGAGCAGCCCCTTACCAATCTTGTGTGGATCACCTCGGCCATTTCGATCATAGTCACATTCTGCGCGACCTACCTCCTGCTCGGCAGCCTCCCCGACCCGAAATACGCATCCCTCTGGTGGGCCCTCTCCATCATCATAAGCTGCGGCACAGTGGCGGGCGCTTTGATCCCCGAGTTAACCAAGGTCTTCACGAGCACTAAGTCGCGCCACGTCCAGGAAGTCATGGCCAGCGCGCGGCAGGGAGGGGCATCGCTCGACATCCTGTCCGGCTTCGTCGCGGGCAACTACTCTGCCTTCTGGGAAGGCCTGACCATCCTCGTGCTCATGCTTATCGCCTACCTCGTCTCCATGAACGGGTCGATCCAGGCCCTCATGCCGAAGGACTTTGTCTTCGCTGCTCCCGTCTTCGCCTTCGGCCTCGTAGCCTTCGGTTTTCTGGGTATGGGTCCCGTGACGATAGCGGTCGACAGCTTCGGCCCTGTCTCCGACAACGCCCAGTCAGTCTATGAGCTCTCACAGATCGAGAGCGTACCCAACGTTAAGGCGGAGATAAAGAAGGACTTCGGGTTCGAGCCGGACTTCGAGAACGGTAAAGACTATCTGGAAGAGGCCGACGGCGCGGGCAACACCTTCAAGGCAACAGCGAAACCGGTGCTGATCGGTACGGCCGTCGTCGGCGCCACCACGATGGTTTTCGGCATCATCATCCTCCTGGAGCGGATTTTCGGCGGCGCCGTCGCCAAGCTCTCCCTCGTGCAGCCGGAGATCATCCTCGGCCTCCTGATGGGCGGCGCGGTGATCTACTGGTTCACGGGCGCAGCTACACAGGCCGTGGTAACGGGCGCCTACAGGGCCGTCGTTTACATAAAGGAGAACATCAAGCTTGACAGCAAGACGGCCTCAATCAAGGACAGCAAGGAAGTTGTAAAGATCTGCACCCAGTACGCTCAAAAGGGCATGATCAACATCTTCATCGTCATATTCTTTATGGCCCTTGCCCTCTCCTTCTTCAACCCTTACTTCTTCATCGGCTACCTGATCGGCATCGCCTTCTTCGGTCTCTTTCAGGCAATCTTCATGGCTAACGCGGGAGCCGCGTGGGACAATGCCAAGAAGATCGTCGAAGTGGACTTGAAGGAGAAGAATACGCCCCTCCACGAGGCAACCATCGTGGGCGACACGGTGGGCGACCCGTTCAAGGACACCTCTTCGGTCTCCATGAACCCCGTTATCAAGTTCACCACCCTTTTCGGTCTGCTGGCCACGGAGATCGCGGTCACCATGCAGTCGCAGACACTTAAGACGGGCATTGCCGTCGTCTTTTTTGCCGTCGCCCTCGTCTTCATCTACCGCTCCTTCTACGGCATGAGGATCGGCCGGGAGTCGATCGGTGCGGAAGACGTTGAGAAGAGGCTCGAAACAGCGCCCTGAAAGTCAAGAAAGCTTGGAAAGGCCCCCTCCCCGCTGCCAGGGAGGGGGCCTTTCTTTTGAAAAGCGGCGATTGCCGCCTGATTCGGACCCGCTTTTGTGCGACCCTCTAAGACGACCCCTGCGTCCGTGTCCCTCCGCCCGAGCGGGAACCCCCTAGGAGAGCCTCTTCCGTTCCACAATCTGCCTGAAGGTGGGAAGGCCTATGAGGCAGCAGCCCACGACGTCTCCCGCCCAATGGGGATAGACAAGGGCCAGACCGCCGATGAGGTAGAGCAGGCGCTCCGTCCAGTTGAGGCTGCGGAACAGGTAGCCATGGAAGGTGACCGCCATGCAGCTCAGCCCGACGAAGGCTGAAAGGATCGTAACCAATATCGACAAAGGCTCTCCTCTGAGGAGCAGCTCGTTCGTGTAGACGTAAAGATAGGGGACGAGAAAAGAGGGGAGCGAATAAAGGAAGGTCAGGTTGGTCGTTTTGATGGGGTCCGTCCCGGCCAGCCCTGCAGCGGCAAAAGAGGTGGGCGCCACGGGCGGGCTGATATTGCCTAAAGCGCCGAAGAAGAAGACGAAAAGGTGGGCGGCCATGGGATAGACGCCCGCTTTTATCAGGGCCGGGGCCGCGAGGACCGCGAGGATCAGGTAGCACGTCACTGGAGGCAGGGGAAGGCCCAGGATGAGGGAGGCAATCATAGTAAGGACCAGAAGGATCGTCATATTCCCGCCCGCTACCGTTACGAGCACGTCCGAAAAGCGCATGCCCATGCCCGACATGTCGATCGTGCCTGTAATGATGCCGGCGGAGGCACAGCAAATGGCCACGATAAGGCTGCCCTTCGCCCCCTTTTGCAGGGCGTCGACTATCTTTACCGGCGTCATCCTGGTCTCTTTCCTGAAGAAGCTTGCGATGACGCACGCGATGATGGCAAAGAAGCCTGCCTTCGGCGTCGAGAAGCCCGCCCCTACTATGCAGTATATGAGCACCAGAATCGGGAGTATCATGTAACCGCGCCCGGCGATTACCTTGGCTAGTTCGGGCAGGTCGGCTTTCGCAAAGCCTTTCAGGCCGTATTTGGCAGCCTGGAGCTCTACGACCATGTAAACGGACACGTAAAAGAGAAGACCCGGTATCAAAGCAGCCTTGCAGACATCCCAGTACGTGCCGCCGATCATCTCCGGAATGATGAAGGCAACCGCTCCCATGACCGGAGGCACGAGCATGCCGCCCGTAGAGGCCAAGGCCTCAATAGATGCCGCCACCACCGGTCGGTATCCTGCTCTCTTCATAAGAGGGATGGTAATGACCCCGACTGCCGTCACGTTTGCAACCTGGCTTCCCGTGATCATGCCGAACATGCAGCTGCCGAGGACAGCCGCCTTTGCAGGGCCACCCCGGTATTTCCCGAAGAGAGAAAGCCCGAGGTCGATGAAGAGGGAGCCGGCGCCGGAGACCAGGAGAAAGGCCCCGAAAATGATGAAGACGATGATCACCGTCGACGAGACGCCGAGAGGCGCCCCGAGGATGCCCTCGGTACTGAAGAATATAAAGTTGATCACCTCCTCAAAGGTAAAGCCTGTATGGGCCAGGTACGACGGGAGATGGGCGCCGAAAGCCAGGTATGCAAAACCCATGAGGCAGATGATGATGATAGACCATCCTATAACCCGGCGCGTTGCCTCGAGTACGAGCAGGATCGCCAGAAGGCTGCAACCCGAATCGAGGAGATTGGGCATGCCTGTCCGAAAACTGAGGGCCTCGTATTCGATCAGGACATAGATGCCGATGAAGGCGCAGGCGGCGAGCAGAAGGATGTCAGGTACCTCGAGGGGTCGCTCTTCATCGGAGATCTTTGTCTCCTGCGCCTCATCGCTTTTGGCCCTGAAGGGAAACATAAGAAAGATAAGCGCGAGCGCAAAGGAGAGGTGCACCGAGCGCTGTTGCACGCCGGGCAGCGGCCTGACGCCGGCCGTGTAGAGGTGGAACAATGCCATCCCGATGGAGATGGCAAAGATCAGGGCGCGCCGGGGCGACCGGATGGCCTGCTTTTTCGGTGCAACTTGATCAGCCGCCGCTTCGATCATGGTACCCGGTACCCCTATCGTGAAGCTTTACAGGAGAAGCATCTCCGGCCCGAACACAATTGTAACGGCCCCGGCCGGACAGTCGAGCCGGCAGGAGCCGCAGTGCCTGACTGCTCGACGCCCCTTGCCAAGATAATCCCTCCCTTCCTGTCCGCTTTCGGGCAGAGTATCCGCCGCCTGCCGCCGATTGTCAAGAAAAATTGAAATCGTCCGAAAAACCGGTATCGACCCTTTTGCCGGACTTTTTCGGTTGCCGTGGAAGCTGCAAACGGACCTGCTTAGAGCACTTGCCGTCCGGCCCGAAGTTCCCGTTTTATTGTCTACAGGTTACAGTCATCTTGTGAACGCGTTTTGCGAGGGCTGCCGGAATAAAAGGATTCGTTATGAAGCCGCTGACGAAGGCGGAGCTCGCGAAGGCTGTCACGAAAAATAAGGACCATCCACATGACAAGGCCGATGACGAGAAGCACTTGCCATCCTCTTCCGAGATCGAGGTATTCCCACCCCTGGTTCCCGAACCAGAACCACGCCCTGCCCATCGGCTGGCGTATGCCGAACATCTCGCCGAAAAAACTTCCGAAGATGACGAGCGCAAGGGCGGCGAAGAGGATGTTGATCCACGTCGCCTGGCCCTTCGGCTCCCGCTCGCCCAGCGAGGATGCGAGAAAAAGTCCGCCCGCCACCCATGCGGTCGATATCCATAGGATGGCGAGCGGCAATACGCTTGGCTATCCGATCCTCCAGCTCAGTGAAGTTTCGATAAAAGATAATGTTGTAGTCCTTGATATAGAAATGAACCGTGCTTCCTTGTCGTGCTATCAGAATGACCTCTTTCTTCCGGCCATGCGCGTACCCCAATTCATAGTAAACGTTAGGTCTCTCTGTGCTAACGTGCTATCGCCGTCCACATCGATAAGGGAAAGGCCATCATCCTTAGCTTTTTTGCCGTCTCTGGTCGATACGTAATTTGGGCATTATAATACAGGGAGTGAAATTACTCAAAGAGGTGCCCATATGGATTGGAATGAATTCGCTCAATGGTTGAAAGACACGGCAGCAAGCGAAAGAGAGATAGAAAAAAAACTTCGAAGGGACCAAACCCAGGGACCTGATGGTCCGGCTCAGAAGTCGGCTCCCGACTGGTGGGCAGGCAGAGCCTCTGCCTTTGAGGATGCCTCGAAAATGCTCGAACCGATCCTAAAAAAAATAGAAGAGAGGGAAGGCAAAAAAACCTTGACACCATAAAACCTCTCTGCCATTCCGGCCGCACCCTTCCGGCAGCTCGTTCCGGGATCATCTCCGGCCGTGCGCAACCACCACTCGTCTTGTCCGGTCCTCGGAAGAAAGCGTGCTACCGATATCCTCTCTGTTAGAACAGGTACATCGCACCTATCAAAAGGGTGTCCTGCTGTTTGTAGGCAAATGAATCAAAGGACTTCTTGTCGGACCAGTCGTGCCGGTACTCAGGTCTCAGGATGAGGTTCTTCGCCAGCTTGAACTCGGTGGTCAGGGTCCCTTCCTTGAGTGTCTGTCCGATTCCCGTTGGTGTTTGCACAAGCGGGTCCGCCGGTTGTGTTGTAGTGGTGCGCACCCCCTGGGGGTCCTTGAACCACTCGCCTCGCAGCGCTACGCTGAACCAATCGGTGAACACGTACTTGGCGTATCCGGCTATGCCATACCATTTCGCATCGCGCGGACCCATGGCCGTAGCTACCCTCTGCTCGGTCGCATAGTCCGTGTTCAGGACGAACGTCAGGTTCTTGGTCGCATTGAATGTGGCTATCCAGTCGAAGAGAAAGCGTTCATTGCTGTTGTTATTGTCCTGTTCCGGCCCGTACATGAAGTTGAAGACCAGGTTGACGGGCTGGGCGGGCGTAACGCCAAAACTGAGCCCCACGGTCTTGCCCGTGTTGTTGTCATTCGTATTATCCCAGCCGTTGACCAGATAAAATGCGGCATTGAACTTGTCGGAGAAGGCATAATATGTCTTCAAGCCCGTATGGGTGAAAGGTATTGCATAGTTGAAGAGGAAGGATCGGGAATAGTTGAAGTTATCGATCGCTTCGATGACCTCCGCCCCATGCATGGTGGCGAACTTACCGAAGGAGAACTGGAGGCCCTTGCCCACCGGGGCATTATACGTGACGAACGCCTGTGTCATGTCGAAGGGAGTCGCGTCCCTGGCCGTGGTGCTCCCCGAGTCGAGGTTATTTAGTTGCTGACCGAGGCCCCTCGAATGGATGAACTTCGCCGTCTCACCAAATGAAAATCTGAAGTTGTAACCGAGACCTCCCACATCGGCGTCCTTCTGGAACCTGATCTGGGCAAGGTCCAGCATGAAGCTGTTGGCCTTGTGGTCGAAGAGGCGGAGGTCGTTCTCCTGGGAGCCGGGGTTCTTGGTATTGTAGACGTAACCGCCCTGAAAATAGAGACTCAAGCCTAATGCTTTCCTCACCTCGTCAACGGTCATGCTGCCGACCTTCGGCGGGGTCGCCGCAGGAGCGGCGGCAGTTGCAGGGGCTGCCGTTGCAGGAGGGGCCGCAGGGGCCGGGCTTACCTGTGGTTGCGGTACCGTCTTTTCATCCTGCTTCTCCTGAGCGTAGCTGCTGAATGAGCAAAAGGAAAGGATAATAAAGCCGACCAGAAGAACTACCGGACTTCTCATAGTAATACCTCCTCTTTCAATAGTAGAAACAAGCGGAAGCGAAAGAGAAATGCAAATTTATCCATGCTTAGCGGCTAGGCGCTCCGTACTTCTTGCGAAGTTCGAGATTGACTTCGAGCACGTTCACCATCTTCTCACCCGCGAGCCCAAACCACGGCGCGGAGGCGTTCTCCTGCACTATCTGCTCGATCTCTTTTTCGCCACATGTCGAAAAAGACCGACTGAATGTCCGAGCCCTCTTTTACCGGTTCGATTGTCGTCTGGTCCTTGCCGTCAGCCCCTTTTCGGGTAACGGCGGAGGGGAACTTCCCCGGGTTCTCCGTTGAGAAGTTCTCAAAGAAAGCGACGGCCAGATCGGGCGCCTTGGGCTGCGGGGTGGCGGGATTCTGCTTGATCCACGCGGCTACCAGGGCGGGGTGCGTCTTGGCCCAATTGTCCACATACGCGCCGTGTGTGGGGTCCGCCTTCACCCAGCCCTGGGCAAGGGAGTTGTGCAGGTCCGCCCACTGGGCCACGATGTGGGGGCTGCCCTGGAACATATCCTTCTGAAACCAGCTTTCGATATCCGGGGCCACCGGTTGACCGGCCCTGGGACCGCTTCGATAGGCGACAATCGGACCGAGCGCGCGGCCGACCCGGTCGCGCAGCGCGTAGTTTGATGGCGCGAGCGTCGACGAGGCGGAAGCGGACGCATCGTAAGACGGCGCCGAAGGGCGGGGCTGAAAGTACTCGTCCTTGGTAAAGGGCTGGGCGATCAGGCGCGACCCCACCACGGCGCCGCCCGGCGCCCTCACCAGGCTGCCGTTGGCCTGTGAGGGAAAGAAGGCTTGGCCGACCACCCATAAGGCCAGCGGATACAGGCAGCAGCAGATAATCACGGCGAAGAACAGCAGCCAGATACTTTTCGCAAGGTATCGTCCCATGTGTATGCCTCCTTGGTTCATCAGCTCACCAGGTGGAAGCCCACCATGATGAGGTCGATCAGCTTGATGCCTATAAAGGGT
>JBEKOT010000006.1:0-50355 GCA_049521495.1 Syntrophorhabdales bacterium | reverse complement strand
GCCTCCCGCCTTCTCGAGAGCCTGCGTCAATTCTTCCGGCCCGATGTGCCGCGCCCTTCCCCCTCCTCCGTGATCTCCTCTCCGTTCCGCCTTTTCCGAAAGAGGGGGCAGGTGCCGGGGGAATATGAGTTCTTCGTGGCAAACCACGAAAGCATATTCGAGTGCATTGATCAGCTCGCGGACGTTGCCGGGCCAGGAATGGTCCGAAAGTATCTTCATCGTTTCTTCGGTCACCCCGTCGACCGGTTTTTGTGTCCTCAGCCGGATGGCTTTGATAAGGTGGTTTATGAGCAAGGGTATATCCCCCGGCCTATCCCGAAGGGGAGGCACCGAGATCGGCACTACGTTGAGCCGGTAGTAAAGATCTTCCCTGAAGCGCCCTTCCTGGGTCATTTGCCAGAGATTGCGATGTGTTGCAGCGATAATCCGCGTATCGACGGGCATGGGCGTATTGTCCCCGACCCGCTCGACCCGCTTCTCCTGGAGGACCCGCAGCAGCTTCACCTGGGTCGCGAGGGGCACATCGCCGATCTCGTCGAAAAAAAGATCGCCCCCGTGGGCTGCCTCGAAGCGACCCCGCCTGTCCCTGTCCGCGCCGGTAAAGGCCCCCTTCACATGGCCGAAGAGCTCGCTCTCCAGGAGCGACTCGTTGAGGGCGGCGCAGTTTACCTTCACAAGGGGCCCCTTGCTCCTCTTGCCAAGCCTGTGGATGGCGTCAGCCACAAGCTCTTTTCCCGTTCCGCTTTCCCCGTAGATTATGACGGGGACGTCCGACGTGGCGGCATTGGCAACGAGGTCGTAAAGGGCGAGCATCTGCGGGCTTCTTCCCACTATGCCCTCAAAGACATCGCTCCCCGGCGAGACGAGACCAGCAAGTTCTTTGATGGTCTGCTCCTTCTCCACGAGGCTAGTGATGTCAGTGAGTGTCTCCAGCCCTCCGACGAGGGTGCCGTCCTCCGCCTTGAGCACGGTCGCGTTCTTCAGGGCATACACGAACCGGCCGTCCTTTCCCTGGAGCCGGCACCGCCTCTTTGCCACCGAACCGGCATAATAAAGCTCGCAGTTTATGTGGACCTTCCCCTCTATCTGCGAGAAACAGTTGTCGCAATTGAGGATGCTGCAGGGCTGACCTTGGAGCTCCCGGGAAGAGTAACCTGTTATCCTCTCCATCGCCCGGTTGACGGATTGTATGACCCCTTCGGTATCGACGATCATGACGCCGTCCATCATGGTATCGACGATGGCATCCGAGTATGTCCTTAGAGGTGTTTCCATGGTCGCTCCTTCTTCCTCCTACGTTAACGAGTACGTTAATTAATATTAACATTAACGCAAAGGTTTCGCAACATAAACGTTAACAATCGATATCTTGCCGTTATTACAGGCAGTCTTCGTCGGCACAGGTGGGGCCGGGATAGGCACGGAGCTTGCATCCACACTCTGACGGGTTCTTTTGTCCCTGGAAAGGGCTGAAAAAAGGAGAGAGGAAATGGGCAACGTGCTTTTAGTCATCCTGACCTATACGGCTTACGTATTTATCGTCGTCATGTACGGCAAGAAGGCTTACCGCTTCCTTACCCTGCCGATGCACCTGCGGTGGGACTTATACCCGGTCATGCGCGAGCCGGCCTACAGATACGGCGGCTCATACTACGAGCTTCCCAAATGGTGGAATGAGGCCGCCAACCGTCCGAAGAATTTTCTCCGGTGTTTCCTTTATGTACTGAAGGACACATTTTATCTCGGGGAATACTTCAACCGGAACAGGTCCTATTGGTCGGTCCTTTTGCCCTGGCATCTCGGGTTCATATTGATCATCGCCCTCCACGTATTCTGTTTCCTGGCGGCGGTCGCAATGGTTTTCGGGCTTGACGTGGCCGCCGGCTCGCCCTATGCTGCGGGACAGGCCTTCTACTACCTGATCCTGGTCATCGGGGTCTCCAGCTTTATCCTGGGGCTTGTCGGGAGCATAGGGGTGCTCATAAAGAGACTCACCGATCCCGACCTTAGGGCCTTTGCCTCCCCGATCAACTATTTCGGCTATGTCTTCACCCTCATCGTCTTCCTGAGCGGCCTCTATGCACTAAAATCCGATCCTACTTTCTCCGGATACAGGGAGTTCTGGACGGGCGTGATTACCCTCTCACCGAAAGGCGTGGAGCCTGCCTCCGCCCTTCACATCGTGCTCTTCGACCTGTTTCTGCTCTACCTGCCCCTTACCCGGTCGATGCATTACATTACGAGGTTCTTCGCCTTCTTCAAGATTTACTGGGACGATGAGCCTAACGTGAGGGGCAGCGAGAGGGAGAGGAAGATCGAGGCATTGCTCGGCCAGCCGGTAACCTGGTCGGCGCCGCACATCAACGGCGGCGGAAAGAAATGGACGGACCTGGCTTCAGGGATGCCAAAAAACTAACTTTGAGGACGACGGAGATGAGAGATAAGACATTATTAAGGGACATCGGCAAAAACGGCGATCAACAACTGATAACGCTCAAAAAAGAGGAATTGATGGGCCTGCCCCACCCGTACGAATCGGGTGATCTGGACCCCAAGTTGGACGTGCTCTCCGAGGCGGACAAGACCCTTTTCGAAGCATCCCTCGACGGCGTCTCGGCGATCCTTTTGCCGAAGCCCAAGAGCAAGGCGGAAGAGGATGAGCTGGTCGGCAAGTTCTTGTCCGGGCTCCGAAAGCTCCTTACAAGGGAGAACAACTGGACCTTCCTGCAGCCCTTGATGCATTCCCTCGATTATTGCGGGAAGTGCCTCACTTGCAGCCAGGAATGTCCCGTCTACCTCGCAAGCGGCAAGCAGGACATCTACCGCCCCAGCTATCGGTCCGAACTGCTGCGCAGGATCAAGGGAAAATACATAGACGGGCATGGAAAGGTATTGTCATGGATCCAGGGGAACAGCGTCGAGCTGAACTGGAATACGATCGCCCGCCTGGCAGAGCTGGCCTACCGGTGCACTCTTTGCCGCAGGTGCACCCAGGCGTGCAGCAGGGGGGTGGACAACGGGCTGATCACTCATGAGATAAGGAAGATTTTCAGCCAGGAAATGGGGATAGCTCCGAGGGAGCTCCACGAGAAAGGAACGGTGCAGCACCTGAAGGCCGGCTCGAGCACCGGCATGACCCCTGCGGCGCTGGACAACATCATCGAGTTTATAGAGGAGGACATCCAGGAGAAAACTGGCATGACCATAAAGGTCCCCGTCGACAAGGAGGGGGCTGATATTCTCCTTATCCATAACGCCGGGGAATACATATCCTGGCCCGAAAACCCCGCGGCTTTTGCCGTGATCTTCGAAGCTGCCGGCATCGACTACACCCTTTCGAGCGAACTTCTTGGCTACGATGCGGTCAACTACGGCGTATGGTACGACGACGTGCAGTTCTCGCGGGTCGCCCTGAAACATGCAGAGATCGCGAAGAAGCTGAAGGTGAAGAGGATCATGGTAGGAGAGTGCGGGCACGCGCACAAGGCGCTGATAGAGATTGCCGACCGGATACTTACGGGCGACCTCAACATACCCAGGGAAAGCTGCATGACCCTGCTCGAGGACATCGTGCTCAACGGAAGGCTTGCCCTCGACGCGGAAAGGAACAACTTCCCGGTCACGCTCCACGACCCCTGCAACATGGTCCGCCTCATGGGGATAGTGGAGCCTCAGAGGCGGATCCTCCGGAAGATCTGCCTGCAGTTCAGGGAGATGGAGCCCCATGGGGTGAGGAATTATTGCTGCGGCGGGGGGAGCGGTTTTGCGATCATGTCTCCCAAGAGCTTCATAGGATGGAAGCTTGCCATCTCGGGAAGGATGAAAATGAAGCAGACGCTCGAGACTTTTCAGGATGTCATAGGGCCTGAAACGCATAAATACCTGTGCGCCCCCTGCTCCAACTGCAAAGGGCAGATAAGGGACCTCTTCAACACGTACCAGGTGTGGGACAGGTGCGGCATGATATACGGCGGTCTCGTCGAGCTGATAGTAAACGCCATGACGGATATAAAGAAGCCGTTCATAAGCTGGGAAGCTGAGTGACGAGGGGGGCGACTTGACGGCGAGCGATGCCATCCGGATCGTCGTGGTAGGCGCAAACGCGGCCGGGCTGAAAGCCGCTGCCAGGGCCAGGCGGCTCCTGCCCAAGGCCCTCATCACCGTCATAGACAGGGGCCGGTATATATCATACGGGGCTTGCGGGATGCCTTACTTTGTCTCAGGCGACGTAGAAAGGGCCGACAGGCTCCGCGAAACGGCCTACGGCCTGGTGCGCGATACCGATTTCTTCAAGAACGCCAAAGGGCTGGAGGTCGTCATCCAGACGGAGGTGGAGAAGATCGACCGGCAGGCCCGCAAGGTCGTCTGCAGATCGATCCTGACCGGAGAGACCAGGCAGTACCATTACGATAAGCTCGTCCTCGCCACCGGAAGCACCCCTGTCTTCCCGCCAGGGGTCTCCGGACAAAGCGGCAAGGTCTCCACATTCAAGGTTTTGGAGGATTCAATCGCGCTGAGGCAGGCGCTCCAATCCGGGCAGATCTCCACGGTGGCATTGGTAGGCGCGGGCCCTACGGGGTGCGAGCTGGCGGAAGCCTTCACCATATGGGGCGCCCGGGTCCTTCTGCTCGATGCCGCGTCCCACGTCCTGCCTGCCATGCTCGATCCCGATATGGCGAGCGCCGTGGAAGCCCATCTCAAGGCTGAAGGGGTGGAAATCCACACCAATTGCATCCTCCAGGGTGTCGTCGAATCCGGGAAGGGCATCATAGTCAAGACGTCTCAGGGTGACTTTGCAGCAGACCACGCCATCATCGCCATCGGCGTGAGGCCCGACACCGGCCTTGCCGTCGACTGCGGCCTTACGATCGGCAAGACGGGCGGGATCGTGGTCGACGAAAAGATGGCAACGAGCGATGAGAACATCTTTGCCGCCGGCGATTGTGTGGAACTGAGGCACATGATCTCGAAGAGCCCCGTTGTCCTTCCCCTGGGTTCGCTTGCCAACCGGGAGGGGCGGGTCATCGGCTCCAATCTGGGCGGCAGGGACGAGCGGTTCGGACCGGTGGTGGGCAGTGCCGCCGTCAAGGTCTTCGAGATGAATGCAGCGGCAACGGGACTGACCGAAAGGGCCGCGAGAATTGCAGGATACAGCGTGGGGCTTGCCTGGGGGACATTCACGGACAAGGCGGACTACTATCCCGGACACGAGAACCTGCACATGAAGCTGGTCTACGACAGGGGGACGACGCAACTGCTGGGCTTGCAGGTCTGTGGCAAGGGTGAGGCAGTCAAACGGGTGGATGTCTTTGCCGCCCTCCTGAAAAAGGGTGGAAAGCTCGAAGACCTGCTCGATGCCGAGTTTGCTTACGCCCCTCCCTATGCGCCGGCGCTCGATCCGCTCTATTCCATCGCCTGCGCGGCCCGTAACGACCTTCTGGAGGGTGTTCGGGCAGTCGGACCCGATGCCGACTTTGACGGCTATCTTGTCGTAGACGTCCGCCGCGAAAAAGAGGCATCCGACAGGCCGTTGCCGGCAACCGACACGAGCAACGTCCCCTTCGAGGATTTTCGAGCCCTATGTCATCGGGTGCCGAAGAATAAAGATGTTTTGTGTGTTTGCTCCAAAGGAGTCCGGTCGTCGGAGGCAGTGCGCGTCCTCCTGCAGGAGGGTTGCACAGGCGCGAGATACCTGGGGGGCGGCTCCCTGATGAGGGCCGACAGAGAGTAGCGTCGACCTGGCCCTTGCCCTGCGCCCTCTGTTATCAGCGCATTAGCATGCTTGCCGTGAGGACGACGAGGACAAAGAGCGTTACGGCCAGGTACTTCACATTCCTCCTCGACGCAAAGTAGATTACCGACAGGACCGCCCTCGTGTACGGGGTGAGGATGAGTATCGCCGTGCCGACCGTCATCAACCTAACGGAGCGACCGGAGAACTGCGGCGAAAAGAGCCGTCCGAGGAAGTCGAAGAAATTGTTCGCCCGTAAAATTATCCGGCTGTTGTAGGAAATAGCGAGAATGCCGTAAGAGTGGTAGAAAAGGAAAAGCCCTATGGCTTCGAGGACAAGACTTGTGACGACGCCGACAATAAGTACATAGCTTATTATAGCTTCCAGCTTTTCCTCGCCGCTCCCTGCGCCATGGCGGATCACCACGATGCGACCCCCTTGTAAAGCATCTGCACGATCAGCACGATAACCACGGAGAAAAATAGTCCCCTCAGCAGCCGGTCGTCGAGCCTGTTGAGCAGCCGCCCGCCGGCAATCGCCCCGAGGGTCGTACCTATCGCCATAGGGGCGACCAGGGTCAGGTTCAAAAGGCCGCTGCACAGATAGACGCTCGTGCCGGCCAGCGCGGTCATTCCGATAATGAAATTACTCGTGGCGCTCGCCACCTTTGGCGGCATCCTCAGGACGTTCTCCTGCACGGTCACCTTGAAAGCCCCTGCCCCGATGCCGACCATTCCGGCAGCAAGGCCGGCCGCCATCATACCAAAGCCTCCGAGCATAGGCCGGTGTACTATGTAGGGGACGACCTCATTCCTCGCTTCGTCGAAGTAGCTCCCTTTGAGATCGAGCCAGTGCGAAATCTTCGACAAGACCTCGGCAGGGAAATGCCCTGGCTCAGGCCGGCCTTTTAATTTCAGGAACGATGTCATGAGGAAAAGGGCGAAGAAGAAATAGAGATAGACGGGCTCGATGATAGTCGTAATAGTGGCCCCGATGATGGCGCCCACGCTCGTGAACATCTCCAGGTACATGGCTATCTTCACGTTTGCTATCTCCTCCTTCACGTAGGCCGACGCAGAACCGCTCGACGTGGCTATGACGCTCACCATGCCGGAGGCGATCGCCTCTTTTACCGGTACGCCGCAGAGCACCATGATCGGGATGAGGATGCTTGCCCCTCCAAGTCCCGTGAGGGCTCCGATGAGACCCACCGGCGCGGAAATGAGAAGGAGCGAAAGCATGTCCAGGGTCAACGGTCGCCGCTCTCCGGGGGCCGGTAGCGTTTGAGCATGAGGGAAAGGGAGACCACCGTGACCGAGCTCATGGCCATGGCGAGACCCGCCCATTCCGGCTTCATCGTAATGCCGAAGAAGGGGTACAGGACGCCGGAGGCCACCGGGATCAGCGCCGTGTTGTAAGCGAAGGCCCAGAAGATGTTCTGCTTTATCCGCGCCATTACCTTCCTGCTTAGCTCGATGCCCGCTACGGCGTCTTTGAGGTCGTTTCGTATGAGCACCATCTGTGCGCTCTCTACAGCCACGTCCGTTCCGCTCCCTATGGCGATGCCCACGTCCGCCTGGGCAAGGGCCGGCGCGTCATTGATGCCGTCCCCCACGAAGGCGACGACATTGCCCTTCTCTTGAAGCCTTTTGACTTCGGCGGCCTTGTCCTGGGGCATGACTTCCGCCGCTACCTCGTCAATGCCGGCCTGCCTCGCGACGGCTTGGGCGGTCCTCTCGTTGTCCCCGGTGATCATGACGACCTTCAGGCCCAGCCTCTTGAAGGCCCTCACCGCCTCAGGCGTCGTCGGTTTCAGGGTATCGGCGATGGCGATGAGACCTGCCGCCCTTCCGTCCAGCGCCACGGCGACGACCGTTTTGCCCTCGGCCTCGAGGGCGGAGATCCTCTCCTCCATATCGCCCGGGAGGGCGATGCCCCTTTCCGAGAGGAACAACCTGTTCCCGACCGCGGCCGACATCCCGTCGACGTGCGCTGTCACCCCTTTGCCCGCAAAGGTGTCGGGGTCGGTGCTTTCCGGGACTTCTATGTGCCGCTCCCTGGCTGCCGCGCAGATTGCCGCAGCGAGGGGGTGGGGGGAATACTTTTCTATCGAGGCGGCAAGACCTAAGAAACGCGCCCCGTCTCCATCGAAGGGAATGATGTCCGTCACTTCCGGCTTGCCCGTCGTGAGAGTGCCCGTCTTGTCGCAGGCAACGATTGTCAGCCTTTCCGACAGCTCGAGCACCTCCCCGTTCTTGATGAGTATGCCGAGCTCTGCGCCCCGCCCCACGCCGACAGTCACGGCCGTGGGGGTCGCGAGCCCGAGGGCGCAGGGACAGGCGATCACGAGCACGGAGATAAGGGACGTGAGGGCGAAAAGGAGGCTTGCTCCGAAGACAAAGTACCAGAAAGCGAAGGCGGAGAGGGCGATGACGAGGACCACGGGGATGAAATAGGCCACGACCCTGTCTGCTATCCTCTGCACCGGCGGCTTCGATCCCTGGGCCTCTTCGACAAGCCTGACGATCTGGGCAAGCACCGTATCCCTGCCCACTTTTCTCGCGACAAAGGTAAGGACGCTGTTCTGGTTGATCGTACCGCCCACTACGCTGTCGCCCGCCTTCTTCAGGACAGGGATCGGCTCGCCCGTTATCATCGATTCGTCTACGTAGCTTGCTCCCGCGGTCACTTCTCCGTCTACGGGAAGCTTCTCACCCGGCCTGACAATGATCGTATCGCCCACCACCACGTCCTGGACCGCCACCTCTATCTCCTCTTTATCCCGTAAGACGATCGCCCTTTTCGGCTGGAGACCCATTAGCCTGCGGATGGCATCACCGGTCCTGCCCTTTGCTCTGGCTTCCAGGTAACGGCCCATGGAAAGGAAGGTCGCCAGAAGGACCGCGCTGTCATAAAAGAGGAAATCCCTTGAGAGTAAGACCCTGAAGGTCCCCAGCACGCTTGCAGCGAAGGAAACGCCGACGCCCATGGCGTACATGACATCCATGTTCAGGTTCCTGTTCCTGACGGCCCTCCACGCCGCAAAGAAGATCGGATAGCTTACATAAGCGAAGACGGGGGTTGCAACCACGAGCATAACGTAAGGAACGGCACCCTGCATCGCCATGGGCAGGAACATAAGGACCATCAGTGGTATGCCTGCGGCAAAGCCGATGATGACCCTGTTCAACTTCTCCCGCAGGTCTTGCGCTCTGACCCGGGCCTCTAAATCACCCGTGTCCTCCCCCTCTACGCCGAGATACTTGTAGCCGGCTTCCTCAATGGCCCTGCGCATGTCTTGGGGGGAGGCCATGCGGGGGTTATAGGTCACTTCCGCCCTTTCAGCCCCCAGATTAACCGAAACACCCGTGACGCCCTCAACGGAGGAGACGGCCTTCTCTATCGCGCGCGCGCACATGACGCACGTCATCCCCCCCACCTTGATGCTCGTCTTCTCGTCGACTACCCGGTAGCCGGCCTCTGCCACCGCTTTCTCGATCTCGGCGATGCCGACCCTTTCCCTGTCCCATTCGACTGTGGCCGTCTCTTTTCCCAGATTCACTTCTGCCTGAAATACGCCAGGGAGCTTGCTGACGGACTTTTCTACTGCCTTCGCGCACATGGCGCAGGTCATTCCCGCAATGCGGATCTCGGCCTTGACGGCCTGCCCCGTCTTCCCGAGCCTTGCGTTTTCGCCTGTCCTCCCGCCCATTGAGCCTCCTCAGCGCCTCTTTTATATTACTATGTATGGACGTTATTATCGAGGGGTCGCGGACGGAGGGACGGGCTGCAAAGAAAGGACAGGGAGACCCGGGGAGCCGCTCCAAACCTATTGACAAGGCGGCGCCCAGGTCTTATTTTCTCGGTCCGGGGAATGGAATGAAAGTAGAACTGCTCTGCACGAAGTATAACCAGCTCGTCGATACGGACAAGAACCCGTGCCCCCATCCATCCGATTATTGCAAATACAGGAACAGTTGCGTCATCAACAGGCTCTGCACGGAGCGGAAGGACTGCAGGGAAAAGAGGAGGGCGCCGAAGGCCGGTTACCAGAAATAGAACGGGAAGACTTGTATAGAATAGACACGATGACGTGTAGTGACAACGGCGTTCCCCGGGGGACGCCGTTTGCTTTAGGACACGACGAGGCGTCTTTCCGTTCCCGCTGAACTGAGAGACGCCTCTTTCGTTGTGGGCCAAGCCTGCATGGAGCGAGAAGGAAGAACGGAATGAACGATTTTAAGAACCGGGAGATAAAGGAGCTTTCCCTCCTCTTCGAGATCAGCACGAAGCTGAACGAGAGTCTTGACCTGAAGACTGTGCTCAGGCCCATTCTCCGGCTTACGGCCGAGCATATGGACATACACCGGGGCACTCTCACTATTCTGAACAGGAACAAGGGGGAAATCGCCATCGAGGAGGCTTACGGTCTCCGCCCGGAAGAGCAGGCAAAGGGTAGGTACCGGGTGGGGGAGGGGATCACCGGCAAGGTAATAGACACAGGACATCCCATCGTTGTGCCGAATATAGCCGACGAGCCGCTGTTTCTGGACAGGACGGGCGCCAGACAGCGCCTCAACAAGAATGACATCGCTTTTATCTGCGTGCCCGTGAAGATCGGAAGCGAGGTTATCGGGGCCCTTTCCGCCGACCGGTCCCACGGTGAGGAGATCTCGCTGCAGGATGATGTCCGTCTCCTCACGATCATCGCCTCGACCATTTCCCAGGCGGTCCACCTCCGCCAGCACGCCGAGGAAGAGCTCGACAGGATGAGAGAGGAGAACCAGATTCTCCAGGACCAGTTGAAGACCAGGTTCGGGATGAAGACCATCGTGGGCAGCTCGAAGGTCATGCAGAACGTCTACACGCTCATCGAAAAGGTTTGCCGCACCAGTGCAACAGTACTGCTCCTAGGTGAAAGCGGCGTGGGAAAGGAACGGGTGGCTCATACCATCCACTACAGCTCCAACCGGGCCGATCAGCCCTTCGTCAGGGTGAACTGTGCGGCATTGCCCGAATCGCTCATAGAGAGCGAGCTCTTCGGCCATGAAAGGGGCGCCTTCACCGGCGCTACAAGGACCCGGCAGGGGCGGTTCGAGACAGCGGGTCACGGCACGATCTTTCTCGACGAGGTAGGAGACCTGCCCCTGTCCACCCAGACGAAGCTGCTTCGCGTCCTCCAGGAAAAAGAGTTCGAGCGCATAGGCGACAGCGCGACGATAAAGGTCTATGCGCGGATCATAACGGCGACGAACAAGAACCTCGAAGCCCTTCTTCAAGAGGGGAAGTTCAGGGAAGACCTCTATTACAGGCTCAACGTGTTTCCTATTCTCGTGCCGCCCCTCCGGGAGCGGAAAACGGATATAATGCTCCTTGCGGATCATTTCATTCAAAAGTACAGCACCGAGCATGACAAGAAAATCGTGCGGATATCGACGACAGCGACGGACATGCTCATAAACTACCACTGGCCCGGGAACGTGCGGGAGCTCGAAAATTGCATCGAAAGGGCAATCATCCTCTGCACGGACGGCGTCATCCAGGGCTTCCACCTTCCACCGAACCTGCAGACAAGGGACGGGGCCGGACAAAACCAGGCGAAGGGCACGTTCAAGGACATGATCATGAACATGGAACGTGAGATTATCAGCGAAGAGCTGAAACGGACCGGGGGCAATATGGCCAAAGCCGCCCGCGCACTCGCCCTAACCGAGCGGATAATAGGCTTGAAGGTCGCGAAATATAATATCGACCTGAGTCAGTTCAAATCACGGTAAGTCGGGTTTCCTCCCGATCCTACATTTGCGCACCATGCAAACATTACAATCCTACCTTTTGGTATCTTTCTTGCGGCCTCGCGCTATGGCCTTATTCCTCCCGGACCTGATAATTACTCGGGATAATGCGGCATGAACGGTCCGGACCACATTGCGGCACGTATATTGATATGAGTCTATAAGCGGGGGTGCTTTCATTCACCTGCGAGTACTCCCTCCCCCAGGGCCGGACGACGCTGTCCGGCCCCTCCAAAATGCGCCGCCGCATCCCGCCCGAGAGACCGGGCAATTGTTTATAACACCCTGAACGGCGACAGCAATATGGCCTTCTTCAAACAGCTCCGCGCGGCAGGGATCACGGCAAAGGACATCCCCACCATGTCGGTGAGCATCGCGGAAGACGAGATCAGGGGCATCGGCGCGGACAACCTTGTCGGGCACTACGAGGCGTGGAACTATTTTTTTGTCTCGCTATACTACTTCTTCAGCGTCTCGTAGTCTTTCAGGAACCGCTCCACCCCAATGTCGGTCAAGGGATGGCTCATGAGTTGCTTCAGCACACTGAAGGGGATTGTCGCGATATCGGCCCCCATCATGGCTGCGTGGAGCACGTGCAGGGGATTCCGGACGCTCGCTACGATAATCTCCGTCTCAATGCCGTAGTTCGTGTAGATTGCTATGGTCTGCTCGACGATTTCCATGCCGGAGGTCGCGACGTCGTCGAGGCGTCCTACGAAAGGGCTGACGTAGTCCGCGCCCGCCTTTGCCGCGATCAAGGCCTGGAGGGGTTGAAACACGAGGGTCACGTTTGTCTTGATCCCTTCCTGGGATAGCACCTTGACGGACTTTATACCTTCCTCCGTCATGGGGACTTTAACGACTACTTGGCCACCGAGGGACGCAAGCCTTCTCGCCTCCCCCACCATCCCTTCCGACTGTGTCGAAAGCACCTCAAGGCTAACGGGGCCGGGAACAAGAGACAGGATCTCCCTGATCGTCTCGTCCGGGTCCCTCTTCTCCTTTGCCAGAAGCGTCGGGTTCGTGGTGACGCCGTCCACCAGCCCCATTTCGAGGCCCTTCCTGATCTCCCCCACATTGGCCGTATCAATGAAGAATTTCATCAATGCCCCCTACCCGGTCTCGTCTTTATCGGAAAACTTCCCTTACTTCTTTGCGCCTCCAGATGATAAAGGTAAAAAGCGGAGGCATCCAGACTGCTCGTCACCATGTACGCGTCCTCCAGCGTATCTCCCCTCGCGAAGCTGCCGTGGCCCCTCATCAGGACTATCCGGCAGTCCTTGAGGCGCTCGCTTACCAGTCCGGCCGCCTCCAGTGAGCCGATTGTCTCCTCTACGCTCACGACCGGTACCTTCTTGAGTAGATAGGACCCTTCCGAGTCGCAGGGGACGAGCTCGTCTGCGAGCATGGACAGGAGGGTCGCGTAAGGAGGATGGGCGTGGACTACCGCGAGGGCGCCGGTATTCCTGTATATGGCACTGTGGACGACCACCTCCGAAGAAGCGCGGGACGCCTTCGGGTCGGGCTTGTCGAGATCGACCTTGACGAGGTCGCCCTGAGTGATCCTGCCGAGCATGGAGCCCCTTCTAGTGATGAAAATTTCCCTCCCTGCCCTGATGCTGATATTCCCCGCGTGCGAGCTGACGAGACCGCGCAGAAAAAGGTCCCTGCCAATGTCGCGGAACAGGGCGAAAGCGCTCTCTTCCAGCATGGTGTCCCCGTTGTTAGGCTATTCTCAGAAAGCGGAAGTGAGAATAGCACTTATCCGCGCAAGATGCAACTTTTCGGCTTCTCTTTATCTTCTGCTGCCCCGGTATGCCTGCCTCATTCCACGGCCGCGATCTCTTCCAGGGATACCTTGCGAAAAAATGCGATCTCCTGTCCGGGGCCTACCCGGTCGAGCCACTCCGAGAGGGGTCCTCCGAGACGGGGGTGGACGAGGCCCTGTTCTATCTCGAGGCACGGGACAATGGCGAACCTTCTTTCGTGCAGCCTCGGATGGGGGATGGTGAGCCCCGGGGCGTCCATCACGAGGTCGCCGAAGAGGAGGATGTCTAGATCGAGCGTACGGGGCCCGAACCTTTCCGTTCTTGTCCTTCCCAGTCCTTTTTCTACCGCCTGAAGGAAGGCAAGCAGTTCCCGGGGAGAGTCCTTCCAGTCGATTTTCAGCGCGCAGTTGAGAAAGTCGTTCTGGACGATAGGGGACACGGGCGAGGTGCGATAAAAAGACGAGAGGGCGACAGGCGCCGCCCTCTCGTTGTCCATTATCCTTTTCAGGCCTCTGATTAGGTTTTCGAAGGGATCGATATTGGAGCCTGCACCGATAAACGCGACCCCTGCCATCTCTTATGACGTCTTCGGCTTCTCCTGATCACCCTTCGGGGTCACATCGATCTCGTCGGGTTCCTTGATCGACTTCTTGAAGCTCTTGATCCCCTTGCCTATGGCGCCCCCTATCTCGGGGAGCTTGCCGGCCCCGAAGATGATCAGCACAATGACCATAATGACGATCAGTTCAGGGAAACCGAGTCCGAACATGTTTCTCCTCCTTGAAATTACTATACTATAACAGGTCCTGGTGCCGGATCACCATTGTCCAGGTCGTCCGGAAAGCTAGTATAACATTAAAATCTACCCTCTTCAATTGCCGGCATCGCCGGTTCAAGGCAGGAAAGGGTTGGTTAAGCGGAGGCGGAGGCGATGAATGACAGGAGGGAAGGACCCCTTCGGGTGGTCGTCTGCATCAAGATGGTCCCCGACACGACTCGGGTCAGCATAGACCCGGCGACAAACACACTTGTACGGGAAGGCATCCCGTTCATCACGAACCCTTTCGACGAGCACGCCGTCGAGGAGGCGCTGCGCCTCAAGGACACCTACGGCGCCCGTGTGACCGTCGTCTCCATGGGGCCCCGGCCGGCCGAGTCGGTAATCAGGCGTGCCATAGCCCGGGGGGCGGACGGAGGGGTACTTGTCTCGGACAGGGCCTTCGCGGCTCGGACACGCTCGCCACCGGCAGGATCATCGCGTCGGCAGTGAGGCGCCTTTCGGAGGGCGGGCCGGTCGATCTCGTGATCTGCGGGAGGCAGACCATAGACGGAGATACGGCGCAGGTAGGTCCCGCCATCGCTGCGAGGCTCGGCTTCAGCCAGGTGACGCTGGTAGATAAGGTGATGGAAGTGAATGCAGATCAAGGGAAGATGCTGGTAAGGGCAAAGCTCGACGACCGGTACGAGGTGATCGAAGCGCGGCTGCCGGCGCTCATCACTGTCGTGAGGGAGATAAACAGGCCCCGATACCCGTCTGTGGAAGGACGCCTGCTCGCGGAAGAATCAGCCGTACCGCTATGGGACAACGAGGCGCTAAAGCTCGATCCGGGCTCGATCGGCCTTCAGGGCTCGCCGACGTGGGTCAAGCGGATCTTCGCGCCGGAGCGGAAAATGGGCGAAGTGATGCATGCCGTCGGGGAGAAAAGGAAGGAGGCGATCAGCCGGATCGTCGACAGGCTCGAGGCATGGAAGATACTCGATAGCCTTGGGGCATAGGATGGCGGCGCGAGAGACGGCAGGTCCGAAACGCAAGAAAAGGGGTAAGCCGCGGCTCATCCCCGAAACGTGCATCGCCTGCGGCAGGTGCGAGGCCGTCTGCCCCGTCAACGCCATCAGGTACGACACCAATGGCGAGCCGATCATAGATTTCGACGCGTGTATCGGGTGCGGAAAGTGCGTGAAATCTTGCCCCGCTGCCGCCCTCAAAATGGCCTATCCCGAAGCAGGCAGCCTCGTTGTCGAGAACGTGCCGGAAGAGGCCCTGCCGGAAAAACAAATCCGGGCAAAAGAAAAGGCAAAGGGGGTCTGGGTCTTTATCGAGCAGAGGGATGGTGCTGTCCGTCCGGTCTCCTGGCAGCTCTTGGGGAAAGGTGCGGGCCTTGCAAAAGACCTTTCCGACGGCCTCTCGGCCGTCATACTGGGCAGCCGAATCGGCCGCATCGCCGAGGAGGCCTTTGCACGGGGCGCCGGAAGCGTGTACATGATGGATGACCCGGTGCTCGCTCAGTACCGAACCGGTCCGTATGCGGAAGGGATCGTCGCCACGGCAAGAAAATATCGCCCGGCTGTCTTCCTTCTGGGCGCTACCGCCATAGGCCGTGACCTTGCAGGCGCGGTTGCTACGAAGCTCGAGACAGGGCTGACAGCCGACTGCACAGGGCTCTCCATCGACAAGGAAAGAAGGATCCTGGAGCAGACAAGGCCCGCCTTCGGCGGCAACATCATGGCCACAATCATATGCGAGCACGCAAGACCCCAGATGGCGACCGTGCGGCCGGACGTATTCTCCTTGCCCCCTTTGGTTCCCGGCAGGACCGGGCCGGTTTTCAACGAGCCCTGCCCCGTGGTCGAGGCAGAAGTGCTGACGCTGATAAAGCAGGTGATCCCTGTGGAGAAAGCAGACGTCGATATTGCCGCAGCCGACATAATAGTGAGCGGCGGCAGAGGCATGGCGAGCGTGAAAAACTTTGCCATGCTCGGCGAGCTTGCACGCCTCCTCGGCGGCACTGTAGCGGGCTCGAGGAGCGCCGTGGACGCGGGTTTCGTCGGTTACGAGCGCCAGGTAGGGCAGACGGGCAGGACCGTAAGACCGAAGCTATACGTGGCGTGCGGCATTTCAGGGGCGGTGCAGCACCTGGTCGGTATGAGGGAGGCAGAGTACGTAATCGCCATAAACAATGACGAGCACGCTCCTATCTTCGAGGTAGCGGACCTCGGTATCGTGGGGGATGCCCTCGAAATCCTTCCCGGCCTCATCGAGGCGCTGCAGGCAAGAAAGGCGGCAAAAGCATCAAAGGGGCAGGGCCTATGACGGCAGGGAATATCGGTTTCGTCCTCGCCTTTGCAGCCGCCGTCGCCGTTTTCGCGAGGAGGGTCTACCTGCTCTTTGCCATGGTTCTCCTCGGGCAGGGGGAGAACAGGTTCGACCGTCTCCGGCGCCGTCTCATGTCGCTGGCCGTCTACGGGTTCGGCCAGAGGCGCGTGGTCGCAAAGCCCTTCGGCATCGACCATGCCCTCCTTTTCTGGGGGTTTATCCTCATTCAGGTTTCGGCCAACATAGAGTTCATGATCAAGGGCATTTTCCCGGCTTTCAGCTTCCGGTTCATCGGCAACACGGCATATTGCGCCATGGTCGCTGCGGCAGACGTGACCTCTTTTATCGTTTTTCTCGCAGCCGTCGCCGCTATAGCAAGGCGGGCCTTTTTCCGCCCGCGGTATGTCGAGGCGAAGCCGGGCGCTTATCTGATACTCGTCATGGTCGCCCTTCTTATGATAGGCAGCTTCGGCATGCACGTCGCCTCCTGCGCCGCATCGGCAGACGGGCAGTGTCTTCCCGCATCGGGGCTGGTCTGCCTCATTTTCCTGCGGACAGGCGGCCGGCTGCCCTGGCCGGCCGTATCCGGGGTCTCCTGGTGGCTTCACGGGACCTTGCTGCTTCTTTTCATCTGCTATATCCCTTACAGCAAGCACCTCCATATACTGACAGCCCTGATGAACTGTTTTTTCAGGTCTTTGTCTTTCCCCTCGACGGTCGGCAGGCTCGTATTCCGAAGGGGCGCTGCCTTCGGCGTTTCCCGCGTGACCCAGCTAACGTGGAAGGACCTCTACGATTTTCTCTCCTGCACCGAGTGCGGCAGGTGCGCAGGCGCATGCCCTGCGACCGAGACCGGCAAGGTGCTCAACCCCATGCGCGTGATCCTTGACTGCAAGGCCAATATGGAGATGAACGGCATGGAGATACTTCGGGCCAGGTCCTTTGATTCCCTTGAACGGGCCGACGAAAAAACCCCCGTCCCGATGCCTCTCATAGGGACGGGCCGCGGGCGCGTACAGCCCGAAGCCATCTGGGACTGCACCACCTGCGGTGCCTGCGTCGAGGCGTGCCCGGTCTTCATCGAGCAGTTTCCGAAGCTGATCAAGATGAGGCGCCACCTGGTAATGGAAAAGGTCGATTTCCCCCCCGAGCTGGTAACGCTCTTCGAAAACATCGAAATGCGGTCTAACGCTTACGGCTTCGATCCGGCACGGCGGGCGGCGTGGGCGGAGGGTCTCGACGTCCCTCTTCTGGGGCAGAACCGGCCAGCGGAGTACTTGCTTTTTGCGGGCTGCGTCGCGTCTTACAACGGGAGGATGAGAAGCGTCCTCGCGTCCCTTGTCGGGTTGATGCGAAGGATGGGCGCCTCATTCGCCGTTCTGGGCAAAGAGGAGCCCTGCTGCGGCGACCCTTTGGGGCGCACAGGGAACGAGTACGTCTTCGACCGCGTCGCAAGCGCGAACGTCGAGCGTTTCAGGGCTCTCGGCGTGAAGAGGATAGTGACCCTCTGCCCTCACTGCTACAACAGCTTCAAGAACGACTATCCGGCCTTCGGGGCCGAATTCGAGGTGCTCCACCATACGCAGCTTATCGCGGCGGTCCTTGCAGACCTCCATGTTACTGAGGCCCTCGGCAATGAAAGGGTCGTAATCCATGACGCCTGCTACCTCGGCAGATATAACGACATCTTCGACGAGCCGCGCAGGATCGTGGAGGCGGCGACCGGGTGCGCCCCGGTCGAAATGGAGAGGAACAGAGGTGAGGGCTTCTGCTGCGGCGCAGGCGGCGGCCGGCTGTGGATGCACGAAGGGAAAGGCATCAGGATCAATGTTGAAAGGACGAGGCAGGCACTGGCCAAAGGGCCGTCCATCGTGGCTGCCTCGTGCCCCTACTGCCTGGTAATGCTGGAGGACGGCCTAAAAGACGAGAAGGCTTACGGCAGGGTTAGGGCAATGGATGTTTCAGAACTGCTCGCCGCAGCGATCGCGTCCGGGGTTACTCCCAAGGCAGGACCCCCCTGAAGAGGCTGCTCATTTCCCGGTCCTCTCCTTAGACCTGGGCACTTTTTTGCTGCACGGGTGGTTCTTGTGGACGAGGGCGTTTTTGCGCCTGCAGAAAAGGGCGACGAAGGTCATGCAACTGCCTGAACCGTCGATCCCCTCCTCCTTCGGCAATTCGGCGTACGCGCAGGCCAGGTCGCAAAAATCGAAAAGACTTCCTCCCCTTTTCTCGCCACCCATAGTTTTGAGGACTGTAGCACGAAAGCTGTTGTGGGGGCCACAAAAAAATGGTAACGTTTGGAGGCTCCTTTGCTGCATGCTAAGAATATAGGTACGAAAGAAGCACAGATCGAGCGGTGGGTGAACGGGTCATGACGGAAAAAGAGACGGTTGAAGAGGCCCTGAGGCAGGCAGAAGAGAAGTACCGCAATATATACGAGAATGCCATTGAAGGCATCTTTCAGACATCCCTTGACGGGCGTTTCATAAGCGCAAATCCGGCCCTGGCCCGTATACTGGGCTACCAGTCTCCGGAGGAGCTGATGGAGAGCGTTAGCGACGTAGGCAAACAGGTCTACATCAGTGAGAGGCAAAGACAGCAGTACGCGCACCTCATGGAGACGGACGGCCTCGCCCGTGACTTCGAAGCGCAGGTCTGCTGCAAGGACGGGAGCTTGGAATGGGTGTCGCTCAATGCCAGGGTCGTCCGCAATACGGAAGGTGATGTTCTTTATTACGAAGGGACGATGGAAAGCATTACCGAGCGCAAGAAACTGGAGGCCCAACTCCTGCACGCTCAAAGAATGCAGAGCATCGGCACCCTCGCCGGAGGCGTCGCCCACGATTTCAACAACATACTGACCACCATCATGGGATACTGCAGCCTAATACTGATGAAGGCAGGCCCGGATAACAAGCTCACCGGCTACGTGAACCAGATCATGGAGGCGGCTGATAGAGCAAGCGCCCTTACCCAAAACCTGCTCGCCTTCAGCAGGAAGCAGGCCATAGAGACAAAAACGGTAGACGTCAACGAATCGATAAGGGTCGTGGAAAAGCTTCTCAGAAGGATCATCGGCGAGGACATAGAGCTGAGAACGTCGCTCAACGGCGAAAGGCTGGCTGTGGTCATAGGGGAGGGGCAGATAGAGCAGATATTGATGAACCTGGCTACAAACGCGAGGGATGCCATGCCGGAGGGCGGCGTGCTGAATATAAAGACGGAAAAGGTGCACCTCTCCGGCGAGATCATGAAAACCTACGACGGAAGGGAAGGCGCCCATGCCTCGATCGAGGTCTCCGACACGGGCAGCGGCATGGATGAGCGCACGAAGGATCAGATATTCGACCCTTTCTTCACTACCAAAGAAGTGGGGAAGGGGACGGGTCTGGGCCTGTCCATAGTTTACGGGATCGTCAACCAGAACAAGGGCTATGTCGACGTTGCCAGCCGGCCCGCATTGGGGACTACCTTCACCATATACCTTCCCCTCGCCGAGCCTGTTTCTTCTGCGGTGAGCGTGCAGGAGAGAGAGGAGCTTCGGGGCGGCAACGAGGTTATACTGGTAGCGGAAGACAACAAAGAAGTGAGGCAGATAGTCACGACCGTCTTGCGCGATTTCGGCTACCAGGTAATCGAGGCGGTGGACGGCGTGGAGGCCGTCGAGAAATTCAAGGAGCAGGGGGAAACGGTCGATCTCTTGCTCCTGGATATCATAATGCCGAGGAAGAACGGCAAGGAGGCGTACACGGAACTGAAGGAGATCAGACCGGACATACCGGCGATCTTCATGAGCGGTTATACGGGCGACATCCTTTCGAAAAAAGGGATCAGCAGGGAAGGCATCCCTGTGATCTCGAAGCCTATTGCCATAGAGAAGCTCCTGAGAAGTATTCGGGAAATGCTCGACACAAAGCCTTCCCAGCTCTCACTTTTTCCCTGACGCGCGAATACCTGGCTTCAAGGCATGACCAGAACGGCTGCGCCCTGGATCTGTCCGGACCGCAACATCGCCAGGGCTTCGTTGGCCCCTGCGAGCGGGAAGGTCTGCACCTCTGTCCTTACGGGTACCTCGGGGGCCAGCGAGAGGAACTCATCCCCGTCCCGTCTTGTCAGGTTCGCCACGGACCGTATCACGCGCTCCTCCCAGAGCAGACGATAGGGGAAGGACGGAATATCGGTCATATGGATGCCTGCACAGATAACCGATGCACCCTTTGCCGTGCTTTTCAGGGCCTCCACAACGAGGGGGCCGACGGGGGCAAAGATGATGGCGCCATCGAGCGGGACCGGCGGCCTGGACGTGGATTCACCTGTCCAGACGGCTCCGAGACTGCGCGCGAAAGACTGTCCCTCCCTGTCGTCCGGTTTCGTAAATGCATAGACTTTCTTCCCCCGGTGTGTCGCAACCTGGGCGATGATATGGGCAGCAGCGCCGAACCCGTAGATGCCGAGCCGGGTGACGTCCTTTCCCATCATTCGGTATGACCTGTACCCTATCAATCCCGCGCAGAGAAGGGGGGCTGCCTCTGCGTCCCCGTAAGAGGCAGGCGCACGAAAGCAGTACCGGTGGTCGGCGACGGTATATTCGGCGTAGCCGCCATCTATGGTGTAGCCTGTAAAGAGGGGGTTGTCGCAAAGGTTTTCACGGCCCGTGCTGCAGGGACCGCACCGACCGCACGTGAAGCCGAGCCAGGGAATACCGACCCTTTCGCCCGGCCGAAAGGAGGTCGATGCGCCGCCCGCCTTGACCACGGTACCGACTATCTCGTGCCCCGGAATCAGCGGCAGCTTCGGATCGGGCAGCTCTCCGTCCACTACGTGGAGGTCGGTTCGGCAGACGCCGCAGGCACGGACTCGCACCAATATCTGATCAGGCCCGGGCTCGGGAATGGGAACGTCTTTTTCAATGAGCGGCCTGCCTTGCTCCTCGAGCACCATGGCGCGCATCTTCCCTACCCCATTCTTCTTTTGGCCCCCTGTCCTTCCTAAAGTTTATATCGGTCTACCCTGAATTAGCAATCGTGACAGGCCATGCCGTCCTGGGGCGGTAGAGACGCCTGCGGAGGATGAGGGGGTTTCAATAAAACTCTTTCAGTATTCCTTCCAGGCGGACCGGCTCGAATGACTCCGGATACACGGTCTTTCTCTCCACCGACCCCCTGAAGGGCGGCCGATTATTACGGTACAGGACGCCTATGGGTATGGCCTCCCCAAATTCGAGGGCCTTCGCAAATGCCCCGGCCCTGTCGTAGGGGTCGTAGGAGCGGTCCAGGCGATAAACTCTGCTAGCATACCATTGATAGGTATTGACATGGTTATAGGTAACACAGGGCTGGAGGATATCGAGGAGGGCGAAACCCTTGTGGCCGATGGCCTCTTTCATCATCTCCGCCAGGTGTTCGTGGTCGCCCGCGTAGCCCCTCGCCACGAAGCTGCATTCAAGGGCAACGGCAAGGGCGAGGGGGTTGAGCGGCTGGGCCTGGGCGCCGGCCGGCTGGGCCTTCGTCTTCATGCCCTGCATGGACGTCGGAGAAGCCTGTCCCTTGGTAAGGCCGTAGACCCCGTTGTCATGGACAAACATCTTCACGTCGATGTTCCTCCTGATAGCGTGGATGAGGTGGTTGCCGCCTTCCCCGTAGCTGTCTCCGTCCCCCGCGACCGCGATCACCGGTATCGTCCGGTTGACCAGCTTGATGCCGGTCGCCACGGGCAGGGTTCTGCCGTGGAGGCCGTTGAAGGTGTTGCATCTGGTATAGTGGGGGAACTTTCCTGCCTGGCCTATCCCCGACACCACGACCATCTGGTGCGGTCCGAGCCCGAGACCAGCGACAGCCATCTTGAAGGACCGCAATATGCCGAAGTTTCCGCATCCCGGACACCAGGCAGGTAGAAGGCCTTCGTAATCACTTGGGTCTGCCATCAAGCTCCTCCAATATTGTTTCCAGGAGGTACGGCCTCCCGTCGTACCTGTTGACGGCCTCCCCGCAAGAGAAGCCCGTTTCTGCCCTCAACAGCCTGGCAAATTGCGATGTGGCGTTATTCTCAACCGAGATGGTCTTCTTGGCGGACTTGAGCAAGTCCAGGTAATCGAATTTGTCTGTCTGAGGAAAGGGGTAGATCTCGCTGAAATGGAGGAGGGCGATATTTTCCCGGCTTGACAGAAAATCGACCGCCTCTCTCAAGACCCCGTATGTGCTGCCCCAGCCCACGAGGATGGTCTCGGGCGTGCTGCTGCCGTAAAGGACGGGCGGGGCTATCTCTTTTCGGATCGACGGCACCTTGAGGTGGAGCCTCTTCTGAACCATTCTGACCCTGACTCCCGCGTCTTCCGTGAGGTGGCCTTCCTCGTCGTGCTCGTCGCTGTCCTCTACCACCAGGTTCTTCGAGTCGCCGGGCACGGCAAAGGGGGAGACGCCTCCCGGTGTGAAAGCATACCTCTTATAACCTGCCAATTCTTCGGCTGCCCTGCCCCGCAAGCGGTAGTCCCGGTATACGATCTTACCGGGGTCGAACGCCTCATAGGTCCATCTTGAGTCTGCGAGATACTGGTCCGTGAGGATAAAGGCGGGTATCTGATATTTCTCCGCCATGTCAAAGGCCTTGTTCGTAAGGTAGAGCGCTTGCTCCGGCGAACCGGGCGCAAAAACAACCTTGGGAAATTCCCCGTGGCCCGCGTGAAGGACGAAGAGCAGGTCGGCCTGCTCGGTCCTTGTAGGCAGCCCCGTTGCGGGCGCCGGCCGCTGCCCCACTGCGACGACCAGGGGCGTTTCCGTCATGGCCGCCAGCGAAACCCCTTCGACCATCAGGGCAAATCCCCCGCCGGCTGTGGCAGTCATCGATCGGGCCCCCGCAAAAGATGCCCCTATGACCATGTTCACCGCCGCTATCTCATCCTCGGCCTGTTCCACCACGATACCGTACTCTTCCGCCTTCGCAGCCATGAAGAAGAGGATTCCCGTTGAGGGCGTCATAGGATAGCCCGAGTAGAAGGTGCACCCGGACAGCACTGCTCCGAGGCCTATCCCTGCGTTTCCGTCGATCAGCATTCGGGGAGGACCGGGCCGGCCCATATCGAAACTGCATTGCGTGCAGTGCTCCACTGCGAAATCGTGCCCCCTGACTGCTGCCTTCCGGTTCTCCGCGACGGTTTTCCTCCCTTTCTTCGCCATGAGCTCGGCGATCACATCCAGCAAGATATCGACGCCCATCCCGAGCATGCCGAGGACTACCCCGGTTGCTACCGTGTTGGCCGCGATCCTTTCGCCTCCGTCGCGCTCGGCCAGCTCTATAAAGGGGACTTCGAGAAACTGAGCCCCTTCGTTTCTTTCCTTCACCATCGCCGGATCATAGATAAACAGGCCCGATGTCCCGGGCTTCCCTTTGTTTTCCGTGATGCTCGGCCTGTCAAGGGCCACAGTGATGTCGATCTGCTCGCGCGAGCAGGTGACCCGCCTGTCCGAGACCCGTATCTGGAAGAAGTTATGTCCCCCCCTGATGCGGGATTCGTAGTCCTGATGGATAAAAACGTGATAACCGGACCTGGCGAAAACCTTTCCAAGGGTGTCGCCGATCGTCTGTATCCCCTGTCCGGCCTCTCCGCCTATCCTGATCGTATAGTCCAGTCCGCACCGCCTTATCTTCGTATTAAGGGCCGGCCCATAGGCGCCTTCAAATTAGAATCTATTGGGGCTACCCGGCATTGTCAAGCGGCATCCGACAAAAGCTTTATGTTGCCTGTCCCTGCGGGGTGGGCAAAAACTTGACAGCCGTAAAAGCAATCTAGTAACCTATGCCCCCTTGCCGGTGTCAAGTCCGCACGCCCCGATTCTTCAAGTCGGTATAGACACAGCAAGCAGAAGTTCGTGCTTCGGAGGGAGTTTATGTGCCGTCGCAGAGGCGCTCGGGCCTTTCTTTTTCTTGCCCTTCTTGTTCTTAATATCGCGGTCCCTTCCTATGCAGCGGGGGCGGGCCATGAGGCGCTGACAATTACTAAGGGGTCGATGATAAGCATCGATGTCGATAACAAGCCGCTTTCCGCTATTCTTCGCATGATGTCGGAGAAGAAGCTTTTGATCGCGAACGGCGAAGGCGGGGCCGGCGAGTCGCTCAGCCTTCATTTCTCGAACTTGACCCTTTCCCAGGCTTTGGCGAAAATGCTGAAAGGCTACAATTACGTGTTGGTAGAGGAGGGTAAGGGGCGCCTGCCCATGCTGACCGTTATGGGAAAGGCAGAGCAGGCCAGGGCTGTCCCCCAGGATAACGCAAATAGCGGTCCTCCCAAGGTTGCCGATAACCGTCCCGACCCGAGGAGCTTTGTACCTCCCCAGCCGACAGCTGCCCCTCCGGCAGCTGTCTTACCGCCCGGGCAACCCCGGCAGCCCGAAGCGCTGCCACAGACGCCGGAGAATAATCAGACTTACCCAAGCGGCCAGCAAAACGCTGCCCCGCCGCCCCTGCCGGGGCAAAGGCCTCAGGGTCAGCCCGCCCCCTCAACGGGGGTGGCCGCAAGGGACCTCCTGAACACACAGCAGGCGGGAGACAATTCGAAACAGGGCGGACAGCAAACAGCAGGCGGACAACCCATGCCGGAAGGCCAGGCACAGCCGGCTGAATCGCAGGGCGTCCATTTTTGACCCCCCATCCTTCCGACGGTTCAATCAGGGGACGTACCACGTCTTTGCGGCTGCACTTCATTGGAAGGAAGAGACAACCGTTGACAAATTCTTTTCCTGTGTTACAATCGATACAGGCATCTTTGGAAACCTCAACAAAAACCTAATGAGGAGGCTCAATTATGGAACGTGGAAGCGTCTATAAGATCATCGAAATAGTGGGAACGAGTCCGACCTCTT
The DNA here is from genome assembly GCA_049521495.1 of Syntrophorhabdales bacterium. Taxonomy (GTDB): domain Bacteria; phylum Desulfobacterota; class Syntrophorhabdia; order Syntrophorhabdales; family WCHB1-27; genus CAWEPK01. Next base: position 25,110 of record JBEKOT010000006.1, on the reverse strand, counting down.
GGGAAGAAGCGGCCAAGGTCGCCATAGAAACAGCCTCGGCCACGCTCGAGGACCTTCGGATAGCCGAGGTTATCAAACAGGACGTTACGATCGAGAACGGCCACGTGACCGGTTACCGCATCAGGCTCAACATTTCGTTCAAGTATCACCCCGGTCAACCGGTGTAGGCAAGAGGGCAAGGGGACTGAAAGGGCACGTTACGCGGGTACGCCAAACCGCGCGCTAAGGCCCCGCGCCCTAAGCTAAGAGACTTCGCTGCCGTTCGGAATGTCCTTGTCGGGCGTAACCAAAACGACTGCGCCTTTGTCCTCGCTTGACGCGGCGAGGAGCATGCCGTGGGAGGTAATGCCGCGAAGCGTCCTCGGCGCCAGGTTCGCCACGATTACTATATGTTTGCCCAGGAGGTCTTCTTTGCTGTAATACGGCTTTATGCCCGCCACTATCTGTCTCTCTTCGCCCGCATCGATGGTCAGCTTGTAAAGGCGGTCCGCGCCGGGTATGTCCTCGCACTGTCTGATCTGGGCCACCCGAAGGTCCACTTTGCTGAAATAATCGAAATCGATTGTATCCATTATCGCTCCTTTACTTTTCTTGCGAGATTGCAACAGGACCGGGAGTAATTATACCAAATATCAATTCCAAAATGCACGGCAAGGACGACGGGCACGATCTTCGACCCTATTCAATATCTTTAGGCGGCGCCCTCGCGGGCATTAGGCTGTCGGACATCAAAAAGAGCTACATTACATTAAGTTCCTGCCGCAATGTCCGACTATATACATGAGGTGCGTGCACCCGAAGTGGTCCTGTGCAAGGGATCGACACGCTCTTTGCGTGATAAGAACTACTGAGAGGAGACTATGGGAGCATCTGCATCGGAGATCCTTCTCGAAGCCGGGACGAACGAAGTCGAAATTCTGGAGCTCTTCATCGATGAAGCCGAGTACAGGGGGTATTTCGGAGTGAACGTGGCAAAGGTGCTTGAAATCATCCCCATGCCGGAAAAAATCATGCGCCCTCCCCACCTGTCCGGCTCGTTCGCGACAGGGATCTTTAACCATCGCGGAGAGATCGTCGTCCTTCTCGACCTGGCCAGGTGGCTCGGAAAAACGCGGGTGGAGCAAGGGCAGCCGAAGGTCCTGGTCACGGAGTTCAACAACACCGTCACTGCCTTCCTCGTATCGGGCGTCACAAGAATACACCGGGTAACGTGGGACGACATCAAACCGCTGGAGGGTTATCTGGAGGGCCTGGGCGACTGCCTTACCGGAGTGATAGAGCTAGAGGATAAACTCGTCCTTCTCCTCGACCTGGAAAAGGCGATCGGTGATCTCGATCCCCAACTGGCGCTGTCCGCTTCCCGTCCCACAACTGGTGCCGTCTCCGAAGGCTACGAGCCCATAAAGGTACTCCACGTGGACGATTCCCTTATCGTCCGTAAGACGCTCAAGCAACGGCTCGAGGAGAATCATATCTTCTCCGTACAGTCGATGACGAACGGCGCCGAAGCCTGGTCGTATCTTGTCGGGCTGAAAGAAAGATGTACGGACGATGGGCAGCCTCTTGCCAAGTACGTCGACGTGGTGCTCAGCGACATCGAGATGCCCGCGATGGACGGCTATCACCTCTGCAAACGGATAAAGGACGACTCGCAACTTAGATCCATACCGGTTGTGCTCTTCTCCTCCATAATCACCGATAAGCTCCTTCATAAGGGTGAGGCGGTGGGAGCGGACGGACAGTTCTCCAAGCCGGACCTGGCACTGATGCAGTTCATGAAGGACACGGTCGACAAAAAGAGGGCGCAGGCATCATCAGTTTCCCCTTGATTGCGCCTCTTTTTATGATAGACTCTTCCCTCTATGAGAAATCGATTTTCCGAAGGCGGGGGCTTTGGCTGCGCCGATGCCCGTTGAGTGCGTCATCTACGACTGCGACGGCGTGCTCTTCGATTCGCTCACGGCGAATCGAAAGCTCTACAACTACATTGCGGTCTCTGCCGGAAGGGGACCTCTGACGGAAGGGGAGCTCCTTTACTGCCACATGCACACGGTCGGGGAGAGCGTTCACTATCTTTTCATCGAAGACCCTGAGGGAGAAGCGAAGGCCCTCAAATTTCTGAAGGAGCAGGTGGACTTCAGGGATTTTATACCCTATCTGGTCATGGAGCCGCACCTTTTGGAGACACTGTCGGCCCTGAGGCAGAAGGCCGTCATGACTGCCATAAGCACGAACAGAACGACCTCCATGCCCCATATCATGAAAAGGTTTAACCTGGAGCCTTACTTCGACATGGTAGTCACCGCCCTCGACGTGGCCCTGCCCAAACCGCATCCTGAATCGGTCATGAGGATACTCGACAACTTGCACGTGAGACCGGAAGGGGCGCTCTACGTAGGGGACTCGGAGATAGACCTGAACACCGCCAGGTCGTCCGGCGTTAAGTTCGTCGCTTACAAGAACCGGGCGATATCAACGGGCATACTCATAGAGGACCATCGCGAGATCCTCAGATTTCTTGAGAACCAGGCGCCTCCTCTACAGCCGCTTTCCGCTTGAAGACATAGGTGACGGGGCCTGAAAGCATATAGGCCATAGTCACGATAAAGAGCATTATCGCCGGCTCTATAAGCACGATGCCGAAGAGGAGAATGGCAACCACAACCGCATCGAAATGTCGCGACACGCTTATGCCCTTGAGGCTGGCATATCTTACGCCGCTCACCATAAGGAACGCCAGGGCGTACATAAGGACAGGGATGAAAATACTCTTTACCTGGGGGGGCAGGCTGAGTTCCCCGAAGAAGAGCACGCTTGCCGCTATGGTGGCCGCAGCCGCGGGGATGGGCAGACCCAGAAACTGCTTCTTCTGGACCGTTTCCGCCTGTACGTTGAAGCGTGCCAGACGCAGCGCTCCGCAGACTACATAGAGAAAGGCCGCGACCCATCCGAAACGGCCGTATCCCTTCAGCGCCCACATATAGGCAAGAAATCCGGGGGCTACGCCGAAGGAGATCACGTCGGACAGGGAATCATACTCCACGCCGAACCTGCTGGTCGAGCCGGTCATGCGGGCGACCCTGCCGTCCAGCGCGTCGAGTACGCAAGATGCAAATATCGCGATGCTGGCCGGCACGAACCTTTTGTCCACAGTGGCCACCATTGCATAAAACCCGCCGAAGAGGCTCATCGAAGTGACCACGTTGGGAAGAAGATAGATTCCTCTACGCCTTCTCTTTCTCATGGCTTCCCCCTTTCCTCGCTATTAGCGTCAATCCGCTCTTCACTTTCTGGCCCGCCGACACAGCCGGAGTATAGCAAGTCGGCATATATATGTCCACCCTGGACCCGAAGGCAATCATGCCTAAGCGGTCGCCCTGGGCAACACGGTCATGCTCCTTCACGTAACAAATGATGCGTCTGGCAAGGAACCCCGCGATCTGAACGACAAGGAACCTTTCATCTTTCCGCCTGAAAACGATGTAATTCCTCTCGTTCTCTTCGTTTATCCCTTTCTTGAAGGCAAGCCTGAACCGCCCGTCCCTGTGCTCGACCCTCTCGACGTCCCCCCCGCACGGCGCCCTATTGACGTGCACATCCGAAAGGGACATGAAAATGCTTATCCGTCTCACTTTTTCGCCCAGGAACTCGCCTTCGAAAAGGTCTTCCACTGCCATTACCCGGCCGTCGGCGGCCGATAGGAGCTCTTCCGTCCCGCTTGCCCCCGTCCTTCTGGGGCTTCTGAAGAAGAAGAGGAAGAAAAGGCTCAGGAACAAGGACAAGACGGCGAGAGGGTAAAGTCCCAGCTCGTAAAAAAGGAAGGACAGCAGGACGGAAGGCAGTATGAAAACGAGCCCTTCCTTGGCTACCGGAAACCCCGTCAATCCCTTCTCCCTATCCAGCTCATCATCGAGCGCAGGCCCTTGCCGACCTGCTCTATCAGGTGTTCCTTATCCCTTCTGGTGATAGCGTGGTATACCGGCCTTCCGGCCATATTTTCGGTTATCCATTCCCTCGCAAATTCACCCGACTGGATCTCTTCCAGTATGCGCCGCATCTCGAGTCTCGTCTCTTCGGTGATGATGCGCCTGCCTCTGGTGATGTCGCCGTACTCGGCGGTATCGCTGATGGAGTGTCGCATATTGGCTATTCCGCCCTCGTAAATCAGATCGACTATCAGCTTCAGCTCGTGGCAGCACTCAAAATAGGCTATCTCCGGCTGGTACCCCGCCTCTACCAGGGTATCGAACCCTGCCCTTATCAGCTCGGTGACTCCGCCGCAGAGCACCACCTGCTCGCCGAAGAGATCGGTTTCCGTTTCCTCCTGGAACGTGGTTTCCAGCACGCCCGCCCTGGTAGCGCCTATGCCCTTTGCATAGGCGAGGGCCTTTTCGCGTGCCTTCCCCGAGTGATCCCGGTAAATTGCGATAAGGGCGGGGACCCCGGCCCCTCTCTGGAACTCCCGCCTTACGAGGTGGCCCGGACCTTTAGGGGCGATCATGATCACGTCAATATCCGTAGGCGGCATGATCTGGTTGAAATGGATGTTGAAGCCGTGGGAAAAGACGAGGGTCTTTCCCTTGGTGAGGTTGACCCTTATATCGTTCCTGTACAGGAGTGCCTGCACCTGGTCCGGGGCGAGGATCTGAACTACCTCTGCCTCCGCGGAGGCTTCGGCTGCAGAAGCGGGCGTGAAGCCGTGGTCTATGGCCAGTTTGAAGTTCGGCGTTCCCTCGAGCTCCGCTATGATCACTTCGAGGCCGCTCTCCCGCAGATTCTGTGCCTGAGCGTGCCCCTGGCTCCCGTACCCTATAATGGCTATCTTCTTGCCTTTGAGAGCCCCGAGGTCCGCATCGTTGTCATAGTACACCCTCGCCATCGCTTCCTCCTTTGGATTGTCTATCTCTCGCTCTTGTCACCTTTTCGCCCCTCACCATGGCCACCGACCCGGTTCGTACGAGCTCCTTGATGCCGAGAGGTCTTATCAGCGCCAGGAAGGCCTTCACCTTTTCTTCATTGCCCGTTATCTCGACGACATATGACTTCGGCGAGACATCTACCACTCTGCCCCTGAAAATCTCTATCATCCTAAGGATCTCTTCCCTTGTCTTCTCGTCGGCGTTGATCTTGACGAGCACCATTTCCCTGGAGACATATTCGGAATCCTTGAAATCAGTCACTTTTATAACGTTCACGAGCTTGTTCAGCTGCTTGAGTATCTGCTCGAGGATGGCGTCGCTGCCGGTAGTAACGATGGTCATGGTCGAGATCGCCGGGTCTTGGGTCTCGCCTACGCAGAGGCTCTCTATATTAAAACCCCTCCCCGAAAAGAGGCCCGCTACCCGGGCCAGGACGCCGAACTCATTTTCAACCAGGACGGAAATAATATGTCTCAATGCTTCCCCCTACACGAGCAGCATGTCCCGAAGGGCTGCGCCGGAGGGAACGATGGGGTAGACGCCTTCGTCGGGACTGATGTGGACATCGACGAGGGTCGGCTTGCCGTTGGCGAAGGCCTTTTTCAGCACCCTGTCCACCTCGTTCTCGTGTTCTATTTCATACCCCGCCGCCCCGTAAGCCTCGGCAAGCTTGACAAAATTGGGCATACACTCGAACGTCGAAATGGCGTAACGCTTTTCATAGAAGAGTTCCTGCCACTGCCGGACCATGCCGAGGCATCCGTTGTTCAATATGACGACCTTCACCGGAAGTCCGAACTGGACGGCCGTAGCCAGTTCCTGGATGTTCATCTGGATGCTCCCGTCACCCGCTATGTCGATCACGAGCATATCGGGATAGGCTGCCTGCGCGCCGATGCTCGCGGGGAAACCATATCCCATGGTGCCCAAACCGCCTGAAGTTATTATCTGTCTTGGCTCCAGGAACTTGTAGAACTGGGCCGTCCACATCTGGTTCTGGCCGACCTCTGTGGCTATGATAGCCTTTCCCCTGGTCAGGTCGAATATCCTCTCTATTACATACTGCGGCTTCAGTGTGCTGTTCCTCGTGTAGCTCACGGGGAAGTTTGCCTTCCATTCCTCCACCTGCCGGAGCCAGTCGGAAATACCGTACCTGAATGCTGCAAAGGTCTCTTTGTCTTCTTCGGCTATGTGCAACATTTGCCTTAGAACGTTCTTCGCATCGCCGACTATGGGTATATCGACCTTTATATTTTTGCTGATCGAAGTAGGGTCTATATCTATATGTATGATCTTGGCCAGCGGCGCGAACTCGTCAGCCTTACCGGTCGCCCTGTCGTCGAAACGCGCACCCACGGCTATGATGACATCGGAGTTGGTAATGGTCATATTTGCGGCGTAAGTGCCGTGCATGCCGAGCATGCCCAGAAACTGGGGGTGGTTGCCGGGAAAACCGCCCAGGCCCATGAGCGTGCTCGTGACCGGAACGGACAGCCGCTCGGCGAAAGCCAAAAGCTCCTTCGACGCATTGGAGGTTATGATGCCGCCTCCCGTATAGAGCACGGGCTTCTTCGCGGAGGCGATCAGCTTCATGGCCCTCCTGATCTGTCCTGGATGGCCCGAATAATTGGGCTGGTAGCCCCTGACAAAGACCTTCCCCTCGGGGTACCTGAACTCGGTCAGCGCCGCCGACACGTCTTTCGGTATGTCCACAAGGACAGGCCCGGGTCTGCCGGACCTTGCTATGTAGAAGGCCTCTTTTATGATGCGCGCCATCTCGGTCACGTCCCTGACAAGGTAGTTGTGCTTCGTGCACGGCCTTGTGATACCGATGATATCTGCTTCCTGGAAGGCGTCGTTGCCGATGAGCGCGGTATTTACCTGACCCGAGAAGATCACGACGGGCACCGAATCCATATAGGCTGTAGCGATGCCTGTCACCGTGTTCGTAGCGCCCGGGCCGGAAGTTACGAGGGCGACGCCGACACGCGCTGAGGCGCGTGCGTAACCGTCCGCTGCATGCACTGCTGCCTGTTCGTGCCTTACGAGGACTTGCCTGATGCCTGAATCGTAGAGGGCGTCGGTTATATTGAGAACGGCCCCTCCAGGATAACAGAAGATCGTATCGACCTTCTCCATCTTCAGTGACTCTACAAATATCTGCGCGCCGCTCTTCTTCATAGAACCCTTAGTCCTTCTCTTTAAGTCCTTCCATGATATCCTTGTAATAAAGCTTTTTTTTCTTCAGTACTTTAACTTCGGTCTCTTCCTCTTCGGACAAAAACGACTTCCTGAGCAGCATTCTCAGTCTCCTGTCGAGGGAGGTGTGAAAGTCCTTCGCCTCCCTGTAGAGCTCTTCTTTGCTCTTAGATTTCTCCATTTGTATGGCTATAGATGGTATAAGATATGCGGAAGAATGTCAATATAGGCACCGAAAGCCGGAGATTCGACCCTTGCGTCCTCTCCCTTCTTCATTGTAGTGGAATTATCTCCCGATAGAGGTTAAAATGAGATACCCGATGAAGTCCAGATACTTTCCTTACAGACCGCCATGTGCCTTCCTGCCCCTGTTTTCTTCGACGCGCCGGTTGCCCAAGGGCGATGAGATGTATGACGGATAGGGCTCGGAAGGGGGAAGAACTGCCCCGCGCCTCTGCTTCGAGCGCCGCTTACGCAGCTCTCTCCTCGGTCAGGCTCACCATATTCCTGCTCTGCCTGATCGCGTTCGCCTGCATTGTCGGCACCCTCATACCCCAGCAAGCGACCGCGGAGGAATATGCTCTCAGATACGGAGAGGGCATCCGGGCCGTTTTAGGGTTCCTCGGCCTCACCGACGTCTTCCACGCCTTCTGGTTCCTCGGCCTGACGGGTCTCTTCGCTTTGAACCTCATAATTTGTACACTCCGGAGGCTGGCGACTTTTCTGAAAAGTGGCCGCGAGGGGTTGCCCTCCGAAAAGGCCCTTTCCGCTATGCCCCTCTCGTTTTCCATCAAGGGCAGGGGGATAGAGCACGTGATAGGCCTTTTCAAGGGATACGGGGTAAAGAGAGAAGACCGGGGGGCGATCCTCGAAAAAGGGGCCCTTTCGCGGTACGGCGTCTACATCATCCATACGAGCATCGTCGTCATCCTCCTGGGGAGCCTCCTCGGCCTCTTGTTCGGCTACCGGGGGTCGGTCACGCTCGCCAAGGGGGAGACAAAAGATTCCGCCGTCGAGAGGGACGGCCGCAAGATGCCCCTGGGCTTTGCCGTCAGGCTCGACGATTTCAAAATGGACTTCTATCCGGGCGGCGAGCCCAAGGAATACCTGAGCCGCATCGAGATCATCGACAATGGGAAGACAGTTGCCAGAGGAGACGTGCGGGTAAACCACCCCTTCTCGTTCAAGGGGACGAACATTTACCAGGCGAGCTACGGCGCCGACCCGGTTTTCCTATTAGACATAGGAGGAAAAGAGGTAAGGCTCGGTGAGGGCAGCGCGTACAAGCAGGGCGACCTCGCGATTATGGCGGTCAGGTTCGAACGTTCCATACACAATTTCGGCCCGGGCGTGCAGATCGCTTATTTAGAAGGGGGGGAGACGAAGACGACCTGGTTCCTGAAGGATGTCCCCAGGCTTGCCGAGAAAAATATCATGGGCGTTCCGGTGAGACTTAAGGGCATTGACAACGAGTTTTACACGGGACTCGAGGCCGCCCGCGACCCGGGCGTCTTTATTGTCTGGACGGGATTCGCCCTCATCCTCTTCGGCCTTTACGTCAATTTTTTTATGTACCACAGGCGCATCTACATACTGGAGACTGCCGAGGGCCTGCTCGTCGCAGGAACTTCGGCAAAGAACAGGGAGGCCTTCAAGGAGGAATTCGGGAAGTGGAGGGAAAAGGCTTATGATGTGGAACGATAAAATAATCGGCGTCGTAACCCTTGCCTATCTCGCCCTTTTTTTGACCCACCTCGTGTATTTTGCCACGAAGAAGGAGGCTGTTCTCCGCTCCATGGGGCCTTTCCTTTACGCAGTTTTCGGGCTCCATTCGGTGGGTCTCGGCGCCAGATGGATAGAATCATACCGGCTCGGGATAGGCCACGCACCCCTGTCCAATTTTTACGAGTCCCTTATCTTCTACGGGTGGTGCATAGCCCTCGTTGTGATACTTATGAAAAGGCGGATGCGGCTTCCGGTAATCACTATGCTCGCAACCCTGACCGCCCTATTTTTTGTGGGTTACGCCTCCCTTTCGCCATCGGTGGACAGGCACATCCAGCCCCTTATCCCGGCCCTCCAGAGTAATTGGCTCCACGTGCACGTCTTCACCTGTTTCATTGCCTACGCCTCTTTCGCCATCTCCTTTCTCTGCGGCCTTCTGTATGTTTTCGGGCTGAAGAGCATTCCGGGCGAGAAACTGGAAGAGATAAACTATCAGGCCGTGGTGGTGGGCTTTCCCATGCTGACGGCGGGCATACTCACCGGCGCCGTGTGGGCGCACTATGCATGGGGCGCTTACTGGAGCTGGGACCCCAAGGAGACGTGGTCTCTCATCACCTGGATCGTCTATGCCCTCTTCCTGCACGCCCGCTTCACCAGGGGATGGAAGGGGCAGAGGATGGCGCTGCTCTCGATCGCCGGTTTTGTAAGTGTCATCATCACCTATCTCGGTGTAAACTTTATTCTTTCAGGACTCCACAGCTATGGTGCATCATAAAAAGGAAAGCGCGTGAAGCCTGATGCTCTCCGGGAACGGGATAAATTGTGGGCTTTATCTGAAAGCCAACGCATTTTCCTCTTGCATCTTTACGAAAGATATAGATAAAATTTACCTCCCCGTGGGCACGGGGAAGGAAAGCCCGTTGCGGGGAGCGAAAGCGAAGCCGTTGAGCCGGCATCCGATGGTCATATAGTTGTGCAATATTATGGTGAGAAAGGCGAAAAGGGCTGACTTTCCTCACAACGACGGCTCGATCATGTCTGTGCCCGGCCTGCGCGACCCCTCGGGAAGGATTCTTCGGACCTATGCCCCGCCCCGAGGCCTTAGTCCATAATACGCACACTCCGCCGGACAGGGGAAGAGTTGCCGGAGGAAGGGACCGGTTGAAGGTATTCGGAAATACCTACGCTTATATATATTATCAAAAATAGGGCTGTGGAGGAGGCTCGCCAATGAACAAGATCGACATAGTCAATCAGCTCTCCGAGCAAATCAACCTTAACCAGAAGATAGCGAAGATAGTGGTCGATACTATAGTCGATACTATAAAAAAGGCGATCATAAACGGCGAAAGGGTCGAAATAAGAGGTTTCGGGAGTTTTTCACTGCGGTCTTACAAACCGTACAAGGGAAGAAACCCTAAGAACGGAGAAATAGTCGAGGTGCCGGGAAAGAAGCTCCCCTACTTCAAGGTCGGGAAGGAACTGAAGGAAACGATCTGGAAAGAGCGATAGAACTGCCGGCAAGTGTGAATGGAACCTGCACCGATCGCGAGAGGGGAGACCGGCGGGTCGCCCGCGAAGGAGGTCGCCCTTTGCCTGGAGGGAGTACGGGGGCAACGCGGGTCGCCCGGCAATTGCCTTCTAAATCCCTGCCCAGTAGGGCTTGATCGCCCCTTTCACCTTTGATACAACCTGTCTGGCTGCAGCCGATGCGTCGTCCCCTTCCTCTGCGACGTAGACGGGCATCCCCCTCAGCTCCATAATGACTGTCCTGACCGAATTGGTAAGGGCCGTTATGTCGTAGCCGCCCTCAAGCGTCATGAGCACCTTTCCGGCGCAGTGCTCGGCCGCTATATCCATAAGCATTCGAGTCATCCGTGCAAAACCGCGCTCCGTGACCGCCATTCCGCCGAGGGGGTCGCTGCCGTGAATGTCGAACCCGGCGGAAACAAGCACTATCTCCGGCTTGAAAAGCCGGCTCACAGGCACTACTACCTCCTTGAACACGTGGAGGTAGTCCGCGTCATTCATGCCGTAACCAAGAGGAATGTTGACCGTGTACCCTTTTCCCTGCCCCTGGCCTACCTCCTCATACCATCCGGTTCCGGGATAATACGGGTACTGATGGGTCGAGACGTAGAGAACGGTCCGGTCTCCATAAAAACTGTGCTGCGTGCCGTTCCCATGATGGAGGTCGAAATCCACGATGAGGATTCGGCTAAGCCCGTATTTCTTCTCCAGGTATCTTGCACCGATGGCAATGTTATTGAAGATGCAGAAGCCCATCGACTTTCCATGCTCTGCGTGGTGCCCCGGCGGCCTGACGAGTGCAAATCCGTTCTCTATCTCCCCCGACATCGAAGCGTCGATAAGCTGGAGGAAACCGCCCGCCGCCACACACGCCGCGTCGTACGACCTGGCCGAGGCCACGGTGTCAGGATCAAGGCGCGTCTGGACCCTGCCCTTCGTGCGACTTATCATTTCTATGTAGCCACCCTCATGATTAAGGGCCAGCTCTTCGTAAGTGGCGGCCCGGGCCGGCACGTATCTGATGCCTGCCTGGTCGATCCCATCCAGCATTTCGTAAATCCCGGCAAGGCGCCTCGGGTTCTCGGGATGGAAGTCGTCCGTTATATGCTCCAGATAAATATCGTCCCTTATTATACCCACCTTCATAGCAACCCCCTTTTGAAGAATATTACAACCAATGCCGAACAAAAACAAGCTGCACGCGGAGCGGGGAAAAGAAGGGAAATGCAGAGCGCGGAAGACGGCTTTACCTTTATGACATGGAATTGGACGCAAATTGGGCGGCGGCAAGGAATCTCCTGGCCATGAGGCTCGACAACGTGGGCGACGTCATAATGGTCGGGCCTGCCCTGCGCTCCATTAAAGAGACATTGCCCTGCACCCGCATTACGCTGATGGTCAACCCGACAGGCGCCGGAGCCGCCCCGCTCCTCCCCTGGCCGGATGAAGTCATTGTGTGGCGCGCGCTCTGGCAGGACCTCGGCAGCCTCGCCTTCGACCCCGGAAGGGAGTGGGCCCTGGTGAGGACCCTCGGCGAGGGGAGGTTCGACGGGGTAATCATCTTCACCAGCTTCAGCCAGTCCCCCTTTCCCGCAGCTCTGACCTGCCTGCTTGCCGGTATCCCCCTGCGCCTCGGGCGTTCAAAGGAGACCGCCGCGGCACTCCTCACAAACGCCGTCCCGCCTTTACCCGACTGTGTCCACCAGGTCGGTCGGAATCTCAGCCTTGTCGAGGCCGTCGGTTTTCCCGTCCGCGACAGGGACCTTTCCATCAAGATAGATGAACGGAGCCGGCAAAGGGCGGAGGGGCTGCTGGCTGCAGCCGGGATCATGAGGGACGAGGCGTACCTCCTGCTTAATCCATTCGCGAGCGCGCAGGCCAGGACTTACCCGGCCGGCCCTTTCTCCGAGGCCGCCCTCTTGCTTTCGGAAAGGACCGGTTTGCGGGTAGTCGTGACAGGCACACAAAAGGAAAAGGGCCGCTCGAAGGGCATCGTCGCCCGCCTCGGCGGACGGGGGGTCGATCTCGCCGGCATGACAAGCGTGGCCGAGCTGGCGGTACTTGTGGAATGGGCCGACCTTGTCCTGACGAACGACACCTCGACCATGCATCTTGCCGATGCCTGCGGGACGCCGGCGGTCGTACTTTACTCAGGGACGGAACTCGAATCGCAGTGGCGTCCCCGCCGGACCCCCCACAGGCTCCTTCGAAGGCCGACCCCCTGCAGCCCCTGTTACGCCTTCACCTGTCCCGGGGGTCTTGAGTGCCTTGATATACCGCCCGAAGAGGTGGCTTACGCCGGCATAGATCTCTTATCGGGGGGCTCTCGGCGTTCTCTTCGCAGAGGGGGTGCCGGCGGTTTGGGCGGCCAAACGCTATAAGGTCAGGCTGACCCTGGTGATGCCCTCCTCCTCCATGGGCTCTATAGTGCAGCCGAGCTTACGGCACATATTTGCCATCTTTTTGTTCTCCGAGAGTATGAAGCCGTAAATCTCCTTGAGCCCCTTCTCGTAGCCTATACCCACAACCATGTCTACGAGCTTGTACCCGAGCCCTTTGCCCTGGAAGCGGTCGTGGACTACAACGGCGAATTCCGCTTTCTTGCGATCGGGCTCCATGATAAGCCTGCCCATGCCTATTATGCTTCGCCTCTCGCCTTCCTTGATCTCCGCTACAATAGCGATCTCTCGCTCGTAGTCAATGTTGCACAACCTGATGTGCATCTCATGGGTGATCTGCTTGATGGTCTGGAAAAACCTTTGCTTCATCGTTTTTTCAGAAAGGCTCGCCAGCATCTCGTGTTCCAGAGGCTCGTCCTCGGGCCGTATGGGCCTCAAGACGACGTCGAGGCCGGAAAGGGACCAGTGGGTCACATACTTCGTCGGGTAAGGGCTTATGATCAGGTGGGGATGGTCCTGTCCGTCTAAGTTGCCGGAGTCGAGGACGATGCGCGCGTCGAGGGCGAAGGCCCTGTCGCCGGAAAGGGCAATGGGGTTGATATCCATCTCGGCGATTTCGGGGAAGTCTGTGATAAGGCTCGAAAATTTCAGGATGATCTGTTCGAGAGTCCGAAGGTCGGCGGCCGGTTTTCCCCTGTATCCCTGGAGGAGCCTGTAAACCCTCGTCTCTTCCATCAGCTTCCTCGCCAGCGCCTGGTTGAGCGGCGGCAGGCCGAGCGAAAAATCCCTGAATATCTGGACCCCGATGCCGCCCATGCCGAAGAGAATTACCGATCCGAAGTCCTGGTCCTTCTTTGCACCGAGAATTACCTCGTAGTCGATTTTCTCCACCATTTTCTGTATGGTTACGCCTGCCACCCTGCTCCCGGGAGAATACGAACGTACCCTGTCCAGCATCTTGGCATATTCCTGCCGTAGCTCCCCTTCGGAGCTAATCCCGAGTACGACCCCGCCCGCATCGCTCTTGTAGTTTATGTCAGGCGAAACGATCTTCATCACTACAGGATAGCCCTCGCCGGCAGCAATCTGAGCGGCCTGGTCAATGTCCCCCGCCACCCTGGTCCTTACGGTCGGTATGCTGTAAGCCGCAAGAAACCTCTTGGACTCTTCTTCGGTCAGGACGGTCCTTCCTTCTGCGAGTATTTTCCGGATGAAAGTTTTCAACGTATTCTTCGGCGGAGATGAGTCTACGGCGACCTCCGCGGGAGTTTCATAAAGAATCTCCAGGTTTTCCTTATAATTGTACATGTAGAGGTAAGTTCTGACCGCCTTTTCCGGCGTGTCGTACGTGGGGATGTTGTTGGCGAAAAGGATCTCCCTCCCTTCTCGCACCTTCCCGCCTCCCATCCAGACGGCGATAACGGGCTTGTATGCCTGGCTTGTCAGGGCGACTAACGCCTTTGCAAGCTCGCGAGGCGACGCCACCCCCTGGGGGGTGAAGATAACGAGTATTCCGTCGACCCCCTCGTCTTCGAGACATATCTTGACTACCTCCTCATAGCGCGGCACATCTGCGTCCCGGAGGAGGTCAAGGGGGTTATCATTTTTCCAGAAAGGAGGCATCAAGGCTTTCAGCCTGCCCTGACTCTCTTCCGAGAGCTTGGCCGCCCTCCCCCCTTGCTCGAGGAGCGTGTTGGCGGCCATGACCCCGACTCCCCCGGCGTTCGTGACGATCATAAGTCCCGGCCCGGCGGGGAGATGCTTGGAATAGAGAACGCCGGCAGTGTTGAAAAGCTCGTCCGCCGTCTTCACCCGGACGACTCCGGCCCTTTTGAAGACGGCATCGTAGACGCTATCGCTCGTGGCGAGGTACGCCGAATGCGAGCGGGGCTGTTTGTCGGTTTCCGTCCTGGGAGGCTTGAGAAGCACGATCGGCTTGTTCCTGGCGAAGCCCCTCGCCGCACTTATGAATTTCTTCACGTCGCCGATGCTTTCCTCCATGTACAACATGATGCTTCTGGTATGCGGATCGTAGCCGAGGAAGTCGATGAGGTCCCCGAAGTCGATATCGATCATCGATCCAAGGGAGGCAAAAAGGCTAAAACCGACGTGCGTGTCGATGCCCCACTCCAGAAGAGCCCTGCCGAAGCCGCCGCTCTGCGAGATGAAAGCGATATTCCCCGCCGTGGCAGTCACGGGCAGGGGCGTGGCATTCAGGGCCAGGGGGGGCCTCATGAGACCCAGGGAGTTGGGCCCCATGATCCGCATGGAATAGCGCCTCCCGATCCCGCAAATCTCCTCCTCTCTTGCCTCGCCCTCGGGCCCCGCGTCCCTGAAGCCTGAGGAGATTATCATGGCACCCTCTACGCCTGCCTTCCCGCACTCCTCGACTAGAGCGGGAACGGTCCCGGAGGGGGAGGTGATGATGGCTAAATCTATTTTTTCCGGTATGTCGCCGAATGCCCGGTACGCCTTGACGCCGAGAAGGCTTTTCTTCCTGGGGTTGACAGGATAAAGGCGTGAATCGGGCTTGGTAAGCAAGTTCTCTAGCATCGACCTGCCGATAGAGCCCGCCTTATCGGTGGCGCCTATAAGGGCAATGGTCCTGGGGCCGAACATTTTCCCGATGTCGCCCATGCTTCACCACCTTTCTTCCAGGATGAAAAAAACGCCCCTTGGCTTCCCTTTTCCGCGTATTAAACAGCGGAAAGAAGTCATTTTACATTTTACAATATATCTGTTCAACATTTTTTTTATTCTTTGCGAAGAAGCCTATACGGGTCCGGCGCCTTTCAGCTTCTTTCCCAGAACAACCGAAGCCTCCATCTGGCTTTCCTGTATCTGCCAGTATCGCCTCAGCAGATCGTCTTTGTTCGGGAGGATCGTGTATCCGTGGCTCCTGTAAAAGTCGATTGCCCATGATGCGGCCTGCCAGGTGCCGACTAGGAGCCACTCGGTGTCGACCTGCCTTTCGATAAGACCCAGCAGCTTTGCCCCGACGCCTTTCCGCTGATGCTGCTTAACCACGTATGCGTGGCGTATGAGGGTCGTATCGAGCACCCGCTCCTTTCCCATCACCCCGAGAAGCTGCATGTCCTTACGGAACCCGTAAAAACGCATACGCTTCATCTCCGAGCGGACCTCTTCAATGGGCATGTAAGGCTCGTGCCATCGGGCGGGCGGTATGACACCCCTGTACTGCTCTGCTCCATCGTTGACGACACCGTAAATCTCCTCCTCGTCCCTGACTTCGAAGAGTCCTTCCTTCCAGAAGCCGAAGAGGTCGTATGCATTCCTGAACCCGATCCGTTCGGCGGCCTCCCCATCTCCGAGGAGTTGCACGATGGTGTGGTAATTTTTTCTTATGCCGGGGACGCCCGGAAAATCGGAGCCAAAGAGAAACTTGCCGCTGTACTTCGACATGCCTGGAAAGTATTCGAGGAGTTTCGACGGCGGGAGGCCGGAGACATCTATATAGACGTTCTCGAACCTCTTAGCAAGGAACTCGGCTATATGAAACCAGAATGCCCTCCCCCCATGGCACAGAACGACCTTAAGGTCAGGGAAGTCATTGATCACGTCGTCGACTGTGTAAGGATCGGCGTACCGCATCTTGCATCCGGGGAAAAGACTCGTGCCCGCGTGGAACATCACGACCAGCCCCTCTGCCTGGCAGCGCTCGTAGATTGGGTAGAGGCGGGGGTCGTTAGCGAAGAAGAAGCCATGAACGGGATGAATTTTGAGGGCCCTTGCCCCGCCGGCGCGCTGCTCCTCGAAGGATGCCATCAGGTCTTGATGGTAATTGGGGTTCAGAAAGGCTATGGGGACGAGCTCCGGATGGAAGCGGCTGATCTCGGATGCCCGCTCGAAGGGCATCAGGCCGGCCGTTCCGGGGGAGTATTCAGGGATGAGGATTCCGGCCCACGCCTCTTCCTTGACGACGTCGCCGTAATGTATGGCCCCGTGTCCATCCAAACGGCCCGGGCTTTTTCCGTCCAATCGGACCTGTGGCCTACGTGCACGTGCACGTCGATGATCCGTTCCATGTCCCCTCCCTTTCCTGCCCCCGCTTGCTTATCCGTCCCTTTCTTTCTATTATATTATACTTATATTATACTGGGTCCGGGCAGCAAGCGAAAGGCATGCTGAAGGGTTTTGAATGAAAGGGGTGATCCCGGTGATGGCTGCGCTCTTTTTCCCCGCTGCGAGAGTCAGGCAGGCGGACAGCCGCGAGTCGGCAGCCTGGGTGCTCGAAGAGATGCGGCATATAGAGTTCTCGGCGATCAACTACGACGACGAGGTCACGGGCGCCCACGTGCTCTACGTCAAGAACAGGACAAGAGAAGACCCTAACAACGATATGGGGACAAAATACAAGGAGGCCCTGAAAGAGGCGGTCGAGAAAAACCGTATCGGATTCATCCTGGACCTCCACGGGTCAGGCGGCAGCCGGCCTTTCAAGATCGACATAGGCATAATGGACAATTCCCCTGCCCGGTGCTCCTGTCCAACGTTCAGGGACATTCTGGAAAAGGTTTTTGCCGATTTCGAGCCGAGGATCTTCAACCAGCGCTTTCCGGCGCGCAGCGGGGGCACGATCACCTGTTTTGCCAGGAACAGCCTGGGTATAGAGGCAGCCCAGGTCGAAATCAATGCCAACTACAGGATAGTCAGGAGCAAGTCGACAGGTTTCGAAACCGATCCAGCAAACATCGTCGATTTAACTAAAAGGCTCCGGAGAGTGATCGAAGCCGCCGACAATAGGATCGGGCGAACGACTACCCGTTGATATGCGCCTTTGGGGATCGCGCCTGAAATAGATTTGCGGGGAAGCCCTCGAAAAAAGTAAAATATGTAGAAATGGCAGCGAATATTCTTTCCTATACTTACGAAGAATATATAGAACGGGTCCGGGCGTTTCATAGTTACGCGGCCCCGGGTGTGCTGATCGGCGGGTTCATGGTGGATATGGCATACAGGCATCTGCCCGAAAAGGATCTGTATGACGCGCTGTGCGAGACCCCGAAGTGTCTGCCCGACGCGGTGCAGCTTCTGACCCCCTGCACGGTTGGTAACGGCTGGCTTACGGTTATCAATCTCGGGCGCTTCGCCTTAAGCCTATACAACAAGTCGACGGGCAAAGGCGTGCGGGTTTACATAGACCCCTCGAGGCTCGACGGATGGCCCGAGATCAAGTCCTGGTTCTTCAAGTCAAGGGCGAAAAAGGAGCAGGACAAGAAAGCCCTTCTGGACCAGATCGGGGAAGCTGCGGGCGCCTTTCTCGGCTTACAGCGCGTAGAAGTCGCCGGCCGTTTCATGGAGAGACATCACAGGGGTACCTTTGCGGTCTGTCCCGGGTGCGCTGAGAGTTACCCGGCCGCCGACGGCGCGTTATGCCTCGGCTGCCAGGGCATGGACCCGTACGTTCCCTAGGCTGTCGATCTTTAGACTACGGGAAAATCGGTGAACCTTCCAGCTTTAAGGTAGCCCGCCAATTCGTACAGGTCGAACTGCGGCGGAGAAGCACAGCCGCTCGAGTTCATCGGCCGCTGATCCACACGGCATCCGGTTCCGTGTCTGACCAGAGCGGGCGCGTAGAGGATGTCGCCCTCGCCGCATTCGATCCAGCGACTCTCAAGATAGGCCATGCCCTCGCCGTCCCAAAAGAGAATGGCATCCTCCGAAATGGGATGGACATGGGGCTTGAATGCCACACCCGGCAAGTGGTAGGCGTTGTGGAGCCCGCAGTGTTTGGAGCCCACGCCGGGCCATACGATGAATTTCATGGCGCCTCCATAGGCCGTGAAAGGGGCGCCGCGATAGATGTTGAAGACACCCCCGGTCCGGGCAACCTCGCCGTAGCCTTTAGCATCTGCCCGCTCGGCGCCGCCCAACTCGTTGGGCTTCATCACGCAAGCCGTGGGGATGCTGTCCCTTTGCGCGTTGAGAAGAAGCTTGTCGATCTCGGTAATATTGAATTCGCCGCTCGCCATGAGGCCGATCTCCTGATAGTATTCAAGGGGAGAGGGGCACGTGTAGGAAAGGGCGATGAAATCCTCCGCGGAGTCGGGATCGTTGCGCGTTGCGTGGGCTGCGCCGATAGGCGCAAAGAGAATGTTGCCTGCCTCGATCTTCACCCAGCCTGCACCGAAATTGACTTCCCCTTTTCCCCTGATGCAGGTCACGCACTCTTCGGAGATGGGGTGGTTGTGCATCTCGAAGCCGCCCCCCGGTCTATGGATGAGCAGGTGGAAGGAGACCATGCGCGTGCCGGTGGCCGGCCATCCTATGAGCCTCGTCAGGCACTTGTTGCCGTTGTCAATATCGATGCCCTCGTTGATATTGAAAATGGCCCCCCTGGTCCGCACCTCCTCGCGCGTTCGATTACCGGCGCGAGCGGGATCATGAACGTTTATCATCGGCTCCTCCTTGAGGCCCTCATAGTCCATCTCCTTCAATCCCGGGGCCTTGCCTACCCATCGCCGTGCTCCTGATTCCAGCGGATGAGGTGCTTCACGAGCCGGCTGCGGCACTGCTCCATCCGTTCCTTGCTCCAATCCTGGAAGCCCCTGCCTGTCTTGAAGCCTAGCTCCCCGTCCTGCACCTTTTTCCGTAAGACAGGCGCCGGTTGGGTGGATCTCTCGATATGCTTGAGGATGTAGTTGTGGATCTGGAGCGTCAGGTCAAGGCCGATCATGTCAGCCGTAGCCATAGGGCCAAGGACCGGCAGCCTGATGCCGAAGCTGTTGGCGATAACCTCGTCCACAGTCGCAGCGTCCGCAATGCCGCGGTCGACGATGGAGATAGCCTCCCGCCAGAGCGCGTGCTGCAGCCTATTACCCACAAAGCCGGGCACGTCTTTTTTCACCTTGACTGGATGCTTCCCGACCGACTTCAGGAAGTCGTAGGTAGCATCCACTGTCTGCCCCGATGTGGAATCCCCCGGCACAACTTCAACGAGCGGCACAAGATAGGGAGGGTTCCAGAAATGGGTGCCTACGATGCGTGCCTTCATGCCGGCTTTTGCCGCGATTTCCGTAATACTGATGACCGAGGTGTTTGTTGCCAGGATCGCTGCGGGCGCTGCGAGGCGGTCAAGCTCACGAAAGAGGTCCTGCTTTACGCCTACTTCTTCCGCTACCGCCTCGAAGACAAAGGAGGCTCCCGATACCGCATCTTCAAGGTCTACGGTGGCGCGTATCCTGTCTATTGCAGGCTCTATATCCCCCGCCTTTCCAATGCCGTTCTCGGCAAGCAGGGTCAAGTTTGCCCTGATGCTGTCGATGGCCTTTTTGAGAACGGCTCCGTCCAAGTCGAGAAGGCCAACCTCATGCCCGTGGACTGCAAATATCTGGGCTATGCCATGGCCCATGAGACCGGCTCCGATAACGGCGATGCGGCTCTTGGCTTGCATAGTCTACCCTGCGGTGTATCCGCCGTCTATGTAGACGACCGACCCGGTCATGAAGTCCGAGGCCTTCGAAGACAGAAAGATCACGGCCCCGATAAAATCTTCAGGCTCCCCGAGCCTGCCGATGGGGATCCGGACGAGGAAATTCTTGTAGAATGCCTGATCGTCGAACATCCACTGGGTGAGATCGGTCCTGAATACCGTGGGGGCAATAGCGTTTACGTTTATCTTGTGAGGCCCCCATTCGCAGCCGAGCGACTTGGTTATGAGATCGACCGCGGCCTTCGACGGGCTGTAGGCAGTGTAGCGGGCCATGCCGAGCTTTCCCCTGGTCGACGATACAAGGATCACCTTGCCTCCCCGCCCCCGCTCGATCATTGCCCGCCCTGCTTCCTTGCAGAAGAGCCAGGTGCCCTTGACGTTCACATCCATGATCTCTTCCCACTCCTCAACCGGCTGCTCGACAATCGCCTTCGGCTTATTCAGCCCCGCTGCCGTAATGAGTATGTCGACACCGCCGTAAGCTGTTACCGTCTCTTGCACCACACGCCGCACATCGCCATAGTCTACCGGGTTGCCTACCGAGAATGACGCCTCACCGCCGGCACCCCTTATCTCCTTGACGAGCCCCTCGAGCTTGGGCGCCGACCTTCCGGTTGCCATGATCTTCACCCCTGCGGCGGAAAGGCCCAGTGACGCGGCCTTGCCGAAACCACCCGTAGCCCCGGTGATGAGGGCGACCTTGCCGCTCACGTCGAACAGTTCCTGAATGGTTTGCCTGTCCATGATCGCCCCTTCTCAATAGTTGATGACCACCAGCATGCTGGCAGGCCGGTTGGTCTTATTGATGATCTCCCGCTCCTCTCCCGGGCCGATGTAGATCGAGTCCCAGGGGCGAAGCGTAATCTCGTCCGTGGGCGTTCTCACCGTCACTTCGCCCTCGAGGACGAAGTAGATTTTTTCCGTCGGTGTCGCATCCATCTCGGCCCCGCCTCCGGGGAGAAAGTGGGAGAGTCCCATCCAGAACTTCTGGGACCCGCTCTCCTCCTTGCCGTGGAGCCGTAAAGCCGTCATGCCGAAATGCTTTGCAGCCTGGTACGGTTTCACATCCTTAAGCTCGATTTTCTTCATGGTCCCTGGCCCCCCTTGTATATTCTATTGATCCCCCTCATCGACGATCGCCACAAGACGCACTATAGAGCCGTCCCCTTTTACCCACCTGATAGGAAAGCCGGCTATGGTCACCCTCTTGCCAAGCACCATATCGATATCCCCGCCGACATTTTCCCAGCCCATGATTCCGTTGCCCAGAAGCAGCCGGTGGCACGGCTCCCACTCGGGGAAGTCCTGGATGACGTCCCGTCCTCTCTCCATCTTATATTCGGCGACGACGTCAGGACGGAGCGGCCCCGGCCCATGGGGGCCGATGGCGGTCGCGAGGGGATGATCGAGCGCCTGCTGGTCTACGCCGACCGCTTTTACGCCCTTTTCCACGAACCACTGTCCCGCTTCCTTGTAAAGACCCGGAGAATGACAGAAGTACTTCGTGCTGTCGCCCCAATACCTGTGCCACCCGGTATTGACGATCACAATGTCGCCCTTTTCGATCTTCGGCCTCGCCTTTTCGAGGTCATCGGGCGTGATTACTCCCCATTTGTCTTTAGGGATGTCGACCACGACCCCTGTGCCGTAATACTTTTCCAGAGGGATCTCATCGGTGTACGCCAATCCCTCTATCACATGGGCCGGGGAATCGGCATGGGTGCTGCAGTGCATGACTGTGGTGATCTTCTGAGAAAGCACGCCCGATTTAGCATGATAGTGCACGCGTTCGATCTTGACGTCCTCGAAGTAGGGCCACAGGGGGACATTGTGTCCAAAGGGCTGGCTGAGATCGTAGAGCTTTGTTTTTCCCATAGTAAACCTCCGGATTTGACGATTTATGGATTGAGCCTAGTAATTAACCTTATCCTTGCCTTTCAGTCCAAGGAGGGCCCTTGCTTCGTCCGGCGTGGCGATCTCTCGGCCGAGCAGCCGGGCAATTTTTACCGCCTTTTCTACAAGCTCGGCGTTGCTTTTGCATAGTACGCCTTTTTCAATAAAAATGTTGTCTTCCATGCCCACTCTGACGTGCCCGCCCATCATCATGGAAAGGGTAGCCGCGTGGAACTCGGCGGGATAGCCGGCGCCTATGACCGACCACGTATAGTTCTTCGGACCGATCAGCCTGTCGGCCGTCTGCTTCAGGTAGAGGACGTCTTCGGGCGCGGACCCGATCCCCCCGAGGATGCCCGTGACGAATTGGAGCCAGAGAGGTATCTTCGCTATTCCTTTCCTTACAAGGAAAGCCAGGTTATACAGATGACCCACGTCGTAGACTTCGAACTCGGGCCGGGTATCGTTTTCATCCATTATCCGGCAGAGCTTCTCGATGTCCCCGAAGGTATTCCTGAAAATGAAGTCCCTGGTGCTCCACGCGAACTCCCTCTCCCACGGGAACTTGTAGTCTTCGTCCTTGTAGCGGTCGACTATCGGATGGATCGAGAAGTTGATAGACCCTGTATTGAAAGTCGCCAGCTCCGGCTTCAGTGCCGGTACCACCTGCGCCCTTTGGGCCGGTGTCATTTCCGCCGTGCCCCCTGTCGTGACGCAGACGATCACATCGCTTCTGGCCTTTATGCCGCTTGCTATCTCCCTGTATACCGAGGGGTCGGTGGTCGGCTTGGCCGTCTTCGGGTCTCTGCCGTGAATGTGGACCGACGCCGCCCCTGCCTCCGCTGCCTTGACTGCCTCATCGACGATCTGCTGAGGGGTGAGGGGCAGATAGGGTGTTTGCGTGGGCAACGTTATGTTGCCGGTCAGGGCCGCAGTAATAATGAGCTTGTCCGTCATGGCCCCCTTTCCATTATCGAAGCGTCTGCGCCGCTTTCGGTCCGTCTTATGTCGTTATTCGATCTATTCTAACTCTATCGCCGCGGCTTTCACAACAATAAAAAAGGGAGCAAGGAAAGAGACTACGTGGAAGGGGCCTTGTTTCCTGGGGTTCCGCCTCGCTGCGGCGTTGGGACCCGGTCGATGGTTTTGGCCCGGACGAGGCAGGCCGAAGGACCTACTCTACTTTAGCCCGCTGTCTCTCTAGAAAGGGCTGCATAAACCTCACCCCTGTCTGATGAAGGCCTATCGCGTCCCGGGCGATGCTGCGCAGCTCCTGATCGGCCTCGAATATCAGAACAACCTTTGCCATGTCTATAGCCCCTTCACTATAGGCGATCATGACCGTCAAGAAGGAGCGCTCAAGGTCCCCTTGAGACAGGGCAGACGCGCTGTCGTTCCATGTCGTTTCCCTGACCTCCTCCATCAGATTGACGAAGGACCTGGCCGAGCTGACGTTGAGCCGAGTTACACATGGAAGGCCCGTCTGCTCCCACCTCTGCATCCGACCGAGGAGCTGCTTCTCCACGAGAGACTTCTCCTTGGAAATCCGGGCAAGGTCCGGGTCGTCGCTGAAACGGGTCGCATTCTGTGCCAACCTGATGCCCGCCTCATAATAGGGGATCATCGCCGCTACAAAGTAGTCGCCTGCCCTATCTTTTGCCCCCGTCCGCCCGGTGGAAAAAAGCATGTTATCGAGGGTGCTTTTGAGGAGGGCCCGATTCTCCTGATAGGATTCGGTAGACGCCCCTGGCCCATCCGAGCTTTTGTCGGCGAGGAGCGGACCGCATGCGAGCATGAGCGGAAGACCGACACCTAGGGCGCCAAGCAATATTCTTTTCATATCTCTCCTGTTCTGCGGGGATAGGAGCAGCACCTACAATAAATGTGCCAGAGAAGGTGAGAGACGGGCGCCAGGCCTTAGAAGGTCTCATCCCGAAGGGTGGACGGTCTTGTCTTATCGAAGGAGACTTTTGTCTTTTCGGACAATATGGTTTTCTTGCCGGACGAGACAGACAGACCTATGGGGGGTTTAAAAGGTCTCTTTCAGCTTCTTAACCAGGGCAATATTCTCCAGGTGGCCGGTCTGGCAGGCGACTACCTTGCCTACGACGGGACGGGCGATGAGATAGAGGTCTCCGATGAGGTCGAGGATCTTGTGCCTCACGAATTCGTCGGCGAACCTCAACTCCGTATTGATGACCTCCTCGTTGTTGATAAGTATTACGTTGCCTATTACGCTGCTCACGCGGCCCGCAGCCAGTCCCATCTTTTCGAGCCTTTCGAAGTCCTTTATGGAGCCGAACGTCCTGGCAGGGGCTATCTCGCTAAGGAAGGCCGCCTTTCCGCCCCTGAAAACGTATCGCTGTCTTCCGATGGGCCGCGGCTGCTCGAGGGTATAGTCGATCTCGAATTCCGCCGCCGGTTCTATCGAGAGATACTTGTCGCCCGGCAGGTTCTGGAGCACGATCCGCTCCTTGACCAGAAGCGGCTCTATGCCCTGGTTTTGCTCTATGACGCCCGCTTCCTCTATGTTGCTGCAAATTTCACGGGCCGACCCGTCGAAAATGGGCACTTCATCGCTTATCTTTACGAGGAGGTTCGTGATGCCGTACATATGGCAGGTGGCGAGCAGATGCTCGACCGTTCTTATGGTGCAGTTCTTCCCCTTTACGGAAGACGCGTTCCCGGATGAATAGGCATAATCGATGAAGGCAGGTATGCGCTCGCCTTCGGGAACTTGCTCGAAGATAATTCCGGTATCGGGCGGCATGGGCAGGAGGATCATCCCTGTCTTGACACCGGAAAATAGACCCATCCCGTACATGACAACGCTCTTGCCGACGGTTTTCTGCCTGCAGGCTTCCGGTCCCCTCGCGATCTCGATTCGCACGTCGTCGCCCGTTTTCTCCTTACCGTTCCCTTTGCCTGCAAGGCCCCTCTGAATTACCTCGAGGACCTTCTCTATTGAGAGGGGCTTCTCGAGGAAATCCGT
>JBEKOT010000005.1:0-46318 GCA_049521495.1 Syntrophorhabdales bacterium | reverse complement strand
ATCGACCTTAACCCCGGTCTTACACCGTGGACAATGAAGGGTAATATCAGCCATGAGTTCCTCCGGGGTACGGATCGTTGTGTTGTCTTGAGGGGAACTATACCATATGGCAAGCGCAGGGGAAAGGATTTACTTCTTCCCCACCAGTTCCTTGAACTCCATCTGCGCGGAGTTGAGCAGCCTCATCAGCGTGTCCCTGAAGAGGTACGGGTTGCTCCGGCCGTTGAACCTCGTCGAGGTAGCGGTCTATGTGCTTCTCGCTCACGTGGTGGAAGGAGCCGACGACCGACCGCTTGAACAGGGACCAAGCGTTCTCTACGCCGTTCGTGTAGACATCGCCCCGGACCCGCTCTTCGGCGGTATGATTGACGCTTTCATGGTGGTTCCCCGACGAATGGCCAATTTAGCTATTGTCAAATTGACACCAAACAAGCTGGGCGGAAGGGAGGACACCGATGATAATCGATTTCCACATCCACTACGCCCCGGAGAAGCTCGTCAGGGCACGGCTGGGGGACGAGCCTTTCAAGCTGGTTTACAGCAACGGGATCCCCTCTTATTCCTTTCATCCCCGCCTCTACCAGCTCGAGAAGCACGTGGAGGCCATGGAGCTGGCCGGCGTCGGCCGGGCATACATATCGAGCGCGCCCGGCATAGAGGGCGGCAACCTGGAAATCGGCAGAATGATAAACGACGACCTTGCCGCCTGGGAGAAAAGGTTCCCCTCAATGATAAAGGGCCTCGCCCACATCCCGCCCCTGGGGGGCCCCGCTGCTTTCGACGAGCTGAAAAGGGCGATAACCGGTCTCGGTTTCGCCGGCGTAGCCATGGCCTCAATCGTGGAAGGACGGGAATTGGACTCGGAGGAGCTCTTCCCCTTTTACGAGCTGGTGGAAGGTCTGGGCATCTTTTTGTTCATCCATCCCTGTCTGGCGGTGCCTGCGGTCGGGAGCTTCGACGATTTCGACCTCGCCCGCGCCGTCGGCCGCGAGTTCAACCTGGTAATGGGCACTATCAGGCTGATCAACGGCGGGGTCCTGGAACGCTTCCCCGGCCTCAAGATAATCATGTCGCACCTCGGCGGAGGGATAGCCGCCCTCCTCGGGCGCGTGCGGAATTACCAGAACAGGGAGTTCTGGGGCACTGCCGGCGATCCACGGCACGGCAAGAACCCCCCGAAGCCGTTCGACTACTATCTCGACAGGATTTACTTCGACACGGGCGGCTTTTTCGGCCACCTGAACGCGGTGAGGACCGCCCTTCTCGAGCTGAAGCCGAGCCGGCTGGTCTTCGGAACGGACTACCCCCAGGAGATCCGCTCGGCGGAAGCCATGAAAGGCTTCGTGGACGGCTTGAAAACACTCGGGCCGGACATCGGGGGCGCCATACTGAGCGGGACTGCCTCGGCCCTGAACGCCTAAATCGCGCCGGGTAGTCTAGTGTCACGTCATCCATATATTGTCGCAACGACCGACCTTGGCGTTAGTTTTTCTTGAATGCAGCCTTGCCGATTACTGACCACCCCTTCGCCGCAATTGCCCGGCCCGAAGGGCAATTGCGGCAGTGTCCGGAGGAGCGCCTAGAGGGATTGTGAGGTGCGGATGCAATGTGAGCCGCGTCGGCCGGAGGCTGTACGTCGGTACGCTGGAGGCCACGCGGTGAGCAGGGCGCCAATGGTGTGGGGTACCCGCCGTCCACAGGCGGGTCGCAACGCGATTCCGAACAGGCGCGAGCCCAGACTCGCGAACACATCCCTTTTTCTGTCCTTATCACTACGACCCGGCGCATGGCGCTCCCCAATACGCCGGAACACACATGACACGACACTAGGCGGACCCGGAAAAAGACCGGCGCCAAGACTACCCTTTGTCCTGCAAGCTGCGCTAAATCGCCGCGTTCCGGGCTCTCACGCAGCTCTTCAGCTCGTCCAGGTCGGCTTCCGTGAACCCTTCCCAAGCAAAGGGGAAGAGGGCGTTGTTCTGGAAAAGGGGCTCGTCGGCGATGGGGTAGCGGGCGAGCGGCGCGTACTTTTCGAACATCTCCGTGTGTGGGATGGGCGCGTAGGTGGCAAGGTCCACTGCGACACCGAGGTCTGAGGCAAAATCGACCGTCTCTCTCACCTCCTCGTGCGGCTGCAAGGGGAGGCCGGCAAGCACGTAAGCCCGGATGGACCCCGCGGGAAAGCCCGCCCTGTACAGTAGATCGACGGCCCTTGCAAAGCCCTGCCTGGTCACCTTGCCGCCCGTCTGCTTCTGCTTCAGGGGGTCGGCGGTCTCCAGGCCGAGCCTGACCTCGCGGAAGCGGGCGTCCCGGAGCAGCGATGCGATCTCCCCGTCGAGGAGCGAGGCGTTCAACCCGTTCGGGTTGTAAAGGGATATCTCAAAAGGAAAACTAGCTATGGAAGAAAGGAGGGGCTTCGCGAGGGCGCCGGGGTCTGCCAGGAAATTGTCGTCGTAAAGGGTAAATCGGGACACGCCCCGGTCGGACCAGTGCCTGATCTCCTCAAGCACCGCCTTTACAGCCCTTCTCGCAGGGCGCGGATAGAGGTAGGCGGCCGCGCAGTACGTGCACCGGTAGACGCAACCGATGGAGGTCAGAAGGGGCACGAAATAACGCTTCTCATAGAGATCGAAGGCCGGGAAAGGGAACGCGCCGAGGTCGGCCTGCTGCGGCTTCCGGTCGAGCCCCCACCCGACGGCCTCCTCCACAAAGGCGTAGAACAGGTCTAATGTCCCGTTAGTCACCACCAGGTCGGCCTGCTTCATCTGTCCCCTTGCGTGGTCGTTGCAGAGCGAAGCGTACATGCCCCCCACGACTATCCTCGTCCCGGGAAAGACGTCCCGCACCAGCTCAACGACCTCGCGCGCCCCTTTATACCAGTAAGTCATCGCGCAGGTTACGAGCACCAGGTCCGGGGCGGCAAGGGCGCAAAGCCGCGCTCGCAGCTCGTCCGCCGATATCCCGTACCGGTTGAACCTCTTCCCGATGGACGAGGCCGGTTCGGGGTTCTCGGCCCTTTGTTTTACAAAAGGCGCCCTTCCGTCTTCCTTGCGCTTCTCGTCCCTCTCCAAAAGGCAGTCGAGGAGCTCCACTTCCATTCCGTTTTCCCGGAGGATGCTGCCGATCTGAAGGAGTCCCAGGGGCGCCGACCAGAAGCTGTAGGCAGACACGTCATAAACGTAGGGGTTGATAAGAAGGACCTTCGGCTTCATTTCTTATTGCTGCAAGGGATGTTTCACGTGAAACGTTGTCACCGCGCCAATCTCGGCCTCGGACGGCCCATGGTGAACATCTTTACGGAGATCAGCCCAAAGAGGAAGCCCCCGATGTGGGCGAACCAGGCAACGCCCTGGCCGTGGGAAAAGGCTATCTGGAAGAAGAACCATATGGTGAGAAGCAGCATGGCCGGTATGTCGACGGTCGTGATGAAGAGGAGAACGAACACGAGCGTTTTGACCCTTGCCCTCGGAAAGAGCACGAGATAGGCCCCGAGGACGCCCGACACTGCCCCGCTCGCGCCTATCATCGGAGCGGCGGAAGAGGGATCGAAGGAATACTGCACGAGGGCAGCCCCAACCCCCGAGAGCAGGTAAAAGACAAAGAACCTCAGGTGGCCCGTCGCGTCCTCCACGTTGTTCCCGAAAATCCAGAGGTAGAGCATGTTCCCGGCGACGTGGAGGAAGCCGCCGTGGAGGAACATGGACGTGAATATGGTCATAAGGTTGTAAGGGAGGAGCTCGGGCCGGGAGCTGTAAGCTATCAGCAGGTCCCTCGGGACCAGGGCATACTTGTGCACAATATTACGCTCCAAAACGTCCGGAAGTGTAAGGGACCACGCAAAGATCAGGGTGTTTACAAGAACTATGGCAATTGTTATAATGGGAAATGTGCGCGTCGGGACGTTATCCTTCAGCGGTATCATCGCTTATGTATTACCACGCAGGTTAAGCCATGTCAAAGAAAGGAACCGATTGGAGAGGTAGATGCCGGAATTAAGAAAAGACCCGATTATTGACCGATGGGTCATTATCTCCTCGGAGCGCGGCCAGAGGCCGGTCTTCCTCTCGGAGGAGATAGAGGCGCCCAAGGCGGGGGTCATCTGCCCCCTGTGTCCCGGAAACGAAATGATGACCCCTCCCGAGGTCTTCGCCATCCGTCCGGCCTTCGTCTCCTCTCCGCCGAACAGCGCGAACTGGGTGCTGAGGGTCGTCCCCAACAAGTTCCCTGCCTTGCGCATCGAGGGCGAGCTCGATAAGCAGGGGATCGGTCTTTATGACAGGATGAACGGCATAGGCGCTCACGAGGTGATCGTCGAAACGCCCATACACACCCAGACATTGACCGGGATGGACGTGCCCTCGGTGCAGAACGTCTTTATCGCTTACAGGGAAAGGACCCTCGACCTCCTCCGGGACAAGCGGTTCAAGTTCATAATGATCTTCAAGAACCAGGGTTCCATGGCGGGCGCTTCGCTGGCCCATTCCCACTCGCAGCTCATCGCCCTCCCCATCATCCCCAAGAGGCTTTCCGAGGAGATCTCGGGTGCGCTCAATTACTACAAGTACCGCGACAGGTGCGTCTTCTGCGATATCATAGCCCAGGAGTCGGAAGAGAAACAGAGGGTCATCTACGAGAACAACCTTTTCATCGCCATTTCACCTTTCGCTTCCCGTTTCCCCTTCGAGACGTGGATACTCCCCAAGAAGCACGAGGAGTCATTCCTTTTTTCGATGGCCCGCGACAATTACTGCGCGGCCGCCGACGCCCTCTCGGTAGTCCTCAGGAAACAGGAAAAGGTCCTGAACTGCCCGCCTTACAACTACATGATCCATACGACGCCCGTTGAGCTGATCGACGCCCCTTTTTATCACTGGCACATCGAGATCATACCCCGACTGACGAAGATGGCCGGTTTCGAGTGGGGAACAGGTTTCTACATCAACCCTACCCCCCCTGAGGAGGCAACGATGTTCCTTCAGGAGGCGGAACTCCCAGGGAGGAACTCATGAAGATCCTTTTCGCATCCTCAGAAGCAGTCCCCTTTGCGAAAACGGGCGGGCTCGCCGACGTGGCGGGCGCCCTTCCCAAGGCGCTTTTGAAGATGGGGGCCGACGTGCGGCTGATACTGCCCAAGTATAAAGGCATCGAGGAAAAGGGTCTGCCTACCACCTACACGGGCCTCCGGATCTCCGTCCCCGTTTCTCGCAATATGGTAGAAGCCGAGATCGTGGAGAGCCGGCACGACGGCGTCACCGTCTATCTTATAGAAAAGGACGAGTACTTTTACCGGGACAACCTTTACAGCACCCAGGACGGCGACTTTATAGACAATGCGGAGCGCTTCGTCTTCTTCGCGAGGGCCATAATCGAGACGGTGAGGGCAACGGGCTTCGTGCCCGACGTCATTCATTGCAACGACTGGCAGACGGCCCTCGTCCCTGTCTACCTGAATACCGTCTACCGGCCGGAGCCCCTCCTCTCAAGGATCGCTACGCTCCTGACGATCCACAACCTGGGCTATCAGGGGCTTTTCTGGCACCTGGACTGGCATCTCCTCAGCGTAGGCTGGGAATACTTTACCCCCAACTTCCTCGAGTTCTACGGGAAAATCAATTTCTTGAAGGGCGGGATCGTCTTTTCCGACGTGATCAATACGGTGAGCAAGAAGTATAGCGAGGAGATCCAGACCCCCGAGTTCGGCGCAGGGCTCGACGGCATATTGCGGACGCGGCGGGAAGATCTCTACGGGATAGTCAACGGGATCGATTACGACGAATGGAGCCCCGAGAAAGACCGCTTCATACCGGAGCGATACGATGCCGATCACCTGGAAGGCAAGGCAGCCTGCAAAGCGGCCCTGCAGAAGGCATTCGGGCTCCCCGTCGACGGGGGCCCGCCCGTCGCCTCCAGCATCTCCCGCCTTGCAGACCAGAAGGGGTTCGACCTCGTCTCGGACGGGTTCGGGCAGCTCGTTTCCGCCGGCATTCAGTACATCCTCCTCGGAACGGGCGAGCGCAAGTACCATGATCTCTTCACGGAGCTTGCGCGGAAATATCCCCGGTCCTTTGCCGTGAAGATCGCTTACGATAACGCCTTGGCCCACCTCATCGAGGCCGGCTCGGACCTGTTCCTCATGCCTTCCCGCTACGAGCCCTGCGGGCTCAATCAGCTTTACAGCCTGAGATACGGTACGGTACCGGTCGTGCGGGCGGTTGGAGGGCTCCACGACACGATAACGGACGACCCGGGCGATCCCGGTTCGAGGACGGGTTTCAAGTTCGAGGAGTATACCATCGACGACATGATGGCAGCCCTCAATCGCGCCCTTGCCGTCCGCCGGGAAAGCAGGGAATGGGTGGACCTGGTAAGAAGGTGCATGAAGCAGGACTTTTCGTGGGAGAAATCGGCCGGAGAATACGGAGCGCTCTACGAAAAAGCCATAAAACACCATGAATTTCGCTAACGTTCTAGGCAAAGTAATTGAAATATCCCATTCGAATCTTGAGACGGCGTCCCGCATCAACGCGATCCTCAACATCGTATCCAGCGATCTTCACTTCGAGGAGGCCCTTATCTATACCCTGGACACGGACAGGCGGCTCTCGTGCAGATTCATGAACAGGAACAGCCAACTTTTCGACCTTCTCGACGATTACCGGTGCCACGTGGGAGAGGGCGTCGTCGGTACAGTCGCCCAGAAGCGAGCGCCCCAGTTTTTCACCCTCGACGAAGTGCCGCCCCGCCTCGGCTGCCTTTTTTATTCCAACCTCGACGCTGTCCTCCCCCGGTACAAGGTCTTTGCCTTCGTGCCTCTCGCGGACGACAGTTTTCTGTACGGGGTGCTCCTGGCCGCCTCTTCTACCAGGGAGACCATCGGCCCGGAGGAAAGGGTCGTGCTGTCCATACTATGCCGGGAGCTTGGCGGCATATTCCGCACTTATGACCTCCTCCTCTCCTCCAAGAAACGGATAGCCGAGCTCGCCACCCTCTCGGAGCTGGGCCGCATTCTTACCTCGACAATGGAGCTCCACGCAATCCTCGAGAATATCGCGCTGATCACCGCAAAGGCCCTGAACGCCTCCTTCGCGACAATCAAGCTCGATCTTGCCTTCATAAAATTCAACGGTCAGCGGTTCACCTCCGGAAGCATCGCGTCCAGCCTGGAAGGCCAGGTCCTCGAGCTCGAAACAGAGGCCTCCCGGCTCAACCAGCCCGCCGCTCGAACGGACCTGCATGCCGACGAGGAAAAGGGCGGGCCCGTTTTCACGCTTCTGGCCGCACCGATAGTGGCGAAGGACCGCATACTCGGCACAATCACCCTCGGCCGGAAGATAGAGCAGAGTGACATCGCCGATTACCCGCAGGACCAGTACCTCCTTACCATGATAGCCAACTACATCTCCAGCGGTCTCGACAGCGCCCTTCTCAATATAAAGCTGAGGGACGTCTTGCGCGAGCTGAGTGATGCGCAGAGAAGGCTCATCGAGAACGAGAAGCTGCGGAGTCTGGGCCAAATGACCGCAAATATCGCTCACGAGATAAAGAACCCTCTCGTCGTGATCGGGGGCTTCACAAAGAGACTGGCAAAGACCGCCCGCCTCGACGAAAATGAGAGCAGGTATGTCGAGATCATCACTAAAGAGGTCGCCAGGCTCGAGTCGATCCTCACCGAAATACTCAACTATGTCAAGGAGTCGCCGCTCCTTTTCGAGCTGTGCGACATCAACGGCCTCCTGGACGAGATCATCTACCTCCTTTCGTCGGACAAGGGGTGGACAAACATGAAGATCGCGAAACGATACGATCGGGAGCTCCCTTCAGCTTTGTGCGACGTCCAGCAGATCAAGCAGGTCTTTATCAACATGCTGATGAACTCCTATGAAGCGATGCGCGGCGCAGGAACGATCACCATGAGCACGGAGCGGACAACCCTGGACGATAAGTCCTTCATAGCGATATCCGTCCAGGATACAGGCGGCGGCTTCGACCCGGCCTATCTCGACAATGTCTTTAACCCCTTCTTCACCACCAAGGAAAAGGGGATAGGACTCGGTCTTGCCATTTCCAAGAAGATAGTCGTCTATCACGGGGGCGACATCGAGGTAAAAAACAAACCTGGCGAAGGGGCTACGTTCATCGTCCATCTTCCTTCCCAGGAAAGAGAGACCATATAGGGGTGAGGTCATGGAACAGACAAGAATCTTACTCGTCGACGATGAAGAGCACATAAGGCTGCTCTTCAAGGAAGAGCTTGAAGAGGAGGGATACGGCATAGGTCTTGCCTCGGACGGGTTCGAGGCCCTCGATATCCTCAAGACCGAACGGTTCGACCTCGTGGTGCTCGACATAAAAATGCCCGGCATGGACGGCATCCAGACCCTCAACGAGATCAAGAAATTGAACAAGGACCAGCGCGTCATTCTTTGTTCCGCTTACGGAGAGTTCAAACAGGACTTTTCGAGCTGGGTCTCGGACGCCTACGTCGTAAAATCGGCCGACATGCGGGAACTCAAAGATACCATCAAGAAGGTCCTGGGGGCATAGCATGCACAAGGTGAAAAAGGCGGTAATCCCGGCGGGCGGCTTTGGCACGAGGATGCTCCCCGCAACCAAAGTCGTTCCGAAAGAGCTGCTTCCGGTCGTAGACAAGCCCCTCATACAGTTCATAGTGGAGGAGGTAGCAGGGTCGGGCATAGAGGAGGTTATCCTCATTACAGGCCGGCAGAAAGGCTCGATAGAAGACCACTTCGACAGTTTCACCGAGCTGGAGCTGTTCCTCGAAAAAAAAAAGAAGGACGACCTTCTCGCTCTTGTAAAGGCTCTGTCCGGCATGGTCCGCATTGTCTCCGTGAGACAGACCTATCCCCTGGGCCTCGGCCATGCCATCCTCTGTGCGCGGAACCTCATCAACAACGAGCCTTTCGCCGTTCTCCTGCCTGACGACCTGATCATCGCGGACAGGCCGTGCATCGGGCAGCTGCTCGACGTCTTCGACGAATACGGGAAACCGGTCATAGCCGTCCAGGCGGTCCCTAAAGAGGCTGCTCCGCACTACGGCATCATAAAGCCGGAGCCCATAAAGGAAAGGCTCTACGCGATAAAGGACGTGGTGGAAAAGCCGACGGTCCGTAGCGCGCCCAGCAACCTTGCTATAATCGGCCGCTACGTTCTCCCCCCGGAGATCTTCGCCGTTCTCGACGACACCCAGGCCGGGGTCGGGGGGGAGATACAGCTTACGGACGCCATAAGGCGCCTCCTCGACAAGATGCCCTTCCTTGGTCTTGAATATGAGGGCCTGCGCTTCGATGCGGGGAACAAAGCCGGCTTCATAAAGGCAAATCTTTACCTCGGCCTGCGCCACCCGGAGGTGAGGGAAGAGCTCTGCGACTTCATGAGGACCCTTGACCTGAGCGCTTTTATGAAATAGGATATTCCTTCGTGGGGGTGTAGCTCAGTGGGAGAGCACCTCGTTCGCAACGAGGGGGTCGCGGGTTCGAATCCCGCCATCTCCACCATAAAACCTCGATGCACTTCATCATCCGGGACGGGAAGAAGCGGTTCCTGCCCGCGGCGATAGGCGATCGCTCCTAAAGGGCGATAACTGCGGACCGGGGCCTAATCGAGCTCCTTCAGGCGGAACAGGAGAAGGCTCGAAAGGGCAACCATCACCCCAAGCAATACGAAACCGAACCTGAAACTGATCAGGTCGCCCGAAAGACCTAGGAGATAGGGGACGATGCCCCCTCCGGCCATGACGCTCAGGGCCAGTATGAAGCCCGTGGCCGCACCCCTTGTCTTTGCGTCGAACGTCCTTGCGATGGAGACGAGTCCCACCGGAAAGAAACCGGTCACGAAGATCACCTGAAAGAAAAGGGCGGCGCCGACGAACCTGGCCGAGACGACCCCAACCGCAACAGTCAGAAGGCCCGTGAGCGAAAGGAGTGTGAAGGTGATCCTTCTCAGGCTGAACTTATCGATAAGAACGCCGCATAGGATGGCTACGCCTATCCCCCCGAGCCTCGATACGCCCAGTACCGTGTTCGCATAGCCTATGCCGAGGGAAAGCTCCTTTGTCAAGTAGAGGGGGATCGTGAAGTACAGGCCCCAATTGGCGCCGGCCCCAAAGATCCACATTGTCACCATGATCCAGAGGGCCCGTCTCTTCAGAAGGTCCCCGTGCACCCACGTCCTTTGCCGGGCGACCCTCATCTCGTCGCTCGCCAGCAAAAAGACCAGGGTGCAGGCGAAGAAGACAACCCCGAAGACGGCGAAGATCCCCCTCCAGTACAGGAAGCGGAGAAGGAGAAGGACAATAAAGGGAGTACAGAAGATGCTGCAGGAGGCCCCGGAATCGTGGATGGCGATCGCTTTGCCCCACTGCCTCTCCGCGAAATACTCCGTGATTACCGGCAAGGCCGACGGAAGGTACACCCCTGCCGCAAATCCCGAGATGCAAGAAAGCACATAAAGGACCGGGACGCTCTTCGCGAAGGGTATCGCGAAGGAGACCGCTGAAGAGATCCCAAGGGACAGACCGATCGATTTCCTGTAGCCGAACCTGCCCGCATAAAGGCCGGAAAAGAAAAGGGAGACGCCGTACCCGAGGGACTGGAACATGAAGATGCTGCTCGCCCGCGCGTGGTTGATGGCGAATTCATCCTCGACCAGGGGCAGGACGGGCGAGAATATGGCCCTGGAGCCTATGTTCATGAACCAGAGAAGCCAGAGGAGAGAGAGGAAGGCCAGGGCCCTGCCGCGTAACTCCGAAGGGTGTTCCACGCCTCAATCTTAACCGGCAGCAAGAAGAAATATCAAGCAGGGGCAGCTTAACCTTCGCGGCAGGCACTATGCCATGGCCCATTCAGTCCATACCCCGGCTCCGGCCGGACCTCCGGCGCCCCGGGGTCCTTACAAAGCCCTTGGGCGAGGCCGCCGTTACGGGGGCGGGAAGACAGCCGGGCTGCGGCCAAATTCCTTTTGACATTTTATCTACCTTATGTGTAACATAGCCACTATGCGCAAGCTGCTGGTTTTCTTCCTTGTCGTGCTCCTTGCCTCCTGCAGCCTCCCCTTCGGCAAAAAGACCACCAAGGAGCCCACCAAGAGCGAAAAGGGCGAGGCCGTCGGTCAGAGCGATCAGCCGAAACCCGGCGATGTCAGGTTGGTTAATGGCGTAGAGTATATATACGCGAGAAACCGCAGGTTCCAGATGACCCCCTATGAGCCGGAGTACGAGTGGGTACGTAAGGATGATTACTCGCCGGGCGTCTTCGAAACGATCAGCGAGAAGATAAGCGGGACCGGCGCGGCCAAGAAAGAGCGGGCCGAAATGGATCAGCGCATGGCCAAGCTCGAACAAGGGCTCAAACAAAGGGGCGCGTCCCCTACTTCCCAGCCCGCCCGTCCCTTACAGCAGGCCGCCCTCCAGTCCTCCTATCTCGCGCGGCCCGACGCCTCTTTCAGATATCCTTCGCCCAGGATGAAAAGGCGCGTTCTCGTTCTGCCCCTATCAGACCAGACCAACTACAAGGACGAGCACCTCGACGAGTTGACGACGAAGAGGCTGGTCGCCCGCCTTGAGAATACCGGTACGATCATTCCCGTGGACCCCCATGCTCTGGACATATCCGGTGACTTGTCCTCGCCCGAGGTGTTAAGGTCCCTTTACGACCTCTATGGAATAGAGGCAGTGGTCAAAGGGTCCCTTTCCGACGTTTACGCAAGCACGTCCAAGATTGACGGCAGGGAAGACAAGGAGGTCTCCTTCGCCCTCTCCAAGATATCCCTGGACATCTACAATACGGAAACGGGTAAGGTGCTCCGCCAGCTCAACGCCCGAAACCCCTTCTTCCTCTCGAGAGAGAATGGGGAGATGAGCTCCGAGAAGGCCAAGGTTAGGGCGATTGACCTTGCCATAGAGCTCATGGCCGACGATCTGCTGAAGAGTCTTTTGAATCTTGATTGGCACGCGCGGATCGCCTCGGTAGAAAACGAAAAGGTCTTTCTTAACGCCGGCAGGCTCTCGGGCCTCGAAAAGGGTGATATCCTGGAGGTCTACAGCCCGGGCAGCCAAGTCATCGACAAAGCAACGAGCCTCTCCCTTGGCAGAACCAGAGGGACGTATAAGGGGGATTTAGAGGTCGTAGAGGTCTTCGGGGTCGACGCCGCCTGGGGCAAGGCCGCCAAGGGGGCCTCTTTCGCCCCCACGGACCTCGTATACCTGAAAGAGAAATGAGCCGGTGGCCTTCAGCTTCAACGACATTTTGCTGTCCCGCAGCGCTCCGAGGGGGTTTCGGGCGCGAGCTTCCGATAAGGAATTGAAAAAAGCTTCGTTTTATTGTAAACTATAGCAACGTCAATTCCCTCGGAACCCAAAAGTTTTCCACAAGTGTTGAAAACATGTTGAAACCGATCCCATAAAAGGCACATTTTTCATGGACGATGTTTGCTCGGAGATGAAGGCCCGCCTTGCCAAGGCGATAAGCGAGGACAACTTCCGGACCTGGATCGAGCCCTTACAGTTCAAGGGCTGCCATGACGGTCTGTGTTCGCTCGTCGTTCCCAATGCGTTCTTCCGGGACTGGATAATCGAGAATTTCGAGCCCCTCCTCAGGTCTCTTCTAAAAGAGGCAACAAAGGAGGATGTACGGATCGAATATGTCCTCGAAAAGGAAGATACGCGCATCGAGAAGAAAAACGTCGCCTACAAGAAGCAGGCAGCCTCCGGTCTCTTCAAGCCGAGGTACACCTTCGAGAACTTCGTCGTGGGGGAGAGCAACCAGTTTGCAAATGCCGCCTGCCTGGCTGTGGCTAACAACCCCGGGAAGGTCTACAATCCGCTTTTCGTTTACGGGGGTGTCGGTCTAGGCAAGACCCACCTCTTGAACGCGATCGGTAATTTTCTCCTTGCCCGCCAGGGCGGAGGGACACCCCGCATGTCCTACATCACCGCGGAGGAGTTTACGAACGAGCTCATTAACTCCCTCCGCTTCGAAAAAATGGACGACTTCAGGAACCGCTTCCGTAAAATGGATGTCCTCCTCATCGACGACATACAGTTCATTGCCGGGAAAGAGCGGACCCAAGCCGAGTTTTTCCATACCTTCAATGCGCTGTACGACAACGCTAAGCAGATTGTGGTGACGAGCGATAAATTTCCCAAGGACATCTCAAACTTTGAGGAGAGGCTTCGCACCCGTTTCGAATGGGGCCTCATCGCCGACATTCAGCCCCCGGACTTCGAGACGAAGGTCGCCATCCTCAACAAGAAGGCCGAATTCGACGATGTGGCGTTGCCCCAAGACGTAGCCTTTTACCTCGCCACAAATATCGAGCACAACATTCGCGTCCTCGAAGGCTCCCTTATCCGTCTCGGCGCTTTCGCGTCCCTGCGCAACATACCTATAACGATGGCGCTCGCCAAGGAGGTGATGGGAAACATTATTGCGGACAAGAAAAAGGAAATTACCATAGATATCATCACAAAGGAGGTAGCCTCCTATTTTTCGGTCAAGACCTCGGACATCAAGTCCACGAAGCGCATAAAATCGATCATGCTCCCGAGACAGATAGCAATCTTTCTCTCCAGGAAACTGACGAGCAGCTCCCTCGTGAGCATCGGCGAGAAATTCGGCGGCAAGGACCACGCGACGGTAATTCACTCCATCAAGAAGATCGATCAGGGAATGAAAATAAAGAAGGACCTCGAAGACACTGTGGAAAAGATAGAAGCAAGGATAAAGTCCACATGAACGTACATACTTTCAACAGGGCACTATCGGGGGGCTCGCCCGTTTTCCTCTTTCCTGCGCGGCCCGGATCGGTTTTCCACAAATCAACATCCCTTATGAATACGGTTTATAAGGAGATAGTATGAATATAATAATAGAAAGATCACTCCTCCTCACACCCCTGGCAAAACTTGTAA
Organism: Syntrophorhabdales bacterium; assembly: GCA_049521495.1. Classification (GTDB taxonomy): domain Bacteria; phylum Desulfobacterota; class Syntrophorhabdia; order Syntrophorhabdales; family WCHB1-27; genus CAWEPK01. The sequence continues at coordinate 32,391 of JBEKOT010000005.1, read as the reverse complement.
GCATTACCGAGCACCGTTCAATTATGCCTATCCTGGCGAATATCCTTGTCGACTTTTCCCCTGAGAAGGTCGACATCTACTCGACGGACCTCGAGCTTTCGGCAATCAGCCATGTCGCCTACAAAGGGGACATGGAGAAACGGATTGTGGTACACGGCCGGAAGTTTCTCGAGATATTGAGGGAGATGGACCCGGATGCCATAGATCTTGAAATCGGCGACAATACGATGACCATGAGGCAAAAACGGGCGGAGTTCGTGCTCAGCCTGCAGGACCCGGAAGAGTTTCCCGAGGTGAGGGAGATAACCGGGTCGGAGGAATTTTCCCTTTCAGGGGCGACGTTCCTGGAAATGCTCGACAAGGTGAGCTTTGCCATATCGTCGGACGAGACGAGGTACATTCTGACGGGCATGTTCATTATCGGGTCGGAGGGGCGTATATCTGTCGTGGGGACCGATGGTTTCAGGATGGCCCTTTACCAGCAGGAGGTCGAGGGGGTAAAAGGGTTTCAGGGTATTATCATCCCCAAGAGGTCGATCACGGAGATCGGCAAGATGGTAGGGGACGACGATCAGGTGAGGTTTGTGGTCAGTGAGAAACATGTGCAGTTCAGCACGCCTTCCGTCACCGTCGTATCCCGTCTCCTGGAGGGAACCTTCCCCGATTATGAGAATGTGGTGCCGAGGAACAATACGAACGTGCTGGTGGTGGATAAGACAAGGTTCATCAAAGGACTGAGGAAAGTTTCAACCATCATCAGCAAATCGGAGCCGATAAAGGTGACCTTCGCGGAAAACTCTATGGAGATAGAGACGGAATCGGAGATAGGCCGGGCAAAAGAGGTATTGGAAGTTGATTACCAGGGCGAAAAGCTGACCATGAATTTCAACGTCCGGTTCCTGATGGACGTTGCAGGCCATATTGAGGCCGACAACATCATCGTCCGGGCACCCTCGACTTACGGTGCGGTGCTTTTCGAGGGAGAGAAGAACGAAAATTATAAGAACATCGTCATGCCTATAAGGGTCTAAAATGAAAGAGTACGGCGCAGACAGCATAAAGGTACTCGACGGGCTGGATGCAGTTCGCAAGGTACCGTCGATGTACATCGGCAATACAGGTTCGGAAGGGCTTCACCATCTCGTCTACGAGCTTGTGGACAACAGCGTGGATGAGGCGCTGGAAGGGTATTGTAATAGGATATCGGTCACGATTCATAGGGACAACAGCGTTGCAGTGGAGGACAACGGGAGGGGCATCCCCGTCGCGCTGCACAGCGACAACATGTCCGCCCTGGAAATCGTCCTGACGAAGCTGCATGCAGGCGGCAAGTTCGACAAGGACAGCTACAAATTCTCGGCAGGGCTGCACGGTGTCGGACTCTCTGTCGTAAACGCCTTATCCGAGTATCTCGAAGCGGAGGTGCGCAGGGACGGTAAGGTTTATTCCCAGCGCTACGAGAAGGGAGAGAAGGTAACGGACCTGAAGGTCATAGGCGACACGTCGAAGTCGGGGACAAAGGTCCACTTCCGGCCGGACGGGGAGCTCTTCGATTCGATCGAATTCAGTTATGAGGTCCTTGTCCAGAGGATGCGGGAGATATCCTTTCTTAACAACGGCATCTATATAGTCCTAACGGACGAGCGGAAGGCCAAGAGACAGGAATTCAAGTATGCAGGCGGCATAGGCGCCTTCGTCGCCTATTTGAACCACAACAAGAACGTGCTCTTTCCCGAGCCCATATATTTGACGGGCGTGAGGCCGGGCCTCGACTTCTTTGAGGCAGCCATCCAGTATAATGACGGGTATAATGAGGGTATTTACAGCTTCGTAAACAACGTCAGCACCCATGAGGGAGGATCGCATGTGGCCGGCTTCCGTTCGGCCCTGACCCGTTGCATCAATAATTTTGCCGAGCAGAAGAAGCTGATAAAGGAGAATCTTTCGGGCGACGACGTAAAGGAAGGGCTCGTAGCGGTCGTCAACGTGAAGATACAGAACCCGCAGTTCGAGGGACAGACAAAATGCAAGCTAGGAAATAGCGAGATAAAAGGCCTCGTCGAAAACGTGATGAATCAGAAGCTGCCCGAGTACTTCGAGATGAATGAAGGCGTGGCAAAGGTGATCGTGAGCAAGGCGGTCGACGCTAAAAGGGCCCGAGAGGCGGCCAAGAAAGCAAAGGAGCTGATAAAGAGCAAGAGCGCCTTCGAAGCGGGCATCCTGCCCGGAAAACTCGCGGACTGCCAGGAATCAGACCCTCAGTTCAGGGAGCTCTATATCGTGGAGGGCGATTCTGCCGGGGGCTCGGCCAAGCAGGGACGGGACAGAAAAACACAGGCTATCCTCCCCCTGAAGGGCAAGATCCTCAACGTCGAAAAGGCAAGGGAAGAGAAGGTGCTTTCCAACCAGGAGATCAAGGCGATCTACCTTGCATTGGGCATAAGCTCGAACGGGATCGACAACCTTCGCTATAAGAAGGTCATGATTATGACAGACGCGGACGTCGACGGTTCCCACATCAGGACCCTTCTCCTGACGCTCTTTTACAGGAAAATTCCCGAGCTGATCGAAAGGGGGTACCTCTACATCGCGCAGCCGCCGCTCTACAAGGTCACCACGGGCGGCAAGGAGCTCTACATGAAGGACGACGAGGAGTTCGAGCGGTTCGTCATGCAGAGAAGCATGGAAAAAATAAAATGTTTCATCAGGGACAGGGAGATAGGCCGGGACCGTCTCAGGGACGACATAGAGAACGTGCGGAGCGTGGAAAAGTATTTGAACGAGATGGAGCGTCTTGGCATCAAAAAAGTATTGATTTTATCCCTTTTCAGTGCAGATATTTATAGAAGGGAAGACTTTGAAAGCCCCGACAAGCTCTTGGCCCTGAAAGAACGGTTGATCAAGGAAGGGTACGGCGCCGACGTCTCGCTGGACCGTGAGCACAACCTTTACACGCTGAATATCCAGGATGTTGCCAGGAAGGGAATCGATCTCGTCGTCGACTATGAGTTCTGCAGCCAGGAGGATTACCGGGGACGCTTTCGCATCTATAAACGGATAGCCGCATATTATGAGGAGGAGATACGAGTCCTCAACAAGGACGGCACAATCCGTACGACTACGGCCGAGGAGCTCCTCGCCTTCGTCGGCGAAAAAGGCAAAGAAGGCATTGTCATCCAGCGCTACAAAGGCCTGGGTGAGATGAATCCCGAGCAACTCTGGTCGACCACCATGGACCCCGCGAGGAGGACCCTAGTGAGGGTCTCCATTGAGGATGCCATAGTGGCGGACCAGATGTTTACCGTACTCATGGGGACAAACATAGAGGCCAGGAGAGCCTTCATTGAGGAAAACGCGGTAGATGTCAGAAACCTTGATATATGATCCTTATCGGTTTGACCGGTATAATGGGGAGCGGCAAGAGCACAGTCGCCGCCCTGCTCAGGAGGCGCGGCTTCGAAGTAGTCGACCTCGACGCAGCCGCAAAAGATAGTCTCAGCCGGAAAGAAGCCCTGGAAGACATCGAGAACGCCTTCGGCCCAGGATACGTCAGGGCCGGCAGGGTAGACGTAGAGAGGTTGAGGCAGGCTGCTTTCACGTCCGGGCTTCTGCGAGTGCTTGAGGCAATCATTCACCCGCGCGTCAGAGAGGAGGTCCGGCGGAAGATCGCCCTTCTTGAGGAAAAGGGCGTACTGGTGGTTTTCATCGAGCATCCCCTCCTCTTCGAGGTAGGGTTCTACCGGAGGCTCGACAAGATAGTCCTGGTCACGGCGCCGATGGAGACCATCAGGGAAAGGCTCAGGGAAAGGGGCATGGAACCCGGCGACATAGAAAGGAGGCTCTCCTTTCAGATACCCTTAGAGGCCAAGAAGAAAAAGGCGGACTGCATCATCGACAACAGCGGGACGGAAGATCGGCTCGAGGCACAGATCGACGCCCTTATAGATAAGATAACCAAGCAGGAGGTAATCATAAGATGTATCTGAACGAACTTAAGAGGAAGAAGATCGGCGATCTCACGCATATCGCTAAGGAGCTGAGCGTTGAGAACGCGACGGGCCTGAGGAAGCAAGAGCTTATTTTCTCTATCCTTCAATCGCTCGTCGAGAAAAATGAGCTTATCCACGGCGAGGGGATACTCGAGATCTTGCCGGAGGGGTTTGGCTTTCTAAGATCGACGGACTCCAACTATCTGCCGGGACCCGACGATATCTACGTATCGCCGTCCCAGATCAAGAGGTTCGGTCTGAGGACGGGCGATACAATCGGCGGCCAGATAAGGCCGCCCAAGGATAATGAGAAGTACTTCGCCCTTCTGAAGATCGAGAAGATCAACTTCGACGATCCTGAGATCGCCAAAGACAAGATCATCTTCGACAACCTCACGCCCATATACCCGTGTGAGCGGATAAAGCTCGAAACAGCAGGCAACAGGCTCTCCACAAGGGTAATGGACCTCTTCACCCCTATAGGCAAAGGGCAGCGGGGGCTCATCGTTGCGCCGCCCAGGACGGGAAAGACGATGCTCCTCCAGGGTCTCGCCAACAGCGTCACGTCGAACCACAAAGAGATATACCTGATCGTGCTCCTCATCGACGAGAGGCCCGAGGAAGTCACGGACATGGAAAGGTCGGTAAACGGCGAGGTGATAAGCTCCACCTTCGATGAGCCGGCAACCAGACACGTCCAGGTGGCCGAGATCGTAATAGAGAAGGCAAAGAGGCTGGTCGAGCACAAGAAAGACGTCGTGATCCTCCTCGACAGCATCACGAGGCTTGCCCGGGCATACAACACGGTGGTGCCGAGCAGCGGAAAGATCCTCTCGGGCGGCATAGACGCGTCCGCCATGCAGAAGCCGAAGCGCTTCTTCGGGGCGGCCAGGAAGATAGAGGAAGGGGGGAGCCTGACGATCATAGCCACGGCCCTTATCGACACGGGCAGCAGGATGGACGAGGTTATATTCGAGGAATTCAAAGGAACGGGCAATTCCGAGATTTATCTCGACCGCAAGCTGACGGAAAAGAGGGTATTCCCCTCCATCGATATCAACAAGTCGGGCACGAGGAAGGAAGAGCTTCTCGTCGGGAACGGCGACCTGTCCCGCATATGGCTCCTTCGGAAGGTCCTCCAGCCCATGAACACGGTAGAATCGATGGAGTTTCTACTCGAAAAGCTGTCAGATACGGAATCCAATATGGACTTTCTCAATTCCATGAGCAGAGCATGAGCGGAAGGAGGACGACCGTGAAAGACAAGATTCATCCCGAATTGAAGAAGGCCCAGGTGCGTTGCGCCTGCGGGAACACATTTGAGACGCTCTCCACCAAGGAGCGGATCACCGTCGAAATATGCGCGAAGTGCCACCCCATCTTTACGGGACGGGAGAAGCTCCGCGACTCGGCAGGAAGGGTAGAGAAGTTCGAGAGGAAATACGGCAAGAGGACCCCGAAGGGCAAGGAATGATAAGGGGTAAGCTGGATGCCATCGAGAAGCGGTTTGAGCTGATAGAGGCCGAGATGGCCAGGCCGGACGCTATCTCGAACATCGAGGAATATAAGAAACTTGCCCGCGAGCACGCCGAACTGCGAGACCTGATGGCGCTCTTCCGGGAATGGAAAAGGATCAGGGAGGAGCTTGAAAAGACGCGCGAGATGATGCGGCAGGAGGCGGACGAGGAGATGCGGGTTCTCGTGAGAGAGGAGGCCGCCTTTCTAGAGGGGGAGGGCCAGAGGCTTGAATCCGTCCTCAAAGGCAAACTCCTGGCCAAGGACGAAGAGCAGGTGAAGAACAGCTTCCTCGAGATTAGGGCGGGCACGGGAGGCGAGGAAGCGGCCCTCTTTGCCCGGGACCTCTTTGCCATGTACATGAAGTATGCGGAGAAAATGCGCTGGAGAACAGAGACCCTGAACGTGAGCCCATCGGACCTGGGCGGTTTTAAAGAAGTCGTCGTGGCCATAGAGGCACCTGAAGCCTTCCAGAGGCTGCGCTACGAGAGCGGCGTCCATCGGGTGCAGAGGGTCCCTGAAACGGAGTCCCAGGGCCGGATCCATACATCGACGGTGACGGTCGCCGTGCTCGCGGAACCGGAGGAGCTCGAGCTGAGCATTAGCCCGGAAGATCTGCGCATCGACGTTTACCGGTCGAGCGGTCCCGGGGGCCAGCACGTCAATACGACTGATTCGGCCGTGAGGATTACCCATATACCCACAGGGCTTGTCGTAACATGCCAGGACGAGAAGTCGCAGCACAAGAACAAGTCGAAGGCGCTCAGGGTGTTGCGGGCACGCCTCAAGGAGAGGATGGAGGAAGAGAAGGAGCAGGAGGTCTCCGAGGAGAGAAGGAAACAAGTGGGAACAGGCGACAGGAGCGAGCGAATCCGTACCTACAACTTCCCCCAGGGCAGGGTGACGGATCATAGGGTCGGGCTAACCCTTTACAAGCTGGAGGACGTGCTGGCAGGGAACCTCGATGCCCTTCTGGACCCTCTCGTCGCCCACTTTCAGGCGGAATCTCTGAAAGATCGGTAAGAACCTTGCGCGTCAAAGAAATTCTTCTTTCAGAAAAGGACCTCCCCCGAATCGACCTCCTTGCCATCGTCTCATTCGCCCTTCGCCTTGCGCCGGAATGGATTCTTTCCGAGCCCGAGAGGGCGGTCGATAAGGCCGAGGCGGATAGAATAGAGCAATTGATAGGGGAAAGACGCCGGGGCAAGCCCCTTGCTTACCTGACTAACCGGCGCGAGTTCTTCTCGGAGACCTTCTACGTGGACGAGCGCGTTCTCATTCCGAGGCCTGAGACCGAGCTCCTCGTGGAGGAGGCGATAAAGAGCATCGGACGGAAAGGGCGCCTGCGCGCCCTGGATATGGGCACCGGGTCCGGGGCAATAGGCATACTTCTGGCGAAAAGAGGGGCCGGCTATGTTCTCTGCGTCGACATTTCTCCGGATGCCCTCGATGTCGCTTACAGGAATTCCCGTCTCATGGGTGTTCAGGACCGGATCGATTTCGTCGCCTCGGACCTCTTCTCTGCTTTGAAAGATGGGGAGACCTTCGATCTTGTCTGCGCTAACCTGCCTTACGTGGCCTCATCGGAGTGGGAAGGCCTCATGGACGATGTGAGAGAGTTCGAGCCGAGGCAGGCCCTGGTCGGGGGGGAGACGGGGACGGAAACTTACGAGAGATGCCTTCAAGAGATGGCAGGCCATCTCGCCGAAGGCGGATCAGCCCTTCTGGAGATAGGTGGCGAGCGTCAGGCGGCCCGCCTCGGCGCCCTTATGAGGGAGGCGGGGTTCGAGGTGGCTGTATTGCGCGATCTGGCAGGACGAGTGCGGCTTTTGAGGGGATCATGGACAAGTTCGTCATAGAGGGCGGGGAGAGGCTGCGGGGCTCTATAGGCATAAGCGGATCGAAGAACGCGGTGCTCCCCGTGCTCGCGGCGACCCTGCTCCAGGAAGGCTCATACCGCATTACCCATGTCCCCAAGCTCCGGGACGTTGACTCCATGACAAAGCTCCTCTCCTTCATAGGCGTAAAGAGCGCTCGCCAGGACGACCACACGCTGTTCGTGGATACGACCGCGGCCGAGAACTACACCGCCCCTTATGAAATGGTGAAGGAGATGCGGGCTTCCGTCCTCGTCCTCGGCGCCCTCGTGGGGAGGCTCAGGCGGGCGGTCGTCTCGTACCCGGGCGGCTGCGCTATCGGCGTTCGGCCCATAGACTTGCACCTGAAAGGGCTTTCCCAACTGGGGTGTGAGGTGGGTATACACGAGGGGTATGTAGATGTTAGTGCCCGCAAGCTCCGGGGCGGAAAGGTTACTTTTGACGTTCCTACGGTGGGAGGAACGGAAAATATCCTGATGGCTGCGGTGCTGGCCGAAGGCGAGACGGTAATAGAGAACGCTGCCCGGGAGCCGGAGGTCGTCGACCTCGCCGCCATGCTTACGAAGATGGGCGCCAGGATCGACGGCATAGGCACCGAGACGGTCAGAATAAAAGGAGTGAGGGAGCTTGCACCCTGCGACCACGGCGTGATCCCCGATAGGATAGAGGCGGGCACCTTCCTGGTCGGCTGCGGCATTACCAGGGGCAGCATCTTCCTCGAACGCGCCAGGGCGGACCATCTGAAGGCCGTGATCGAGAAGCTGAAGGAGGCGGGGATGGAGATAGAGGATAAAGAAGGGGTGATAGCAGCGTCGATGACAAAGAGAAGGCCCAGGGCGTTCGACGCGAAGACGCTGCCCTACCCCGGCTTTCCCACGGACATGCAAGCCCAGGTGATGGCGCTCACAGCCATCGCGAGCGGCGCGAGCGTCATCACCGAGACGATCTTCGAGAACAGGATGATGCATGCCGCAGAGCTCCGGCGGATGGGCGCGGACGTGCACGTCACGGGCAACACGGCCATCGTCAAGGGGATCAAAGCTCTCCAGGGCGCAAAAGTGATGGCCACCGACCTTCGCGCGAGCGCCTCGCTTATCCTTGCAGGCCTGTGCGCTTACGGAACCACCGAGGTCTCCAGGGTCTACCACATCGACCGGGGGTATGAGACGATCGAGAAGAAACTCCGAAGCCTCGGCGCGCGGATCGAGAGGAGGAAGGATGAAAATCTGGCATCTTGAAAGAGAGCACGATGCCTTCGTCGCCTCGGTTTGTTCGGCGAGGGAGAAAATCAGGGCGGGTGTCAGAAAAAGGGTGGAGCGCATAAGAGCTGAGGTGCTCGCGCGCGGAGACGGGGCCCTTGCAGCCTATGGCAGGCGGTTTGACGGCTGGACGGACGACTACTCGCTGAAGATAAGCCGGGGCGAGCTTGAAGCTGCCGCTTCCCGGGTCGACAAGGGCCACGTCCGGGCGCTAAAGGCCATGATCGAGAACGTGACTCTTTTTCACCGCGGGCAGAAGCCGAGGGTGAGGACCTATAGAAGACGGGGCCTGAAAGTGGTGGAGCGGCCCGTGCCCATTGAAAAGGTCTGTATTTATGTGCCGGGCGGCAGCGCGGCCTACCCGTCGAGCCTGGTAATGGGGGCGGTGCCTGCCCGCATAGGCGGCGTCAAGGAGGTTTACGCGGCTACGCCGACCCGCGACGGCGCCTTGAACCCTTATATTGCGGCCGCCGCGCTCCTCCTGGGCATCACGGATGTGTACAGGATAGGAGGGGCACAGGCTATCTATGCCTTCGCCTATGGGGTCGGGTCCGTGCCGAAGGTAGATATGATCGTCGGCCCCGGGAATGCCTATGTAGAAGAGGCGAAGAGGGACGTCTACGGCCTGGTCGGCATCGACATGCTCGCCGGCCCGAGCGAGCTTGTTATCCTTGCAGCGGAGCACCTTTCGCCCGAGGTGCTGGCTTGGGACCTCTTCTCTCAGGCGGAGCATGACGAGATGGCCACGGTCGGTCTTTTTTCGCCTTCCGAGGATGAGCTGTACGGCCTCTTGCGATGCATGGAGCGCCTCATCTCTTCGAACAAAAGGCGCGCTATCGTCGAGCGGGCGCTCGGCGCGCACGGCTTCCTGGTCCACTATACGAGTCTTGACGACGCAATAAGGGCCATCGACCGGATCGCGCCGGAGCACCTCCAGGTCATAGGGGATGAGGCACTTGCCGAGCGGGTGAGATACTCGGGCATCACCTACATAGGCCCCTATACACCCGTCTCAATGGGCGACTACGCCATAGGCACCAACCACGTGCTCCCGACGGGCGGGGCGGGCAGGTTCTCCTCGGGCCTCTCGGTGGAACGATTTACAAAGAGGCAGGTTTTGGTTAAGATAGAAGAACCCTTTTTCAAGAAACACGGGGGGTGGGCGACCACGCTTGCGGACATTGAGGGGCTTTATTCCCACGGCGAGGCCATAAAAGCGAGAAAGGAGCTGTCCCGTTGAAGCTGAAGATAGGTCTACCAAAAGGGAGCCTGCAGGAAAGCACGCTCAGGCTTTTTAAGAATGCGGGGTACAACGTAAAGCTTGCCGAGCGATCATATGTTCCGGCCATTGACGACCCCGAATTGGAAGGGCTCGTGATCCGGGCGCAGGAGATGGGGCGGTACGTGGAGAACGGGATACTCGACATGGGCATCACCGGCCTAGACTGGGTCCTGGAACAGAACTCGAAGGTCGCCGAGGTGGCGCGCCTGCGCTACGGCAAGGCGGGGTTCAGGGGCGTTAAGTGGGTGGTGGCCGTACCGGCAGGCTCGCCGATAAAGGACCTTCAGGGCCTCCAGGGGAAGAAAATAGCGACCGAGCTGGTCGGCTTCACGACTCGCTATCTCAAATCGCAGAACATAGACGCCGTAGTGGAGTATTCCTGGGGGGCGACGGAGGCGAAGCCGCCCCTTCTGGCAGACGCCATCGTCGAGGTTACGGAGACGGGCGCCTCCCTGGCGGCGAACAACCTGCGCGTAATCGAGACGATACTTGAGTCGGAGACCGTTGTCATTGCGAACAAAACGGCCCTTAAGGACCGGTGGAAGAAGACGAAGATCGAGAATATCGTCATGCTCCTTAAAGCGGCGTTGCTCGCAGACGAGAAGGTAGGGCTCAAGATGAACGTTCCAAAGGGCAAGCTCGGTGCGGTGACGGCCATCCTCCCCTCACTCCATACGCCCACCGTTTCCAGTCTGGCGGACGGAGAATGGGTAGCCATAGAGGTGATCATCGACGAGCAGGTCGTCCGCGACATCATACCGTCGCTGCGCAGGGCAGGCGCAGAGGGCATCGTGGAATATCCGCTGAATAAGGTTATACTCTAGGGGGGCGCCATGGAGAGGGAATCCAGCGTGAAAAGGAAGACGAAGGAGACCCGTATACAGGTCGACTGGAAGTTGGACGGCGAGGGCGCGTACAGCGTATCGACGGGCATCCCCTTCTTTAATCACATGCTCGAGCTCTTTGCGAGGCACGGCTTCTTCGACATCACCGTAAAGGCAAAAGGCGACGTCGAGATCGACCCCCACCACACGATCGAGGACACGGGCATCACCTTGGGGAAGGCCCTCCGGGAGGCGCTGCCGGGTTTTGTCGGGGTAAAGCGGTTCGGCCACTGCCTGCTGCCCATGGACGAGGCCCTCTGCATGGTGGCCGTCGACCTCTCCGGCAGGCCGGGTCTCTTCTGGCAGGGCGACATCAACGGGAAGGTGGGCTCTTTCGACGGCGAGGTCATAAAAGAGTTCTTCCGGGCCTTCACGAGCGAGGCGCGGATCACCCTCCATGTGAATCTTTTATCCGGCGAAAACCTGCACCACAAGATCGAGGCGATATTCAAGGCATCGGGAAGGGCCCTCCGGGAAGCAGTTGCGAGCGAGGCGCGGGTGAAGGGCGCCCTCTCGACCAAAGGGTGCCTGTGATGATCGCAATAGTCGATTACGGCATGGGGAACCTGAGAAGCGTGACGAACGCTTTCAGGCGGCTCGGTGCCCCCATTACCATAACGAGCGACGGCAATGTGATAAGGGAAGCGGCCGGCCTGGTCCTGCCCGGCGTGGGCGCTTTCGGTAAATGCGTGGAGAACCTGAAGGGGCTCGGTCTCTTCGGTCTCATCAGGGAGCAGATAGGGGCAGGAAAGCCCTATCTCGGCATCTGCCTCGGCATGCAGATCCTCCTCGATTCGTCGGAAGAGGCGCCGGGCATCGAGGGAATGTCGGTGATCAAGGGTCGGGTCGTCCGCTTCCGGGGCGCAATGAAAATACCCCACATGGGCTGGAACAGCGTAGAGATAGCCAAGCCGTCGGCGATATTCGACGCCGTTCCGGACGGAGCCTATTTTTATTTCGTCCACTCCTACTTTCCGGAGGCCGAAGAGCCCGTCTCTGCCACCTTTACCGATTATGGCGGCCGGTTCACCTCCTCCGTTCAGAAGGAAAACGTCTTTGCCTGCCAGTTCCATCCTGAGAAGAGCCAGGCCATCGGCCTTCAGCTCCTGAGGAATTTTGTGAGACTATGCGCATAGCACGCGCACTCCCCGTAATGATCTTCGCGCTTTTGACCCTGTCCGGTCCGGCCTTTGCGCTGGGGCTTTATGTCGAGCGGCTCAAGGACGAGGGCGCATACCTCTGTCCGGTCTGCCATCGCGTGATAGTGCCGGGCGGCGTGCACGAGAATGCGGAGAGCATTATCGCCACGGAGTTCGGGGGGGCTCTCGACGAAAGGGGGGTCCGGCACTCTTCGGAAGATGGCGAGGCGCGGTACCTCGACGTGCTCGTTTACCGTTTCCAGGAGCGGCGAGGGGGTAATTTTTCCGTGGAGCGGCCCGCGAGCGTAGGCTTCCACGTCCATCTTTTCGAACAGGGCACCCTTTCAAAGGTATTCGTCTTCGACGAGACGCAGCAACCCCTCTCGGAGAATGTCTTACGCTTCTTCACTTTCCTGAGGCGGGGCGCCAAGTGGCTTACGGCAGGCGAGCTTGCACGGGAGGGGGTCAGGAAGGCGGTCGACCGCCTCGCGGAGGACCTGGGGCCCGGCCCGAAGGCGGCAGAGCAGTGAAGATCCTCTTTGCAATGGACCTCGCCGGAGGGCACTTCGTCAGGCTCGTCCGGGGGGATTTCGAGCGGATGACAGTCTACGGCAGCGACCCGGAGGCCATGATCAGTCGCATGGTGGCCGAAGGGGCAAGGGACTTCCACGTGATCGACCTTGACGGCGCCCGCACGGGCGGCACTGTGCACAGGGGGCTGATAGAGGCGATCCGGGGTCGCATCGACGGCTATCTGGAAGTCGGCGGGGGCGTACGTACGGAAGAGGATATCGCGGCTTACCTGGCTTGCGGCGTAAGCGGCGTAATCGTCGGCACGAGGGCCCTCACGGATCCGGCCTTTTTTGAAGGGCTCGCGGCCTTTCATAATATCGTGCTCGGTTTGGACATGTACGAGGGGAAGCTGATGGTGAAGGGTTGGAAAGAAGCCGCGGTCGCCCCTGTGGAAAAGATGATCGATGATGCAGCAAGAGTGGGCGTCATGGCCCTGCTGTGCACCAACATCGCCAGGGACGGCATGCTCTCCGGCCCGGATCACGAGGGCCTGAAAAGAATAAAGTCTATGACCGACCTCCCCGTTATAGCGAGCGGCGGGGTTGCGGGGGTCGACGATTTAAAGGTGCTTAGAGATCTGGATGTCTGGGCCGCCATCGTTGGCAAGGCATTCTACGAGGGGCGCATAGACATTCAGGAGGCCATGAAATATGCTGACTAAGAGGATAATCCCATGCCTCGATGTAATGGACGGCAGGGTCGTAAAGGGGATGAACTTTGTCAACCTGAAGGATGCGGGCGGGCCCGTAGAGAATGCCAAGGCCTATGAGGAGCAGATGGCCGACGAGCTCTGTTTTCTTGACATTACCGCCTCGCATGAGTCGAGGAAGACGATCCTGCATGTCGTCGAAGAAGTGGCCGCCGAGGTCTTTATGCCGCTAACGGTGGGCGGCGGCATAAGGGGGATCGACGACATAAGGGACACACTTCTTGCCGGGGCGGACAAGGTGACAATCAACACGGCGGCTGTAGAGCAGCCGGAGATCATAACGCAGTCGAGCGAGATGTTCGGCAGCCAGTGCATCTGCGTAGCCATCGATGCAAAGGCAACGAAGGACGGTTTTGAGGTTTATACATACGGGGGGCGAAGGCCGACCGGCGTAGACGCCGTGGAGTGGGCCCGGAGGGTGGAGGCGCTCGGGGCCGGCGAGATCCTTCTCACCAGCATGGACAGGGACGGCACCAAGATCGGGTACGACATACCGCTGACCAGGTCGATCTCTGACACGGTCACTATACCGGTCATCGCCTCAGGCGGGGTGGGCACCCTTGAGCACCTTTTTGAAGGCCTTGTGGAGGGCAGGGCAGACGCCGTGCTGGCCGCCTCGATTTTCCATTACCGCGAGCACACGGTGATCGACGCAAAGAGGTACCTCAGGTCCCGGGGCGTCCACGTGCGGCTATGACCGGACTTTTGGAAAGACCGACCTCTTTCGGGAGAAGGTCCTCGATTGAGAGCTTAGGGCAAAGGAAATGGACAAGATAACCGACTCGATAAAATGGGATGCCCGGGGGCTCGTCCCGGTCGTGGTCCAGGACGAGCGGACCAAAGAGGTGGTCATGGTTGCCTATATGAACGCGGAGGCCCTGGAGCTTACGCGTAGAACGGGGCGGGCCCACTACTACTCCCGCTCCAGAGGCAAGCTGTGGCTCAAGGGTGAAACGTCGGGTCACTATCAGGAGGTGCGAAATCTCCGCCTCGACTGCGATGGGGACACGCTCCTTCTCGTGGTCGACCAGCGGGTCGCCGCCTGCCATACGGGCTACTTTAGCTGCTTCTACAGGACATGGAAAGACGGCTGGACGGAGGTCGGCGAGAAGGTGTTCGATGAGGAAGCGGTCTACGGTGACAAAGGATAGGATCTGCCAGTGGTTCGCCACATGCAGCTATGTGGGATATCTGCCCTTCGCCCCGGGCACGTGGGCCTCGGCTTTCGCGTGCGTCATCCTCTACTTCCTCCCCTCCGCAGGCAACCCGGCGGTCATCGTCCTCCTCGCGGCGCTTGCCATTCCTGCAGTGGAACGGGCAAGGGGTGACAAGTCCGACCCCGGCCACATAGTGATAGACGAGCTTCTGGGCATGCTCGTCGCAGCGGCGGGCCACAACGCTAGCGTGTGGAACCTTTCGAGGGCCTTTATTCTCTTCCGCGCCTTTGATATACTAAAACCCTACCCTATACGAAAAGTGGAGCGCCTCCGCGGCGCCTACGGCATTATCGCAGACGACCTGCTTGCCGGCGCCTATGCGAACGTCGCGCTCATTCTTTGGGGGAGGCTCGCATGAGCCCCGAGGAAAGGCTGGGCAAGCTGCTCAGGGCGAAAGGACTGACGATCGCCGTTGCCGAATCCTGCACGGGCGGCCTCATTTCCAGCAGGATCACCGACGTGGCGGGGTCTTCGGACTATTTTCAGGCCGGCCTTGTGACATACAGCAATGGCGCCAAAGAGGTTCTCCTGCAGGTGCCGGGGGAGCTGATAGCCGCTAAGGGGGCGGTCAGCCGGGAAGTTGCCGAAAAGATGGCCGAAGGCGTCCGGACTGCAATGGGGGTAGACCTGGGCTTATCCGTGACCGGCATTGCCGGCCCTGGGGGTGCGACGGCCGAGAAGGCCGTGGGAACGGTCTACATCGGACTTGCCGCAAAAGACGGGGCTTTCGTGCGGCGGCACATGTTCGGTGGCGACCGGTTGTCCATAAAACGCCAGAGTGCCGATGGGGCCCTGGCGTTAGCTCTCGACTATCTCGAAGGGAGGGGCCCGTGAGGACGTTTTTGGCCCTGGAGCTCCCCGACGAGATCGTCGCCTATCTGAAGACGGTGATCGATAGGCTGGATAGGCGGACCGAGGGGGTGCGATGGGTCAGAGACGAGGGTATTCACATCACGGTGAAATTCCTGGGTGAGGTCGAGGAGAGCGCGCCCGAGTCGATGAGGAAGGCCCTTGCCCCCATCGGAGAGCGTTTCGGTCCAATCAGTGCGCGCCTGGGCGTCCTCGACGCCTTCCCCACGAGAAGGAGCGCTCGGGTGATCTTGGTGCGGCTGAAAGAAGGGATCGAGAAATCGCAGGTCATATTCTCTGAAGTGGAAGAGAGGTTGTCTTTCCTTCACGTCGAAAAGGAGAAGAGAGGCTTTGTGCCCCATATCACGCTCGGCAGGAGAAGGATACCGAAGGCTTTCCCCGACGGGGACCCACCTCCCGTCGAGGAAAAGGAGTTCCTCATCGAGCAGCTTGCTCTCTACAAGAGCACGCTGAAGCCGGGCGGCGCCATATACGCCCCGATCTGGAAGATAAAACTTGGAGGCAAAGAGTGATGAGGGAAGAAAGCGGCAGGATGAAAGCGGAAGAAGGCGGAAAAGGAAGGGCAGTCGACATGGCGGTGACGCAGATAGAGCGGCTCTTCGGCAAGGGCTCGATCATGAAGCTGGGGGAGCGCCCTCCGGAGGCGGTACCGGTGGTCTCTACCGGTTCGCTGGCCCTCGACATCGCCCTCGGCATCGGGGGGGTGCCCCGGGGACGGGTCATTGAGATATTCGGGCCCGAGGCGTCCGGCAAGACGACGCTCGCCCTCCAGGTCATTGCCGAAGTGCAGAAAGCAGGGGGCGCCGCGGCATTCATCGACGCCGAGCACGCCCTGGATGTGCGCTATGCGGGCAGGATAGGGGTCAAGACGGAAGACCTCCTCATCTCGCAGCCCGATACGGGCGAACAGGCCCTGGAGATCACGGAGATCCTCGTGCGGAGCGGCGGCGTCGATATCGTCGTCATCGACTCCGTGGCGGCCCTCGTGCCTCGAGCGGAGATAGAGGGAGAGATGGGGGACCAGCACATGGGGCTGCAGGCCAGGCTCATGTCGCAAGCCCTTCGAAAATTGACCGCAACGATCAGTAAATCGATGACAATCGTCGTCTTCATCAACCAGATCAGGCATAAGATAGGCATCATGTTCGGCAACCCCGAGACGACGACGGGCGGGAACGCCCTCAAGTTCTATGCGTCCGTGCGGCTCGATATAAGGCGCATCTCGGCGATCAAGGACGGCCAGGAAGTGGTCGGGTCCAGAACGAGGGTAAAAGTCGTAAAGAACAAGCTCGCCCCACCCTTCCGGGAAGCGGAGTTCGATATCGTCTTCGGCGAAGGCATATCAAGGGAGGGCGACCTCGTCGACCTTGGCGTAGAGGCGAGCCTGGTAGAGAAGTCGGGTACCTGGTTTTCTTATGGGGAGGCCAGGATAGGCCAGGGCAGGGAGAACGCCAAGGAGTTCCTGAAGGAGCACCCCGACGTGGCCGGGGAACTTCAATCGAAGCTGCTCGCCCACTACGGGCTCAGAAAGGAATAGAAGTGCTCTCGAAGCAAACGCGGACCTCATTCTTGGAGTTCTTCGCCCGCAACGGGCACACCATTGTGCCTAGCTCCTCCCTCGTCCCCGAAAAGGACCCGAGCCTGCTTTTCGTCAATGCGGGCATGGTTCAGTTCAAGAACGTGTTCCTGGGGCTGGAGAGGCGGCCCTACGTGCGAGCCGCCTCTCCACAGAAGTGCGTCCGCGCGGGGGGGAAACACAACGACCTTGCCAACGTGGGCAAGACGCTTAGGCACCACACCTTCTTCGAGATGCTCGGCAACTTCTCCTTCGGAGACTATTTCAAGAAAGAGGCGATTGCCTATGCGTGGGAGTTCCTGCGAAAAGACCTCCGCCTGGACGAGGGACGCCTATGGGTCACTGTTTTCAGGGAGGATGACGACGCCGAAGCCCTTTGGAAAGCGGCCGGTATATCGCCGTCGCGGATCGTCAGGCTCGGGGAGAAGGACAACTTCTGGTCCATGGGGGAAGAAGGGCCGTGCGGTCCCTGCTCGGAGATCATATACGACCTCGGCGAAAAGGCGGGGTGCGGGCAGCCGACCTGTTCCATAGGCTGCGACTGCGACAGATACCTCGAGATATGGAACCTAGTGTTCATGGAGTACGAGCGCGGGGGCGACGGACAGATGAGAAAGCTTCCCAACCCGTCGATCGACACCGGCATGGGGCTGGAGCGCGTAGTCTCGGTCCTTGCCGGAAAGATCGGCAGCTACGAGACCGATCTATTCATGCCCCTCATAGGCCGCCTCGAAGAGATATCAGGGGAAGCCTACGGGTCGGGCGGGATAGTCGATGTAGCCTTCAGGGTGATCGCCGACCATGTGCGGGCGGCCACGTTTATAGTGGGCGACGGGGTCCTTCCCTCGAAGGAGGGGCGGGGCTACGTGCTTCGCAGGATCTTGCGGCGGGCCCTGCGATACGGAAAAAAAATAGGCATCGAAAAGGACTTCGTGTCCGATCTTTCGCGGGTCGTAGTCGATATGATGGGAGACGTCTACCCCGAGCTGAGGAACAACTACCCCTTTATTCTGCGGGTCCTGAAAGGGGAGGAGGAGCGCTTCCTCGAAACGCTGAGCGTGGGCATGCGCCTCTACGAGGAGGTCAAGAGGCAGACGGAAGCGAAGGGCGCAAGGGTAATCCCGGGCGACGTGATCTACAGGCTCTACGACACCTTCGGATTCCCAGTAGACATTACCGAGGACATGGCGAGGGAAGACGGCCTCATGCTCGACATGGCGGGCTTCGAGAGCGCTCTCGCCGAGCAGAAGGAGCGGTCGAGGAGCGACTGGCGTACGAAAAAAGAGGCAGTCGCACAGGAATCGGGCGGGACCTTTACGGAGGACCTTAAGAACGTCTTTACCGGGTATGAGACGCTGGAGTCGGACGCCACCGTCCTTGCCATCGTGAAGGAGGGGCGCCCGGTCGATGAGGTCGCGCAAGGCGAAGAGGCCCACGCCTTCTTCGAAGTGACGCCTTTCTACGGTGAGGCTGGGGGGCAGGTAAGCGACGAAGGCGTCGTCGAGCAGGGTTCGGCCCTCGCCACGGTCAGCAGCGTGACCCGCCTGCGAGAGGACCTCTTCTCCCACACCGTCAAAGTGGAGAAAGGCGCGCTAAGGACGGGAGCGCCCGTGCGTCTTAAGGTCGATAGGGAGAAAAGAAGGGCCGTTGCGAGAAACCATACGGCCACACACCTCCTCCAGTTTGCCCTTAGGCAGGTTCTGGGCGAGCACGTCAAACAATCGGGGTCCCTGGTGGACGGGGACAGGCTAAGATTCGATTTCACCCACTTTCAGGGCCTAAAGGCAGAAGAGATAGCCAGGGTAGAGGACATAGTCAACGAAAAGATACTTGATATGATGGATGTCAGGACGGAGGTAAAAACGAGGGAAGAGGCCATCCGCCAGGGGGCTACCGCTCTTTTCGAGGAGAAATACGGTGAGACGGTCCGGGTCGTTTCGATCGGCGACTTCAGCAGCGAGCTGTGCGGCGGGACGCATATCGGCAATACCGGGGAGATCGGCAGCTTTTCCGTTGTCAGTGAAGGCTCCCTCGCCTCGGGCATTAGGAGGATAGAGGCAGTCACAGGCAAAGGCGCAGTCAGCCACAGGAGGGAAATCGAGACCATGGCGAGGGCTGTGGCCAGGGAGATGAGAACAGACCTGGAAGGGCTGGAGGCCAGGGCCCAGGCGCTCCTCGCGGAAATGGACGCCAGGGAAAAGGAAGTAAAGCGCCTTAAGGAAGAGCTGATGCGGAAGCAGATCGAGGAGGCGATAAAGGGTGCGGTGAAGCACGACCATGGGACGATCGTCTCAATCTTTCTGCCCGAAGGGGGCACCGAAGACTTGAGGAAGGCGACCGACCTCGTCCGCGGCAGGCTCACGAGCTGCGTAGTAATAGTAGGCACAAGGGAAGGCGAGAAGGGCCTTATTGTAGCGGCGGTGACGAAGGACCTGACGCCGACCTTCAACGCGGGACAGATCATAAAATCGATCACCGCGAAATACGGGGGCAAAGGGGGGGGCAACCCCCAAATGGCGCAGGGGGGCGTCCCAGGAGACCTCGTCCTGGAAGCCTTGAGCTATGCGCGGGGGCTGGCTGCGGGCTAGGCCGCAGGCCGCTTTAGTAGCCCTTTGCGGCAAAAGAGGGAAGGAGGATAATGACTCTGGACGCCGGTTTTTTCAACTTCTACAACCATAACTTCGTCCGCCTCGCTGCGGCCATACCCAGGGTCCGGGTAGCCCACCCCGCCTTTAACGCAGCAGAGACGATCGGCCTCCTGAGGGAGGCAGGAGAGCGAAAGGTTCTCCTCGCCGCCTTTCCGGAGCTCGGACTTGCGGGCTACTCGTGCGACGACCTTTTTCACCAGGAGGCCCTTATAGGGGGCTGCCTGGATGCCCTTTCGGCCGTCCTTGATGCCTCCGGGGATATCCCCGTCATCGCCGTAGTGGGCCTGCCCTTCAGAGTCAAAAGCCTTCTTTTCAACTGCGCGGCAGTCCTTTACAGGGGAAGGATTCTAGGGATCATTCCCAAGACCTACTTGCCCAATTACCGGGAATACTATGAGATGCGCTACTTCGCGCCTGCTGACTTTGCCGCGTCCGAGAGTGTCCATCTCTTCGGCCAGGACGTACCTTTCGGCACAAAGCTCATCTTCGAGACCGCAGCCCAACCGGCCTTCCGGTTTTTCGTCGAGGTCTGCGAGGACCTCTGGGTGCCAATCCCGCCGTCCTCCTATGCAGCCCTCGCCGGGGCAACGGTGCTCGTGAACCTCTCGGGCTCAAACATAACGGTGGGGAAGGCAAGCTACCGGCGGGCGCTCGTGGAGAACCAGTCGGCGCGCTGCATAAGCGCCTACGTGTATACGGCAGCCGGTTTCGGCGAGTCGACGACCGATCTCGCCTGGGACGGCCAGGGCCTGATCTACGAGAACGGAACGAAGATCGCCGAATCGAAACGCTTCTCCTATGAACCGCAGCTGATATCCGGCGATGTAGACCTCGACCGGCTCAGCCAGGACAGGATGAGGCAGAACAGTTTCGGCCAGTCAGTCGGACGCCACGCGGGAGAGGTCGCAGGCTTTCGGGCAATCCTGGTAGATGCGGTCCTCCCAAGGGAAGAGGTGCTCTTGCTCGACCGCGCCTACGAACGCTTCCCCTTCGTGCCTTCCGACGTGGAGGGACAGGACCGAAGATGCCGCGAGGTCTACGAGATACAGGTGCAGGGACTGGCAAAGCGCCTCCAGTTCACACGCACCGATAAAGTGGTGCTGGGCATCTCGGGCGGCCTGGACTCGACCCAGGCGCTCATCGTCGCCGTTCGTGCCATGGACGTCATGCGCCTGCCCCGGACGAACGTCATCGGCTGTCTTCTGCCGGGATTCGCGACGAGCATGCGCACCATGGACCAGGCGCGAAGACTCCTTTCGGCCCTCGGCTGCTCTCTGCTGGAGATCGACATCCGGCCTTCCTGCCTACAGATGTTCAAGGACATCGGCCACCCTTTCGCCGGCGGAGAGCCCGTCTATGACATCACTTTCGAGAACGTACAGGCGGGCGAGCGGACGAGCCACCTCTTCAGGCTGGCCAACCTGCGCCGCGCCCTTGTAGTCGGAACGAGCGACCTGTCCGAGCTCGCCCTCGGCTGGTCCACCTACGGCGTGGGTGACCACATGGCCCATTACCACGTCAACTCGAGCGTGCCGAAGACGCTCATCCAATATCTCATCCGTTGGGTAGCGGCCAACGATTTCTTCGGCAGCGAGGCGAGCAAAGCCCTTTTCGACGTCCTCGATACGATGATAAGCCCCGAGCTCGTGCCCGCCGGCAGCAACGAGGAGCCGGGCCAACGCTCCGAGGACGTCGTAGGCCCCTTCAGCTTGCAGGACTTCACGCTCTACTACGTGCTTCGCTTCGGCTACCCGCCGCCCAAAGTGGCCTTCCTTACATGGACCGCCTGGCGCGACGCAGCGCTCGGCCGTTGGCCGGACGTGCCCGAGGATAAACGGCGATCTTACACAATAGGCGAGATCAAGCACTGGCTTGCCGTCTTTATCGACCGCTTTTTCGAGATGAGCCAGTATAAGCGGAGCTGCATAGCCAACGGACCTAAAATCGGGTCCGGCGGCTCCCTCTCCCCCCGCAGCGACTACCGGGCGCCGAGCGACGGTGAGGCCCATGCCTGGAGGGCCCTCCTTTCACTTATTCCGGAGAAAGATATCCTGTGACGCCCCAATTTCCGGAATTCAAGCCTATCGGTATCGAGGACCGGGATATTATCAGAAGGCGGCTCGAAGAATATAAGCCCGAGACGTCCGAGCTCAATTTCACTAACATGTTCATATGGAGGTCCCACTACGGGTTCTCCTGGTCCCTCTACGGCGATTGGCTGCTCGTGATCGGCGATTCGGGAAACGGCTTGCAAGCCCTTCCTCCCGTCGGGCCCCCGTCGCGGGCCCCCGTGAGCCGCATGCTCCTTGGCTGGCTCGAAGAGGATAGAAAAGTACGGGAGCCAAGCATAGACAGGGCTGACGCAAGGCTCGTGGCGGAGCTTTCGGAGAGCGGCGGTTTTGTTTGCGAACCGACGCGAGAGCACTTCGACTACGTCTACCGGACAGAGGACCTCGTCAAGCTGGAGGGCAAGAGCTACCGCGCTAAACGGAACCACCTCAACTACCTGATGCGCTCTTATCGGTTTATTTATGAGCCGATTACCGAGACCCGCGTCGGGCCGTGCC
Source organism: Syntrophorhabdales bacterium (assembly GCA_049521495.1). Lineage (GTDB taxonomy): Bacteria > Desulfobacterota > Syntrophorhabdia > Syntrophorhabdales > WCHB1-27 > CAWEPK01. The sequence goes on along the minus strand of JBEKOT010000005.1, from coordinate 10,286 downwards.
TTGCCCTCGCAGAGAAGTGGTGCGTCCAGCGGCGGTGCGCCGAGGACCTGAACCTGATCGGAGAAGGGGACGCCACGAGGGAGGCCCTGCTGAACTTCACGGCCCTCCAAATAAAGGGAGGGGCGATCCTCATAGACGGTCAGGTCGAGGCGTTCACCCTTGGCGAGCCTCTCGGTACGAATACAGCCGTCGTCCACATCGAAAAGGCGAACAACGATATCCGCGGACTTTACGCGGCCGTAAACCAGCAATTCTGCGAGAAGGAATGGTCCGGCATACCCTTCGTCAACCGTGAGCAAGACTTGGGAGAACCCGGCCTCAGAGAGGCAAAGCTTTCCTACAATCCGGACCATCTGGTCGAGAAATTCCGGGTACGCCTTGCAATTGCCGGGGCTCAGCGCCCCCTCCACGAGCGGAGCTCGTAGAGCCTCCCCCCTCGCAACTGCAATTGCCGGTCCCGGCTAGGTCCTCGGTTTTTTGCCTAGCTTCTTTTCGACCGATTCGATTTTCCGGCTGATCCTTCCGCTCTTGCCCTTTCTGATATCGAGCTTGACCGTCGCGTAAACCCTTCCACAGTCGGGCTCCAGTTCCCAGTACGCATCGGCGATTACCTTGAGGCCCTCTTCGATGTTGGCAGTCTCTATTACCGTCCCCATTGAAGTGAGCCGGTAGTCGAGGTTCTGCCTGTCGAACATAGCGATAATCCTCGTTACGTAACTGCTCACGCTCTCCCCTTTGTCCGTCGGGAACATGGCCATTTCCATCAGAACCGACATATGGTCCTCCTGTTAAAGCGTCTTTCCGAAATATACCCTATTCCGGTCTGCAGTGCCGCCCTTCGCAAGCCCCTTGAGGCTGAGCCTGAACTTTTGTGAGAACGTCCTTACACGGACGGAATCTCCTGTTTCCGTCGCCTCGATGAACCGCTCGCCCCCTATAAAGAGCATCACGTGGGATACCGGTTCGGCCTCTCCCGGTCTTTTTACGAAAATCAGATCGCCGGGCACCGAATCGGGAGGTCTTACGGGGGCCGTCTTTTTCCATTGGTCATGGGCGTCCCTTGGGAGGTCTACGCCGACGGCGCGGAAGACGAGGTTCACCAGGCCGGAGCAGTCAACACCCATAACGGGCCCTCGCGGCCACGGCATGGGCATGCTCCTTCCGCCCCACAAGTAAGTCGCTCCAAGAAAGAGGCGGGCAATTCTGACAACCTCCCCGGGCCTGGCGCGATCATCGGGCGGCGAAAGGCCGATCGCCCCTTTCGGCACCCAGCCGGTCTTCCCGTCTTCCATGGAAAACCCCAGGAAACCCCTTGCCTCAGTGGAAAAAAAGAGCCTGGTGCCCAGGCTTAGGGGAAAGATGGCCGGGCTGTCTGCGGAAGGGGACGAGCGGACTGTCGCAAAGGCTGTCTTCACCACGCCGCCGTGCGCGGTTGTCCCATCGGACGGTGTAACGTCCACTTTCCGAACCCAGCCGGGATAGCCGTGCCAGCCGTCAGGGGTTAGTTTCTGCTGTTCCACAGCCTCGACTGCAAGCCAGCCCCCCTGCTCCTCCTTTACGGCCAGGAGCTCATTAAAGAGAAGCTGGCTCACCCGCATATCGTCGCGGACGGCGAGAGGAGCCGCCTCGACCGGCTTTCCTCGCAGGTCGGCGACAGGCACCCTCACCCGCACGTAGCTGTCCATGGTAAATTACGCTTCGGCTATTCTTCCATTTCCGTTAGTGCTACCTCGGCCGCGAACTGGACGCCCCCATCCTCATCGTTGAGCGCGCCTATGAGATGGCGGGCGGCTCTTTCGTCCTTTATTTTTCCGAGGGTCCACGCGGCCCAGCGCCGGATATTGCGGTCTTTGTCCTTGAGCGATTCTATCAGGAGGGGCACCGCATGCTTGCCTATCCTGGAGAGGGCGAGCGCCGCACCCTCCCGGACGTAGCGCACCTCGTCCTTCAACCCGAAAATCAGAGGGCTTACCGCCTTCTTGTCTCCTATCTCGCCAAGGGCGTTCGCTGCGCCCCATCGCACGCCCCAGTCCTTGTCTCCGAGGGCCGCCACGAGAGCATCGACCGCTTTCCTGTCGCCAAGCTCCCCCAGGGCATTGACCGCCTCCTCCCTCACATACTTGTTCTCATCGCTCAGGGCGGCCACGAGGGCTCCCACAGCCCTGCCGTCCTTTATCTCCCCCAGGGCCGAGACCGCGCCCTCCCTCACATACTTGTTCTCATCCTTCAGCGCCCGGCACAAGACATCGAGGACGGAGTTGTCCTTTACCCGGCCCATGATATGGGTGGCCCTCCATCTGATGTCCCAGTCACCGTCGGAAAGAAGGCCGACAAGACTCCCGAGAGCGGCCCGACCGACTTCGCCCAAGGCCTCCTCGGCCACCCGCCTCATCGATTCATCCTGGCCCTTCAACGCAGCGACGAGAGGCCCTACAACGCCTGGATCCTTGATCTTGCCGAGGGCGGCGGCTGCCCCTTCCCTCACGTACTTGTCCCTGTCGCCCAGGGCCTCGACGAGCGGTTGCAGCGCCGTCTTGTGGCCTATCTCGCCGAGGGACCATGCGGCCCCTTCCCTCACGTATTCTTCTTCATCCTTCAGCGCTTCAATGAGGGGCTTCACTGCCCTTGCCCGCTTCAGCTTGCCCAGACCCTCGGCCGCCTTGAAGCGCCTTTCCCAGTCGGGGTCCCGCAGGCTCTGGAGCAGCTGGTCCATCTCGTTTTGCGCCTTAGCCATGGCAATCTTCCTCGCATATCTTTCTATCACAGAACAATGTCTATAAAAATAGAATTTATTCGGCCGGTATTCAAGCAAAAAAGGGCCTGGAGCGGCTTTGCCCCGCAGGGCTTACGAATCGCCCGTACCGGACTTCGCGGCTTCAGACCGCCCTTTCGCGGCGCTCCCGCGGAAAAAGCGCGGTTGACAAAGGAAACGCGATACATTAAGATAGAATTCACCATTCTTCAATTATTATCAGGGGTATTCGTGGCAGCTAGAGGGGTGCCTAAACAGAGTTGGAAGGAGCAGGAGCTGAGCATCCTGCATCAGGTGGCGCAGGATATCAGCAGCAATCTGGAGCTGAACGACCTGCTTGCCCATATCCTCCACATGGTCGTGAGCCTTACGGCCGCCGATTCGTGCCTCGTCTATCTCTACAACGAGCAGAACGACGAATTGACGTTGAGGGCTGCCAGCACGGGGCACCGCGACGTAGTGGGAGAGATCAGACTCAAGCTTGGGGAGGGAGTAACCGGCTGGGCCGCAAAGGAGAAGAAGCCCGTGGCGCTCTCGAGGCAGGCATACAACGACCCGAGGTTCAAGAGCTTCACCAGCCTGGCCGAGGATAAGTACGAAGCCCTTCTGGCTGTGCCGATTCTCGCAAAAGACAAGATAACCGGCGTCATGAACATCCACCACAAGAAGGCCCACGAGTATCCCGAGAACCAGGTGAGACTGCTTTTTACGATCTCAAAGTACCTCGGGAGTGCCATCGAAAACGCGGTCGTGTACGAAGAGATCAACAGGAAAGCCAAGCAGCTCGACCTCCTTTCGGAAGTCAGCCGCACCATCGTTTCCGATTACTACCTCAAGGAGATACTCCAGCTCATCGTGACCATGACGGCCCAGGTAATGGGCACAAAAATCTGCTCCATCATGCTTCTCGACGAGAAGAAGCAGGAACTGGTGATTGCGGCTACACAGAGCCTGAGCCAGGAATACATCAACAAGCCTAACCTGAAGGTCGGCCAGTCGATAGCGGGCAAGGTCGTCATCGAGAAACGACCCATCACAGTCTCCGATGTTACGAAGGAGCCGGGCTACATGTACCCGAACGTGGCGAAGAAGGAAGGCGTCGTCTCCATGATCGGGGTGCCTATGATGATCAAGGACAGAGTCATCGGAGTAATCAACAGCTACATGCAAAAGCAGCACAATTTCTCAAAAGAGGAGATCGACATCATACAGGCTATCGCGAACCAGGCAGCGGTGGCTATCGAGAACACACGCCTCGACCAGGAGATACTTTCCGCAAAAGAGGCCCTTGAGACCAGGAAGACCGTCGAGAGGGCGAAAGGTGTGCTGATGAAGGAACTGGGAATCGGCGAGGACGAAGCCTACAAGAAGATCCACAAGAAGAGCATGGACCTGAGGAAAAGCATGAAGGAAGTGGCCGATGCCATCATCGTGGCAGCGGATATAAGACGATAGTCCCGCCGATTTTCGCCGGCGACCTCAAAGAACTTACGAAGAGAAAGAAAAAAACGGGCATACCCTGTGCGGTCAGGACTGCCTGTTTCTGTAATCCTTGTAGCCGAATTTCCTGACCACTTCTATCTTGCGTCCATTCCGCAGCACCGCTATGTCCGGGAGGTTTATTCCGTTGAAGGTTGTGTTCTTCACTATGCTGTAAAGGGCCATGTCCGCGAAGACGAGCCTGTCTCCCCTTTTAAGCGGCCGCTCGAAGGAATAATCGCCAATGACGTCGCCCGCAAGGCAACTCGGGCCCGCAAGCCTGTAAGTGTAAGTCTTTTCGTTGGGCCCGCCGGAGGTCATTATGTGCGGCCTGTAAGGCATGAGCAGGACGTCCGGCATGTGCGCCTCCGCCGACGCATCGAGTATGGCGACGTCTATCTCGTTTCTTACGATATCGAGGACGGAGGAGATCAAAACGCCTGCGTTGTAGACGCTCGACTCGCCCGGCTCGAGATACACCTGCACCCCGTGCTTTTCCTTAAATGCGTTTATCAGCCTGATGAGGCGCTCCATATCGTAATCGTCGCGGGTTATGTGGTGGCCCCCTCCGAAATTTACCCATTTGAGGCCCCTTATATAAGCTCCGTAAAGTTTTTCGAAGACTGTCAGGATTCTTTCAAGGACGTCCGAATTCTGCTCGCACATTGCGTGAAAGTGCAAGCCGTCCACCACGCCCCTGTGCTCGGGGAATTCTTCGGTGAACGTGGCGTGAGTTATTCCGAGCCTCGAGCACGGCGTGCAGGGGTTATATGTCCGTGTCTTGACCTCGGCGTACCCGGGGTTGACCCTCAGGCCTATTTCGACGCCCCCTTTTCTTGCCCTTTCTCCGTATTTCCGCAGCTGATAAAAGGAGTTGAATATGACGGCATCGGAGTATTTCAGTATTCGCCCGATCTCTTCCTTCCTGTACGCCGCCGAGAACGTGTGCACCTCGCCCTTGAATTCCTCGCGCCCGAGCCTGGCTTCGTTCAACCCGCTTGCGCATGTTCCGTCCAGGTACCTGCCCATCATGGGGAAAGTGGCGAAGGAGGCATACGCTTTTAATGCATGCAATATTTTGCAGTCCGTCCGGTCCTTGACATACCTCGTGATCCGCATGTTTTCTTCGATGAGGCTCTCGTCCAGGAGGTAAACGGGTGTTCTTATTCCGCTCTCCGCGATGGCAAGGAATCTTTCTTTTGCCTCCCCGAACCGCTTTTTCTTTGCCTTCTTGAGCAGGCGCGTCAGCGAGACGGACCCTTCTCCGGAAAGCGCCTCAAGGACCCTTCTTCTTGAGTCGCCTGATAAAGCGTGGTACCTGTCCGCGCCACGTACGTCTTTTGCTGAGATCTCACGGATTGTTTTTTCAGCCTCAGATCCTTCAGGGAAGCGCCGCATGCTCGACCACTTGCCAGGGGAGCCCGTATCTATTGAGTGCCTCCATGAATTCGTCCGGGTCCAGCTGTTCCATGTTATACACCCCGGCCCCGCGCCAGGCCCCGGTGAGCAGCATCATGGCGCCGATCATGGCCGGAACGCCGGTCGTGTAGGCAACCGCCTGTGTCCCGGTCTCCCGGAATGCCTCTTCATGGTCGCATATATTGTAAATATATCTCGTTAGGGGCTTCCCGTCCTTTTTCCCGCTGATGATATTACCGATAACCGTCACGCCCGTATATCTCGATCCGAGAGAAGCGGGCTCCGGGAGCAAAGCCTTGAGAAACTTTATGGGGACGATCCTTTGGCCCTCATAGTCGACCTCGTCGATCCTCGTCATCCCGACGTTCTTGAGCACCCTTAAATGGTTGAGGTAATTATCGGAGAAGGTCATCCAGAACCTGGCCCTTTTCAGTCCCCTTATATTACGGACCAGCGACTCGAGTTCTTCATGGTAGAGGAGGTAGCTGTCCTTCGGTCCTGCCGACGGATAATCAAAGGGCAAATGGACGCTCCCCTCCTCGATTATCGCAGGCGTCTCGACCCATGTACCATTTTCCCAGTGCCTCACCGGCTGGGTCACTTCCCTGATGTTGATCTCAGGGTTGAAGTTTGTCGCGAAAGGGTGGCCGTGGGTCCCTGCATTGCAGTCGAGTATGTCCAGATACTCTATCTCATCGAAGAGGTGCTTCGCGGCATAGGCCGTAAAGACGTTCGTCACGCCGGGGTCGAACCCGGAGCCGAGAACCGCCATTATGCCTTTCCCCTCGAACTTTTGCCGGTATGCCCACTGCCAGCTATATTCGAAATGAGCTTCTTCCGGCGGCTCGTAATTGGCAGTGTCTATGTAATGTACTCCCGTCTCCAGGCAGGCATCCATCACGTGCAGGTCCTGATAGGGAAGGGCGAGATTAAGCACGACGTCCGGCCGGAACCTGTCGATCAGGGCGGCCAAGGCCGGCACATTGTCCGCGTCCACCTTGGCAGTCTGAATATCTCTCCCGTATCTCTGCCGGATATCCTTCCTGATTGCTTCGCACCTGGAGATTGTCCTGCTTGCAACGAGGACTTCCCTGAATACTTCCGGAGCTTGGGCGCACTTGTTCGCTGCGACCGTCGCTACGCCCCCTGCCCCGATCACCATTATTCTCCCACCGCCGATCATTTCATGCATTCATGCTCTCCCGCGAGGAGCATGAGGATCTCCCTTGCCGTTTTCGAGGCGCACACGGACGAGACGAAAGTCGCGTCATAATCGGGCGCAAGCTCGACTATGTCTGCGCCGACGACATTTACCCCCCGGCAGGCAAAAAGGTATTCCATAACTTCCTTGAACATGAGGCCCCCCGGCTCAGGGGTCGTCACCCCGGCGGCCAGGGACGGATCGAAGACGTCCATATCGAAGCTCAGATAGACCGGTAAATCCTTTTGCAGCCGGGCCGCCAGCGATGCCGGAGAATCGACGAGAAGGAGCCCTTCGAGTTCCTGTCTGGTACCCGATCGTATTCCTACGTGGAGAATCCGGGTTATCCCCAGCTCCATGACGCGCTTCATGACGGTAGCATGGGAGAGTCTTTGTCCCTCGTATTCGTCCCGGAGGTCGCAATGGGCGTCAAAATGTACGACCTGCACGTCTCCGAAGCGTTTTTTCACTGCTTTCATAATAGGATAGGTCACGAGATGCTCACCGCCCAGAACCAGAAGCTTCTTGTCCTTTTCCAAGACCTCGGAAGCGGCGTTCTCTATAAGTTCAAGCGAGTACGGCAGGTCGCCCATGCGGAGCTCGAGGTTCCCTGCGTCGTGGAATCTTATATCTTCCAGGTCGCCCCTGAAATAGGGGCTGTAAGTTTCGAGGGTCCACGACGCCCTCCTGATACTTTCAGGACCGAACCTTGTCCCGGACCGAAAGGAAGATGTGGCGTCCAGAGGACAGCCCAGAAGGATAATCGCGGCACGCTCCTCGCCTTCTGCTGCCCCTATGTAAGTGTTATTGAAAACACCTTTCATCAAAAACGGCTTCCAAGAAGCTCGGATGGAACGAAAAACGCCTGACAGTATGTCGTGACGTGCAAAGGCTAGCCGGCCCGGGCTAATCCCACAGGACTACGCCGGCGAATACGGCCCCTACGGCAACAACTTTGTGTGTGGCGGATATCGGTATTATCTCCTTTATTGGCCTTTTCCGGAGCTCCATGCCCTTCCTTACCATCTCTTTCACTCTCTCCACTACGGCGCCCTCTCCCGCCCTTGCGGAATATTCCATGATCAGACCTGCGCGATTTGCGTCTTTCGGTATGCCGATGGCAACGGCCGCGGATATGACCTCTCCCGGCACGTCGCTGTAGAGAGAAGCGTAAGCTGTCGGCACCAGCGCCCCCTGCGGCATGGGAACGGGAGGCGGCTTGATCTCTGCGCAGCCCGGAGGAAGAATACTGCTCATTTTCACCAGATTTGTATCTCCGACGCCTGAAGCCAGAAGAGCACCGTCAAACGCGTTCAGTAACGAGAACCCTTCGGATGAACCGCTGACAAGAAAAAACTTCGTGGGCGTTTGAATGATCACTTTACCACCTCCCAAAATTTTTAATGCCCAGCAGCTCCATGCGCAATTGCTCTTTCTATGGTATGGGCCGGCCTGTTTTCGTTCTCACCATCGAGGCTACCAGGCGCCGTCAAAAATTGGGAGGCGAAGATACCCAGAGGACCAGCGCCTTCATTTTCCTCCTGTTCGCCAGATAGTGTTTTTTCGATGCCTTAAAGTAAAAGCACTCCCCTTTCTTGACCTTGTACGTCTTCATGCCGAGCAAGACCTCGATGCCGCCGGATAATACAAAGCCGAACTCCTCACCCTCGTGAGGCTCCTCTTCTTCCGTCCTCTCACCCGTCTCCAAGGCAAGGAGCGCAGGGTCCATGAGTCTGTTCTGAGCCGCCGGCACGAGAATCTCGAAGTCGGCCCCATGCTCTTTTTCCAGACGGACCATATCGTCCTTGCCAAAGACGATCTTCTCGACTGACCCCTCGTCGAAAAATGTGGATGCCTTCTGGTCGAGCGCATCGAGTATGCCCAATAGGCTCTCTACGGACAGGGACGTGATGTTTCTCTCGACCTGCGAGATAAAGCCCTTCGTCAATCCTGCCCGCGACGCAAGCTCTTCCTGGGTAAGGGACTTCGCCTGCCTTATCATCCGTATTCTCTCTCCGATGCTCGACCCTTCGCCTTTCGTCATGAACAGTAAACACTCATAAAAAGTTTATTGTATTAAACTAAATCAATTTAAAAATCATGTCAACTAAATTTTATTTAACTTCCCGATACACTATGCTAAACTCAGCGTAAGGTCCTAATTATGCTTGTAAATAGAGCAATTGTACGATTTTTTGAGCATAAGGAGGTCGGGTATCTCTTTCATTTGCCCGGTATACACACATTGCCGTTGGACCATGCCCTCGCAGGTTCGAAGATCAAGGTTCTTACGGGAAGACACGAGGCAAACGTTGCCTTTATGGCCGACGGCTTTTCGAGGGCCACCGGAAAGGCCGGGGTGGTCTTGTTGACGCCCGGCCCCGGTCTTGGAAATGTTTTCACATCCTGTATGGAGGCCCACGAGGATGACGTGCCCCTGGTCTTCATAGTTATTGAGGCGGAAAGAAAGGGCGCGAAAAAAGGCGGTCTCCACGCCATGGAGGCGCCGGAGGCGCCCTTCTCGGGCATAGCAAAGGCGGTTCTCGTCGTTTCGGAAGAGAGAGATCTGGTCGACAGGCTGGAGGCGGCCTTCCGCACTGCCCTGACGCCCCGGAGGGGGCCCGTGCTCGTCTTCGTCCCCTATCGTCTTTTGGATAAGGACGTCCCCTATCGGGACGGTACGGGCGACGCGCAGAAAGAGAGGGCAGCGGTCTTCGATGCCGAACCGCTCGAAAAGGCTCTCGCAGGGAGCGAAAGGCCCATTATCGTAGGAGGGGCCGCCCTGCTGGACGAAGGGATAGGGGGGCAGCTCGATGCCCTGTGCAGCGAATCGGCCATACCTTTTCTCACTAGCACGGGGGGCAAGGGCGCCGTCAGGGAGGACAGAGGGTACGCCTTCGGCAGCGTCATGGCACGGGGGTCGACGAAGCGGATGCTGCAGGCGGCCGACGTGGTCATCGCCGTCGGCACAAGGCTGAGGGAGGCGGAGACGAAAAAAAGAGGCGTGAAACTTGGCCGCCTAGTCCATATCGACGTCGATGACCGATGGCTCGCGCGGAATTACCGGCCGGAGCTCGCATTGACGGGCGACATGCGAGGGGTTGTAGAATCGCTGCGCCTTCTCGTGAGGGGAAGGACTTTTTCGTGGGACTTGGAAGGGCTGAAGAAAGCACAAAATAAGGAAAAGGCCGAGCTCGAGAAGGAGCGCGACGGTTTTCGGCTCGTAAGGCTCCTGAGGCGGCATATTCCCGACGAAACTGTGACCGTCTGGGATCCCACGCTCATCTACTACTGGGCAGAGCTCTACTTTTCCGCCTATCATCCCCGCAGCTTCATCAGCGCGAAAGGCATATCGCCTATCTTCTACGCCTTTCCGGCGGCAGCCGGCGCAAAGCTCGGGAGGCCGAAAGCGCCCTGTCTTTGCGTCACCGGAGA